>JAHFOS010000182.1 GCA_023261545.1 bacterium
GCTGCTGCTGGTCCACCATGCCCAACGCTACGCGTTGGTGGTCCTGCCGGACTCCCATCGCGAAATGTTGCCCGCATTTCGGCCCGGAGACCGCCTGGTTCTCTACCGGCATCCCGGCTTTTCCTGGCGCTATAAGCCCGGCGACGTCCTGTGGGTGCAAAGCTTGGAAAAAAGCTCCTGGATGCTGGCGCGTCTGGTCAGTCAGGATAGCGGCCGTTTTGCCATCCAGGATGGCAAGCTCATGCGCGATGGCCGGCCGGTTTCAGGCCGGAACTATGTGCTCCCTCCCGGCCTGAACAAGGAGTTCGCGCCGCTCCAACCGGGGCAGGTTTTCCTGGTCTGTGATAATCAGGCGGAGAGCACGGCGGACGATTCCCTGGTGCGCGGAGCCTTCGCGACCTCAGAAATTGAGGTGGACGGCAAGGTGTTTCTGAACCTCAGCGAGGACAACAAAAAGTAGGGGCGGCGTCTTTCACCCCTGCGCGGGGCCCGACAGCACTCCGTGCTCCCCGCAGACCTGGAGCGGCAGGGAAGTCCGGCTCTGGACTTCCCCAGCCCAAGCGAGGATCTCGGCGTCGGTGAGCGGCGCAAGACCCGGCGTGAAGGTCGCCCGCGCCAGCGTGTAGATTTGCAGGCGTTCGAGCCGGGGGTGGGCGCGGCGCAATTCCTCCACGGCGCTGCCGATGCGCTGCGGCGGCTCGCAGCTCAATAGCGTGTCCTGGCTCTTAAAAACGCAGGTCTGCAACCAGCAGGGGCAGAGGTCGAGCACGGCGTCCAGGCGCTTGAACAGGGCCGCGATGGGCAGGGTGAGGTCGTAGATCTCCTTGACGTCGCGCTGGTTCCAGGCGTCGGCCTTGACCCACACGCGGTCGCGGCCGGGCCGCAAGCGCGCCAGCAGGGGCCGCAGTTCCGGCCGCAGCAGCCCCGCGCCATTGCTGATAAGCTGGAGGCTCACGCCCCAGGCCGCGGCGCGGGGCAACAGCGCTGCGAGCAAAGGCCCGAGATCGCGGTAAAGCGAGGGCTCCCCGTCGCCGCTCAGGCTGATGTCGCGCAGCGTGCGCAGCTCGGGAGGCGTGGCACTCAGGCGCTCGCTGGCGAAAAGCCGCCCGCTCGCCGCCTCCCCATGCAGGCGGTCAATTTCCTCCAAGACAAGGTCAAGCGGGGGATCGGCCACCTCATGGTCGAGCTCATGACGCGGCACCTGGCAGTAAACGCAGCGAAAGTTGCAAAAACCATCGGGATTCAGGTTGATGCCCAGGGAAACCCCCTGGGCGCGCCGGCTCACCACCGGATAGGCGGCGCGATAGCCCGGAAAAAGGCGGGAGTGGTCGGCAAAAACCTGGAGGCGGGGGGGCATAAGGTTATTGTATTTACTGGCCTTTTCTCACCATGAGCCCACGGGCCTCATGGAGGAAATATGAGAGTCAAAGTAGACAAGAGTAGCGACGCGCTTTACTTCCGCCTTGATGAGAGTCGCATTGTCGAATCCGAAGAGGTTCGCTCTGGTGTTATCCTGGACTACGACCAGAACGAGCGCGTCGTGGGCGTCGAGTTCCTCAACATCTCCTCGCGGGCAAATCCGGAGGAACTTTCGGGCATAAATTTTCAATCCGTCTAGTTTGCCCTAGGGTTGGCGAAAGCGGGTTGCGCCCAAGGGCAACCGACCCGGCCGCCTTAAATAATCGGCCAATTAATTGGCCTCGTTTCTTCTGGCATTATGTATTGATTTTTGTGCACCCATAATCTGTCAAGAATAAGCAATGGCATGTATAACCCACCGAGAACATTCATTTCCACATCCATGTTTCCACCCACATTTCTGTGAAAACGCAAGTAAGTTCCGTAGGGTTGCCATAACAAAGAATCTACGTAGCCCAAATAACAAACCGGGTCACGGTTGAACCCAGAAATTGAATGCTTATATTCACCAAAAAAAGACGCACCGCAATACAGAAAAAAATACACAAGAAATAAAATCATGAGGGCTGAAGCCCATCTATGTTTTATTAGGCTGAATATTCTCCGCGCTCTCCGCGTCTCCGCGTGCAAGAATTTTGATGTATTTGTTGGGGACATGGAAACTCAAGATTTATTCACGCGGAGATGCGGAAGATGAGAAATTAAGGGGAATCTAGCTCGCATTGAAAAACCGCTCCGAAGTTCCACCCGGACCGATACGCACGCGCAGCGCGCGCAGGCAGCGCGGGCACCGGCCTTCGTAGGCGGTGTTGTCGGCGTTCACGTAGATGCGGCAATAAGTCCCGCAGCACTGGAAGTGGACGCCGATGTACTTCCGCGACTTTGGCGCCGGTTTCAGGTCGTCGTCCGGCATGCGCGCAGTTCTGAAAGAGAGGCGCCGTCAAAAACGCGGTAGCGCACGCAATCCGGGCGGCTGTCGGGCAGCACGCGGCAGGTGTGGCGGCCGTCGGCGCTGATGAGTTCGATATCCTGGTGCAGGTGTCCGGCGACGGCGAGCTCGGCACCGCAGCCTTTCAAGAGCGGCAGGAGCGGCTCCAGGGTTGGCGTAAAATGTTGCGCGGGCAGCTTGGCGATTTTGGCGCGGCTGGCCTGCCTTGCGCCCCTGGCAAGCCGGTCGAGCATGAAAAGCGGAGCATTTCGCAGCAGAAAAAGCATGAAAGGATTGCGCGCGATGGCTTTGTAGCGCTGATAAGAGCGGTCGTCGGGCAGCAGTTCGTCGCCATGGACGACGAGCAGCGGCCGGCGTCCCTCCAAGAGCAGCGGGCACGGGTGCACGGTCATTCCCGCCGCGCGCCGCAGTTGATCCCCGGCCAGGAAGTCGCGGTTGCCGGCCACCAGGTGCAGGTCCACGCCGCGTTTTTTCGCATTCTCTAAGAGCGCAAGCATCGGCTCGTAGCCCGAAACATGCCCGCCACGGTTTTCGTACCAAACCTCGAAGAGATCGCCGAGGAAGATGGCGGCGTCCCCGCGCTCCAGCAGTTCGAGGAAGCGGGCCAGGGCCTCAGCCGGCTCGCCCGGGAGCAGGTGATAATCCCCGCTGAGGAAGGCGCGGCCCGGGAGGGCGAGGCGGTGGCAACCAGGAATGGGGCTGCCACCATTGTTTTCATTGCTCGACACGTGCGGCCCTGTAAGAAACAATACCGTTCGTGCTGAGCCTGTCGAAGCACTAACTCGAACCGTCCACCTCAAGGGGTTCGCTTAGCGGCCCTTCGACAGGCTCACCCCCCGAAGCGGGGGATAAAGGGCGAACGGCTATTCTATTTCCTCCCGAGCGTTGCGCCATGACTCAACGCCGCGAGCGACCTCCGCCACCACCTGTCGGTGCCGGGACTCCGCCCTCGGCCATTTGCTTCAGGTATTTGGCCTCCCGGAGCAGGCGGATCTTGCCGCTGCGATCCACCTCACTCACCACCACGCGGATCTTGTCGCCGAGGGCCACCACCTGGTTCACGTCCTTGACGTACTCATCGCTTATTTCGCTGATGTGCAGCAATCCGGTGGTTCCCGAGAAGATATCCACGAAGGCGCCGAATTCCTTGACGCCGGACACCACGCCGTCGTAGGCCCTGCCCACTTCCGGAACCAGGGTGACGTTGCGCACCAGGTTGAAGGCGCGCTCGCCGCTGGGCCCATCCTTGGCGTAGATGAGCACGGTCCCGTCGTCCTCGACGGTGACTTCGGCGCCGGTCGTTTCCTGGATGGAGCGGATGTTCTTGCCACCCGGGCCGATGAGTTTGCCGATAAGCTCGGGGTCAATCTTGATGGAGGTGATGCGCGGGGCATGGGCCGAGAGCGTCTCATTGGCTTTGTCCAGGGTTTTCGCCATCTCGCCGAGGATATGGAGGCGGCCCACGCGCGCCTGTTCGAGTGCCCGCTCCATGGTGGCGCGGGAAAGCCCCTGGATCTTGATGTCCATCTGCAGCGCGGTGATGCCTTTGCTCGTCCCCGCGACCTTGAAGTCCATGTCGCCGTAGTGGTCCTCGTCGCCGAGGATGTCGCTGATGATGGCCTCACGCTGTCCGTCCTTGATGAGACCCATGGCAATCCCGGCCACGGGCGCGCTCACCGGCACGCCGGCCTGCATCAGCGCCAGCGAGCCGCCGCAAACGCTGGCCATGGAGGACGAGCCGTTGGATTCGGTGATCTCCGAGACGATGCGCACCGTGTAGGGAAACTTTTCATGCTCCGGCATCACGGCCTTCAAGGCCCGCAGCGCCAGGTTGCCGTGGCCGATTTCGCGCCGGCCCGGACCGGGCCGGCCGCTGATTTCTCCCACCGAGTAGCCGGGGAAGTTGTAGTGCAGCATGAAGGTGTCGTAGCGCTTGGGATCGAGGTCGTCCACCAGCAGCGAGTCGCGGGAGGTGCCCAGCGTGCAGGTCACGATAGCCTGGGTTTCGCCGCGGGTGAACAGGGCCGACCCGTGCGCGCGCGGCAGCAGTGCCACCTCGCTGGTGATGGGGCGCACCTGGTCGAGCCGGCGCCCGTCGCAGCGCTTGCCGCCGAAGATGATTTCGCGCATGGCGTTCTCCTTGAGAGTGCCGAAGGCTTCCTTGAAGTCGAGTTCGGCCTGCTCCAGGTCGGCCTCGGCAACACCCGCCAGCATGCGCTTCTCAAGCTCCTCCTGTAGGCCCTCTACCTTGTCGTGACGCTGCTTCTTGTCGGGAGTGCTGAAACAGCTCATGAGACGCTGGACCTCGCCGTGCATGGCGGTGGCCATTTTCTCCGGACCCGCCGGCGCGACGAACGCGACCTTGGGTTTGCCCGCCTTGGCGATGAGCTCCTCCTGCAAGGCGGCAATCTCGGCGATGTGCTTCTGCGCCAGCGTGAGCGCCTCGATGGCCTGGATTTCACTCACCTCCTGGGCGGCGCTTTCCACCATCATGATGCTGTCCTTGGTGCCCGAAACCACCAGGTCGAGCTTGGAGGTCTCCATCAGCGTGTAACCGGGATTCACCACCAGCTTGCCGTCCACCAGCCCGATGCGCGTGGCGCCCAGGACGGTGTGGAACGGCATGGAGCTGATGCCCAGGGCCGCCGAGGCGCCAATCATGGCGAGGATGTCGGGGTTGACCTCCGGATCGTAGCTCAACACCTGGCATTCGACGGAAACCTGATTCTTGAAGCCACTGGGGAAGTTGGGCCGGATGGGCCGATCAATGAGCCGGCTCACCAGCGTCTCGCGCGTCGCGGGGCGGCCCTCGCGGCGGAAGAAGCTGCCCGGAACCTTGCCCGCCGCATACATCTTTTCCCGATAGTCGCAGGACAACGGGAAGAAGTCAATGCCCTCGCGCACCCCGCCCTCCACGACGGCGCAAAGCACGATGGTGTCTCCGCAGCGCACCACGACGGAAGCCGAAGCCTGCTTGGCTATCTTGCCGGTCTCCAGCGTGAGCGTCTTGCCCGCGATTTCTCTTGAAACTGTCGTAACCATAACTCTTCCTCTCTTTTTCTTTTTTTAGTTGATTTGCACTCGTTGGCCGCTACTGGCGGCTGGGCGCCAACCTGGCGCCAGGTATTTCAGGACTTGAAGGGATACCTCTTTGAGGCCACGCAAAAGCAGAAACCCTCGCAGACTCGCAGAGGGATCAATGCCCCTTGTCGAGCTTCCCGCGGATGTTGAGCTTGTTCACGAGGTCGCGGTAACTTTCGTGGTTGCAGCGGTAGATGTATTTGAGCAGGCGGTTGCGGCGGTTGACCATGAGCTGCAGGCCGCGCCGGCTGTGCAGGTCCTTGGGGTGGATCTTGAGGTGCTCGGTAAGGTCGCGGATGTGCTCGGTGAGCAGGGCGACCTGGACGGCGGAGGATCCGGTGTCTCCCTCCTTGATGCGAAACTCGCTGGTAAGCGCCGACTTGCGTTCTTTGCTGAGGCCCATGCTGATTCTCCTTAGATGAGTCGCCACAGTCCCGCGGCGGCTCCACCCCAGGACAGGGTCGGCCCCAGGATAATTGACAAATCGGGCCGGCAACCACATTTACGAACTTTCCCTGCAATGGTTCAGCCCACGAACGTGTCTTCATTTTTCTCCACCGGCATTCAGGTCCGTTCGTGCTGAGCTTGTCGAAGCATGAACGGACCGCGATCCCACAGCCGTCCACCCTTCGACGGGCTCATCCCCAAAAACTGGGGATAAAGGGCGAACGGCTGGCTTTTCTGCGGCAGGGCTGAGCGATCACCATTCTCTTAGCCAGAGAATCTGTAGCGATGAGGCCCGCGCGCGTCCTGGTTCTCGACTTCGGTTCGCAGTACAACCAGCTCATCGTGCGCGCCGTGCGCGAACTCGGCGTTTACGCGGAACTCAGGCCCGCCGGTGTCTCGGTGGAGGAAATCCGCGCTTTCGGGGCCCAAGGGGTTATCCTGAGCGGGGGACCGGCCTCGGTTTACGACGCGGGATCGCCCCGTCCCGACGCTCGCGTCTGGGAAATGGGACTGCCGCTGCTGGGCATCTGCTACGGCCTGCAGGTCATGGTGCATGAGTTGGGGGGGCGCATCGAGGCCAGTTCAAAACGCGAATACGGGCGGGCGCACCTGGAAAAACCGGCGATCCCGTGCGCGCTTTTCACAGGGCTTCCCGAAGCCAAAACCGCGGGCCAGCAAGTCTGGATGAGCCATGGCGACAGCGTGACGCTGCTGCCGCCGGGTTTCGAGGGCGTGGCCGCCACGGCCGCCACCCCCCACGCGGTCGTCCAGGATGCGCGCCGCCGTTTCTACGGCCTGCAATTCCACCCCGAGGTGCACCACACCGAAAATGGCGCCGTCTTCGTCAGGAATTTCCTGCGCTCCGTTTGTGGCCTCGCCTGCGACTGGCGTCCCGAAAACCAGATCGCCGCCCTCTGCCAGCGCATCCAGGCCGATGTGGGCCGCGAGCGCGTGGTGCTCGGCTTCTCGGGCGGAGTGGACTCCAGCGTCATGGCGGCGCTGCTCGAGCGCGCGCTTCCCCAGCAGGTCCACTGCGTTTTCATAGACAACGGCCTGCTGCGTTTCGATGAAGCGCGCGAGATCCAGGAGCGCTTCCACAGCTATTGCAAACTGCCGCTGCGCGTCGTGGACGCGGGCGAGCTTTTCCTGAGCCGCCTGCGGGGCGTGCTCGACCCCGAGGCCAAGCGCAAGGCGGTGGGCGCGGCCTTCATCGAGGCCTTCGAGGGCGAGCTGAGCCAGCTTGGTGGCGCCCAGTGGCTGGCCCAGGGCACCATCTACCCGGACGTCATCGAGTCCACCTCCACGCACGGCAAATCCCAGACCATCAAGAGCCACCACAACGTCGGGGGGCTGCCCGAGCGCATGCTGATGAAGGTGCTGGAGCCCCTGCGCGAGCTTTTCAAGGATGAGGTGCGCGCTTTGGGCCGCGCTCTCGGCGTGCCCGAGGCGGTGCTGGAGCGCCATCCCTTCCCGGGTCCGGGGCTGGCCGTGCGCGTGGTGGGCGAGGTGACCAGCGAACGGCTCGAAGTGCTGCGCCGCGCGGATCGCATCTTCCTTGACGAGGTGGAGCGCGCCGGTCTGCGGCGCGAGCTCGCCCAGGTCTTCGCGGTGCTGCTGCCGGTGCGCAGCGTGGGGGTGATGGGCGACGGGCGCACCTACGAGCAGGTGCTGGCCCTGCGCGCCGTGACCACCAGCGACTTCATGACCGCGGACTGGTACCGCTTTCCCCACGATTTCCTGGCGCGCGTCAGCACCCGCATCGTGGGGGAGGTGCGCGGCGTCAACCGCGTGGTTTACGACATTACCTCCAAGCCCCCCGGCACCATCGAGTGGGAATGACGCCCCCGCGCCGGGCCAGCCTGCCCGCGGGCGCCAGCATCGCCGGGGCCGTGGGCATGAGCGCGCTGGCGGTGCTGGAACGGCTGCACGCGGCGGGGCACATCGCCTACATCGTGGGCGGAGCGGTGCGCGATCTCATGCTGGGCCGCGTTCCCAAGGACTACGACGTGGCCACGGGTGCCCGGCCCGATGAGGTCCTGGCGCTTTTCCGCCACACGCGCAAGGTGGGGGTGGCCTTCGGCGTGGTGCTGGTGGGCGAATTCGGGGCTAACATCGAGGTCGCGACCTTCCGGGCCGACGGGCCCTACTCGGATGGCCGCCGCCCCGAGTCGGTGGTCTTCGGCGGCGAGCGCGAGGACGCGGAACGGCGCGACTTCGGCGTGAACGGCCTCTACTACGACCCGGCGAGCGCCCAAGTCGTGGATTACGTGGGCGGCCTGGAGGACCTGGAAAAACGCCGCCTGCGCGCCATCGGCGCGCCGACCCAGCGCTTCAACGAGGACCACCTGCGCATGCTGCGCGCCATCCGTTTCAGCCTGCAACTCGACTTTCCCATCGAGGAGGGGACCTGGGCCGCGCTGCTGGAGC
>JAHFOS010000038.1:0-28208 GCA_023261545.1 bacterium
TTCACTCTTGTGGCTCCGAGCTGTGAGGCGCGCCGCAGCACTTCGAGGGATCGATCATAGCGCGCCTTGCTGCGTACCCCGGAAGTCAGGCGGCGCACCGTCTCCAGGTTGTGGTTCAGCACATCCGGCTGGGACTCCAGGACCATCAGCAGGGCGTCCCGTTGGCCCTCGAAATCGGGAATCAGGAACTCGATTTGAATTCCAGGGATCTCGTTCCTCAGAGCCTGCGCCACCAGGACAAATTGCCGCGCGCCGCCGTCCTCAAGGTCATCTCGATTCACGGACGTGACAACGATGTAACGCAGGCCCAGATTTTTAGCGGCCTTGGCCAACTCCTCGGGTTCACGGGGATTTTGCGGCAAAGGCCGGCCGCTTTCCACGTCACAAAAGCGGCAGGCGCGCGTGCAGATGTTGCCGTTGATCATGAAGGTGGCGGTGCGGCGCGCGAAGCAGTCGCCGATATTGGGGCAACTGGCCGATTCGCAGACGGTGTGCAGTCCGGCGGCCCGAAAGGACTGCTTGAGCGTCGCGATTTCACCTTTGGTTGGCAACGGGCGCTTCAGCCAAGCCGGGAATGGGGACAAAACGCTGGCTGTCAATCCGCTTTTGGGGGGAGAGAAGGGAACAGAGGGACGGCGTATTTTATGGGCGCTAGCGCCAAGCAAGCCATTATAGTCATTTTTCGGCTAGAATCCAGTGGCCGAAGGCAGAAAGGGGCGGATCCGGGCTTTTAGAATGAGAGCGCTGCCATCGCGCCGGCCTCTCCCAGCCTTGACAGCAGCGTGCCCAGCAGCCGGTGGGATTCCGCCATGGTGGGCTCGAGTCCTGCATATAGATCCTTCGGGGTTTGAACCCAAGGTCCGGCGGCGAGGTCGAGAGGGCAGTGGCGGATGAGGCTGGCGACGCTCTCACCGGTCATCTCCAGGTGGAATTGCAGGCCCACAACGCGCTCGCCCATCACGAAGGCTTGGTGCGGGCAGGCCACGGACTCCGCCGTGAGGGCGCCCCCAGGAGGGATCGCGAAGCGGTCGCCATGCCAATGGAAAGCCGTGAACTCCGCGGGAAAGTCGCGGAACAGTGCGTGGGCGCGCCCCACGCGCGTGAGGCGCACCGGATACCAGCCGATTTCCTTGCCGCTGTTCGAGGCGACGCTGCCGCCCAGGACAACGGAAAGCAACTGGGCTCCCAGGCACACCCCCAGGATGGCCTTGCCCGCGGCGGCGGCCTCGCGCAGAAAGATTTTTTCCGCCGCCAGCCAGGGATAGCGCGCTTCTTCGTCCACGTTCATGGGGCCGCCCAGGACGAAAAGGCCGTCGAAGTCGCCGAGTTGCGGGAAGCTATCGCCCTGCCAGAGCGTGACGGGCGTGATTTCGTGGCCCTGCTCGTGAGCCCAGCGCGCCAGATACCCAGGACCCTCGAAGGGCACGTGCTGGAGGTAGTACCACCGCATGCTGGAAGAAAAGCATATCCGGACCGCGTTTTTGGCTAATCAACCAATGGGGTATCCCCTTGGCTCTCGCAACTCCAGCATGTCGTGGTGGTGCGTGAAAAATTTTAAAGAATTTGAATCTGGAACTCTGGAACTCTGGAACTCTGGAACTCTGGAACTCTGGAACTCTGGAACTCTGGAACTCTGGAACTCTGGAACTCTGGAACTCTGGAACTCTGGAACTCACCAAAGGCTGTTTGCCCTGCATCGGCTCTGAGCATAAAATTCGCCCATGATCGTCGTCATATTCTCTTTTCCTGAGTTCCTGAGTTCCAGATAAAAATATTGATTTCACGATTACGAACTTACGAGAGGGAAGGAGATACCCCGTATCAACCAAAGTCCCAAAAACCTCAACTCAAGGCTGGCAGAGCGTGCAGTTCCTCGATCTGGCGGAGCCCGACGCGCCGGACCTCCTCGTCCTCCAGGCGATTCAAGTAGGAATAAGCCGGATGCCAGCGGTCCTTGTTTTGCATCATCGGGTTGCTGCGGGTGTTGTAGCAGCAGATGAGCGTCCAGCGCGGGTTTTCGCTCTCATTGCGGTCGGAGCTGTGCAGCAGGTTGCTGTGGAAGAAAAGCGTGTCGCCCGGCTCCAGCTCTACGTGCACCAAGGGCAGATGCCGGAGCACGGCCTGCACCCGTTCGGGATTGGCGCCCGTCTGCTGGCCCACCTGCTGGTGCTCGATGCGCCCGCAGCGGTGAGATCCGGGAATGACCTGCAAACAGCCGTTGGCTTTCGTGGCGCGATCCACCGCGATCATGGCGCTGCCCATGGCAGGGGTGAGGTATTGCTGGTACCAGTAGCCGAAATCCTGGTGCCATTCCCAGGCGCCGCCAACCCGCGGTTCCTTGAGCATCATTTTATGGTGGTAGTGGTAAACTTCCCCTCCGAGCAACTGCTCCAGGGTCTCGACCATGCGCCGGGCGCGCACGCAGGCGCTGTAGATGTCGTCGGGCAGGTCGTTGCGCAGGTGCAAGCGGCTGGCGCGCCCCCCAGCGTCCACCGGGCCGCCGGCTTTTTCCATATTCTTGTCGGCCAATGCGATTTCGTGCAATAGCGCGATTTCCTCGGCATCAAAAAAACTGGGCCGGATAAGATAGCCCTTCTCGTTAAATTCTGCTATTTGAGCTGCCGTGAGTCGTGGGGTCATTTTCTTGCTCCTGTGTTGGGTGCCCTTAAAATTCGCGTCCTTGCCGTATATTCTATAAATTTCCCAGCGGCTGGGTATTCATGAAAATGCCAACTGCATATAATATCCTGCTATGATTGGAAGCGTGCCCCCCAAGCCGGACTCCCCGCCCTCCCAGAGGTTGTTGACCGGGCATTTCCAGCGCGGTACGGATTACCACCACCGCCGCGCGCTGGGCATTTACGACTGGCTGCTCATCTACACCGTGAGCGGCGCCGGAAAATTCGAGCATCCCGGAGGGAGTTTCGTGGCCGGTCCCGGCGTGGCGGTGCTCATGGAGCCCGATGTGGCACACAGCTACGGCACCGACGTCAGCACGGGAAACTGGGAGTTGCTCTGGGCCCACTTCGAGCCCTCCCCTGCCTGGCGCGCCTGGATGGACTGGCCGGTCGCGGGGCCGGGGATGCGACGCATAGAAATCGCCGACGCCGAAGCTCGGGAACACGTTGCCCTGCAGTTGCGCGAGGCCCACCGCTGCTGCACCCAATTGGCGCACCATGGGCTCGAACTCGGGCTCAATGCCTTGGAAGCGGCGCTCCTGTGGTGTGATCGCCAGAATCCAGCCTCGAACTTCGCGCGCCTGGACGAACGGCTGCGCGCGGCCCTCGACCTCCTGATGCGTTGCCTGCACGAGCCGCTTTCCATCCCCCGCCTGGCTCAGGCGGCCCACCTGTCCCCCTCGCGTTTCGCCCATCTCTTTCGCGCGCAACTCAAAACCACGCCCCAGCAATTCATCGAGGGCCAACGCCTCACCCGCGCGCGCCAGCTCCTGGAAAGCACGGACCTCCGCGTCAGCGAAGTGGCTGCGGCGGTGGGTTTCGCCAACCCGTTTTATTTCACCTTGCGCTTCAAGCGCACCTACGGGGCGAGTCCCGCCGCGTATCGCCAGCGCATTGAGAGGCGCGGAGAGCCCGCGCCGGCGGCCCTATGACTTCACTTTGGTTAAACTTTCTGGAGCCCGAAAAAAAACCCGCGCGGTGTGTTTCAGCCGCACGGGTTTTGTGTTTCCCTAGATACGGGAGGCGCTTGACCTCACTTCGCAGCCGCTGCAACTTCCTCGCAGCTGGTGCAGGTGAGCATCTTGACCCCGTCCTTCTCGGACACGGTGCCCATGGCCTTCACCATCTTCTTGTCCATCGCGGCCACTTTCTTGCACTCGTCGTCCATGGTGACGGTATAGGTCGCTCCGTGCTCCTTGTCCTCGGAGATCATGACCGACTTGACCGCACCATCCTCGCCCTTGGTCACGGCAACCGTGCCAGAAATGGTGACCGCGGCGGCGGCCGCTTCTTCGTTCGCCAGAACAGCGGGCGCCAACAACAGGGCCAGCATGGCGACAACCATCCACGAAATTGACTTGCTCATTTTACCTGTACTCCAAAAAAGGAACCGGCGAGTGTAATAAAAAGGCGGTTCGTTCAAGTCCTGGGTCCCGAAGCCGCTCGGAGCTAAAAATCTTCCCACCAACACCCTTCAAGGGAGGGACCGCAAGCCCGATAAGGCCCGAGACCTCCCGGTCTTCCCCCTTTAACCCTGAGAGATGGGATCACAATCGCCGCACTTTGGCGATTTCGCAACTCAGGTCCCCTTTCCGCAACAGCGGCCGGGCGCTGGCCGCCGCCTGCCTCGTTTGGGGGTTTGCCGGAGCCTTCGCCCACGATCACTTTCCCGAGGATCGGCGCGCCACCCGGGCGTCCGCTCGCGAGGCGGAAGAGTCTCCCGCCCCAAAGAAAACCTACGCGCGCCCCGGTCGGCGTACCCGCCGGCTGCTCGAAAACATTGACGCCACCATGGCGGAAAGTCCCGAGGACCTGGAGAAGCAGGCCGAGGTCTTCGCCTCCGAAGGCAACTACAAGATGGCGGTGCGCCGCTACGAGGTGTTGCGCGCTTTTTATCCGGACTATCGCCCCGACGAGGATCTGCTGCTGCTCATCGCCGGGCTCCAGTACGAGGACGGGGAACCCGCCGCCGTCATGTTCACCTTGGAGACCCTGGGCGAGAAATATCCCGACTCCCAGAAGATGGCCCGGGCCGTCGAACTCGCCTTCGCGGTCGGCAAAAACTTCGTGGTGACGCGCAATGAAGACTACGACCTGTGGCGCCGCGAATCTTATGCCATCAAAGCTTTCGAATTCGTCGCCGAGCACGACCCCTACGGCCCCGCCGCCGCCGAGGGGCTGTTCTCGGCGGCCCACATCCACATGCGCCGCGGTGATTGCGAAGAGGCCGTTATAGCCCTCAAGGACCTGGAAAAGAAGCAGCCCGGCACCCCCATCGCCGCCAAGGCCGAGGTGGCCCTGGGGGAAAGCTATCTCGGCCTCAACAAGGGAGAAACCTACAGCCGCGAGCTCGTGGAGCGCGGGGTATTCTACCTCGAAGACTACCTCGAACGCTACCCCAACGGCGAGGATCGCGAGCGCGCCAAGGCCCTGCTCACCGAGGCGCGCCGGCGCATCGGCATCCACGATCTTGACGCCGCCCGCTTCTACTGTTCGCAGCGCAAGTGGACGGCCGCCAAGTTCTGCCTGGAGGGCGTGCTGGCCGATGCCACCCTGGCCCCCTTCCACCCCGAGGCGCGGGAACTCGCCGCGGCGGTCGAGAAAAAACGCGCCCGGTGAACCTGAAAAATGGTTTTGGGGCGCGTCAGGCCTTCCCGTCTTCTCCGCGCGCTCCGCGTCTCCGCGTGCAAGAAAGTTGATGCGTTCGGCGCGGACGTAGAAAGTGAAGAGAAAACAGGGACTGGCTCACGCGGAGACGCGGAGAATGCGGAGGGGGATGGTCCTTGTTGCCGACCTTTTTATTCCCTTGGGTTCCGGCTCTGCCGGGTTAGGGTGAACCCGGTTCGACGGACCCTCGCGGTCCTCGGTTGTGCCGCCGCCCTGATCTCCTGCCGCTACCAGTTTGGAACGGCGACCAGCGGGCTTGCCGGCAGCTACTGCGTCGAATCCATCGAGAACCGCACCGACTACCGGCTTTTCTCGAGCGACCTTCAGGCCCGCCTGGTCGAGGTGCTGCGCCGGCAGAAAAACGTCCACCTGGCCAAGCGCGAGGAAGCCCAAGCCCTCCTGCGCGGAACGCTCCTCAGCGTCCAGAAGCTGGACCGCGAGCGCAACGAGCGTGGGATTGTCATGGAGGTTCAATTCATTGTCGAAATGGACTTGCGGGTGGAAGGCGAGAGCGGGAACAAAACCCTGCACGTGCGCAACACCGACTTCCGCGGCAGCTCCGGCACCTACCGCGTGGATCGCGGCGGCAGCGAGGCCCAGGCGACCCGCGATGCCCTCGCGGACCTCGCGGAAGCTGCGGTTTTGGCGCTTGCGGGCGGCTGGTGAGCGGCCGCGACCCGTCTTGAAATCCCTCGCGAGCCCCGATAATCTTGTGCATGGCGGAAGCAAAGGACCCGGGCTGATCCGCACGCGGCGCAAAATGGGGTTGGTTGCGGCATGATGATTGCTTTTACTCTTGTCGGCTCCAAAACCTCACCAAGGTGGTAGAAATCCATGTTTGACAAGTTCACCGATCGCGCCCGCAAGGTCATCGCGCTGGCGCGCCAGGAGGCGGAGCGCCTGCACCACGATTACATCGGCACGGAGCACATCCTGGTGGGGCTCATCAAGGAGGGCAGCGGTGTCGCCGCCAATATCCTCGAAAACCTCAACATTGATCCGGAGCGCATCCTGCTGCAAATCGAGAAAATCGTCCAGCCCGGGACCAGCATGAGTACCATGGGCCAGTTGCCCTTCACACCGCGCACCAAGAAGATGCTGGAGTACGCCCTGGAGGAGATGCGCAACCTCGGCCACAACTACATCGGCACCGAACACCTGCTGCTGGGCCTCATCCGCGAGAACGACAGCGAAGCCGCCCAGGTGATGATCAACCTCGGCATTGACCTCGACCAGGTGCGTAAGGAAGTGCTCAAAATCCTCGGCGCCGAACCGGAGCAGGTGGGCGCTGAGCCAGGCGCCACCCCCCCTCAACAGCCGGGGGCACCGCCCCAGGCCCAAGCCGCCCCTTCCAAGACGCCGGCCCTGGATGCCTTCGGGCGCGACCTTACGGCGCTGGCCCGCAAGGGCGGGCTGGACCCGGTCATCGGCAGAGAGAAGGAGATCGAGCGCATGCTGCAGATCCTGTGCCGGCGCACCAAGAACAACCCGGTGCTGCTCGGCGAGGCCGGCGTCGGTAAAACCGCCATCGTCGAGGGGCTCGCCCAGCGCATCATCGAAGGCGAAGTTCCGGATCTGCTGCACGACCGCCGCATCGTCATCCTCGACCTTGCGCTCATGGTGGCCGGCACCAAGTATCGCGGTCAATTCGAGGAGCGCATCAAGACGGTGATGCAGGAGGTGGTGCGCTGCAAAAACGTCATCCTGTTCATTGACGAGCTGCACACGCTCATCGGGGCCGGCGCGGCGGAGGGCAGCATTGACGCCTCCAACGTGCTCAAGCCCGCCTTGAGCCGCGGCGAGATCCAGGTCATCGGCGCGACCACCCTGGACGAATACCGCAAGTATATCGAGAAGGACAGCGCCCTGGAGCGCCGCTTCCAAACCGTGCGGGTGGACCCCCCCAGCGTGGACCAGGCGGTGGAAATCCTGCGCGGGCTCAAGGAAAAGTACGAGAAGCACCACAAGGTGAGCTACACCGACGAGGCGCTGCGCATGGCCGCCGAATATTCGGATCGCTACATCTCAAGCCGCTTCCTGCCCGACAAGGCCATTGACGTCATCGACGAGAGCGGCGCGCGGCTGCGCATCAAGAACACCGCCACCTCGCCGTTGCTGCGCCAGCGCGATGACCAGGTGCGCGGCCTGGAACGCCAGAAGGAACAGGCCGTGGCCTCCCAGCAGTTCGAACAGGCCGCCACCTTCCGCGATCAGGCCGAAAAGATGCGCCAGGAAATAGCCCTGGAGCGCAAGCGCATCGCCAACGCCTTCAGCCAGAGCGAAAACGTGGTGGACACCGGGGTCATCAGCGAGGTGGTCTCCCTCATGACCGGCATCCCGCTCTCGCGCATAGACCAAAAGGAGACCGCGCGTCTGCTCGACATGGAAAAAACGCTCTGCGACAAAGTCATCGGCCAGGAGGAGGCCATTTCCGCGGTGTCCAAGGCGCTGCGCCGCGCGCGCGCGGGCGTGAAGAATCCCAAGCGGCCCATGGGCTGCTTCCTTTTCGTGGGTCCGACCGGCGTAGGCAAGACCCACCTCGCTAAAGTCCTTGCCGAGTTCATGTTCGGCGAGGAGGCGGCGCTCATCCAGATTGACATGTCGGAGTACATGGAGAAGTTCAACGTCTCCAAGCTCATCGGCGCGCCCCCAGGCTTCGTCGGTTACGAGGAGGGCGGCAACCTCACCGAGAAGGTGCGCCGCCGGCCCTACTGCGTGGTGCTGCTCGACGAAATTGAAAAGGCCCACCCCGACGTCTTCAACATCCTGCTGCAACTGATGGAGGAAGGCCGCATCACCGACAGCTTCGACCGCGCCGTGGACTTCCGCAACGCCATCGTCATCATGACCTCGAACATCGGCGCGCAGTTCTTCAAGGGCGGGAGTTTCGGCTTCAAGAGCGCCGACCACACCAAGGATTTCGAGGGCCTGAAGAAGAAACTCCTGGGTCAGGTGGACAAGGAGTTCCGGCCCGAATTCGTGAACCGCCTCGATCAGATCGTGGTCTTCCGCAACCTCGAGCGCGAGCACCTCGACAAAATCGTGGCCCTCGAAACGCAGCACACGGCGGCGCGGCTCAAGGACAAGGGCCTCGAAATCGAGTTCACGCGCGAAGCCCTGGACTTCCTGCTCGACAAGGGCTACAACCGCGAATTCGGCGCCCGGCCGCTGCGGCGGGCCCTGGAAAAGTACGTGGAGGACGAGCTCAGCGAACTGCTGTTGTCGGGGGCTTTTGAAAACGCCGGCAAGGTGGTGGTGGAACTCGACAAGGGCGGCGAGAAGCTCAGCTTCCACAAAATCCCCAAACGCAAAGGCCGCAAGGAAGAGCCCGCTGTTCCCTTGGGCGTCGGAGCCGCGGAGACAGCTCCCTGACGTCGGGCTGGCCTCGGGCGTATCGGGCCGGCTAGACCAGCCTTTCCAGAAACGCCTGTGTCTGTGCAATTGTGAAGCAGGCCGCGCTGTCGGGGCGATGCTTGCATCTCCCCGGCCAGTCCCACGCCGGCGGACATCAAAACGAAATCGGCAATTTGCAGGAACTGCGCCCGCGTCGCCCTATCCCAGCAGCCGCTGGCTGGCCCGCGAGTCTGGGTAGCGCAGTTTCTCGATGCGATAGTACGCCAGGATCAAATCGCCCTCGATGCCGATCTCGCGGCGAACGTCGCGGATCGGGCGGTCCATGAGTTTGCGGTAATCCACTTTGTCCAAAGGCTGGCAATCTGATATGTAGCCGAGCCGCACCGCGTCTTTGAAGACGCGCAGGTCCTCCTCGCCAAACCTATAGGACTTGGGATAAAGGTGTTTCGAGATAAGGGCGTAAAGCCGCTCCTCCAGGGCACCGACCTTATCGGTGCTGCCCATGGTGAAGCCAATGGTGAAAGCCTCGTCCATCGGCAGCAGGCCGCGGCCCAAAAGGATATGGATGCAGTCGTGGGTGGCGAGGTCCACGGCGCCGTGGAAGAGGTCGAAACCAGGGAGATCGAAGCGCGGGTTTTCCACGATTTGAACCATGAGGGGCACGTCCTCCTGTCGCCCCCCCAGGGCGGTAAGGCTGTCACGGGCCGCGCGCAGCGTGAGCGCGTCACTCCCGTAAGGGATGTGCCAGTCCTTCCAGGATCCGGGCGGGGGTACCGCCCCTTTCGCCTCCAGGCTCATTCCTTGTGCAGGATGCGGTGCAGGATCATGATCTTCTGCCAGATGTTGCGCGACAGGGAGTGGGCCAGGTCTTCGACTTGGTTGACGGAATCGAGGGCGACCGGGTCGTTGAAGCGTTGCACGTGCAGCGCGGCTATTTTGCTGATGATGGCCAGTAACTCGCTGCAGTAGTCCAGGTAACGCTCCAGATCGTAGGGGTTCAGGGCATGGTGCGGGGAGGAGGGCGTGTCCGTTCCATCGCGGAGCGCGCGTTCCGGATCCTTGGTGAGCTGGTGCATATCAATGATATGGGCTATGGAGCGCAATTCGTGGAGGGATTTGAGGGCCCGCCCGCGCTTGTAGCGCGTCTCCACCGTCGTCAGGAAAAAGATCGCCAATCCCAGGAGGACGATTTCATTGGTGGCCGATTCCAACCCCTGGAAGAAATCCGACAAGCTGGAAAAGAGGGTCACTCCAGTATTGAAGCTGGGAAGCGTGGCCAGACCCACCGAGATCATCAAGAGGATGCAGGCGGCGCAGCCCGCGCGCAGCCAGATCATGGGCCGGGCCAACCAGCGGGATGTCCGCGCGGCCTGCCGGGCGAGGTCGAGCAGCTCATCGGCCACCCTGCCGAGGCCGGCGTCTGGAAAACGCTCGTGAATGCGACAGCCGAGGGTGCGCGCCGTCTCGACGATCCGCTCGGGGTCGAGGGAGCGGTATTGGGGAGCGCCCTCCTTTTGATTCCCCGCCGTGGATTTCACCGTACCCCTCGCGCCTCCAGCTCGCGGATTTCCTTGGCCCAGCTTCTGCGTTGCTCGTCGCTGACGGCGGCATCGGGTAGCAGGCTGCGGCGCGTGCAGTTCACCAGGGCCTGGAGTGTTTGATAGCGGCGCGTCTCCTCGATGGCGGGCGACAGTTGGTCCTTGATGATTTCGAGCACCCGAGAGAAATCGAGGTGGCCGCCCTCGCGGCGCGCGCGGGCTTTGAGCTCCGAGCGCAGCGCGGCGAAGGCCGCCGCCGACCAGCCGCGGGTCGCCTAGTCGAACCGCCGAACCTCGTCGGCGCTGACGCCTTCCGGCAGCGCCGGTTTCACCGCCCAACGCAGGAAGTCCTCGCGGTCCTCGCCCTCGGGATCGAGGGTGGGAATGATGAGGTCGCCCACCCGGCCAGGGCGGCGCAGGTCCGGCGAGAGCAGGTGGATGCGGGCGGTCACCAGCAGCCAGAACACGCGCCCCCGCAGCAGGGGATCCGACATCATGGCCTGGAGCTTGCCCGTGAGGCGCCTTTCGGTCTCGTGGGTGTCGGCGCCGACACCGCCGAACTGGGTGTCGGCCTCGTCCACGAAAATCAGCACCTTGGCCAGGGCGTTGAGCACGCGCTTGAGCCGTTCGAAGATAACGTCCGTCTGCCCGAACCATTGGCTGCGGATGTTCTTGATGACCAGCACCACCATGCCGGCCTCGGCGGCCAGCGCCTCGAAGATGAACGTCTTGCCGCCGCCGATGGGTCCGCAGACCGCCGCCCCGGAGAGGGCCTCAAGCCCGCTGGCCTGGAAGCGCGGCAGCAGGTCCTCCTGCAGGAAGCGCTTGAGGCGCCGGAATCCGACGACATCGGAGAAGGAGTGCGTGGGCTTCTTGAACTCGACGATGTCCTCGCCGAGCTGGCTCTGGATGAACTCCTCCACTCGGGCAATAACGTCCTCGGGCGTCAGTCCCTTGTGGCCGTGGCGGGCGCCCTTCAGGAGTTGCAGCAGCGCGTGCAGGGAGAGGCCCGCCGTCATGGCCGCGAGCGTCTCCTCGCCGCCTTCGAGCCAGACGCGTTGCTCCGGCGCCTGTTGCGCGTTGAAGCCGGCGATGAGATGCCGCCGGGCCGCGGCATCCGGCGCCGGCACCTCCACCTCAAGGAGCTGCGGCAGGCGCGCGATGCGGTGGTGCAGCAGGCTGCGGGATTCGGCCAGCAACACCACCGAGTCGCCGCCACCGAGGAAGGCGGGATCGCAGAACCAGTCATGGCAGATGGCGATGCGGCGGCGGTCGGTGTCGCTGAGTCCCTGGATGGGGCCGTCGGGAATGAGCAGGTCTGCGCCCTCGATGAGGACCAGCAAGTTCTCCTTGAGCAGCTTGGCACCGGAGTGCACCGTGCGCGAGCACAGGCACATCTGGCGCAGCAGCTCCAGGGCCAGGGAGGGGTTGTTGAGTGATTCGCGCAGGCTTTCGTCGTAGGTTTTTTCGACGCGGTCGAGCTCGGCGGCCTGGCGGTTGCTCGCCAGCATGCGCTTCACCGCGAGCTCGTCCCCGTCGCAGCCAGCGCGCCAGCGCAGCCAGGCGTCCCGCAGCTTGTCGCCGTCCTCCTTGCGGGCGAAACGCACGGGGCCGTTGAGCTCGCAGACGACCAGCACGAGGTCCGGCAAACTCCAGCTTGAAGCCAGGAAGTCCAGCAGCGGGACATAATCTTGCGCTTCTCCGCGCGGGAGGCAGAAGAGATCGTAGATATTGCCGGTGAGCACCAGGGTGCGGGCCTGGCCGGAGTTGAGGATGCGGCCGGCTTTTTTCAGGAAGGCGTGATCAGGTGGGTTCATCGGTGGTCTCCGGGGATGCGCGGGTTTTCCAGTACGTCACGTGTTCGTTGCGGCCAGGGGGTGCCTGGGGCTCGAAAACCACCCTGCGGATCTCATCTCGCGCCATGGCGAAGGCCCCGAAATTCCTGTCCGTTTTGGCGCTGGAGTGAGGCGTCGCCTTGTCGTAGGTGACCGTCGCGCCTGGGAAACTCTGATGGCCTTCGCTGCGCCAGTCCCAGTGCTGACTCAGCCCTACGACGCGGTCGCCGACGTAGATGGCCTCGTTCAACTCATGGGTGACGATGATCAGGGTGTGGGGCGGAGTTCGCGACTCATCAAGGGCCAGCAGGTTCTCGGACCGAAGGGAAATGAGATGCTGCTGAAGCTCCTCCCGCGTGGCTTCGTCCAGCGCGCCGAAAGGCTCGTCCATCAAAAGGATCTCGGGTTTCATGATGAGGGCCTGGGCCAGGGCGACGCGCTGGCGCATGCCTCCCGACATCTCGTGGGGGTAGAGGTGCAGGGCGTCGGCCAGCTTCACCCTGGCCAGCATTTCCACCGCCATTTCAAGGTGCCGTCGCCTGAGCGCACGCCAGCGCAGGAAGCGGAAAAAACGGAAG
Organism: bacterium; assembly: GCA_023261545.1. Taxonomy (GTDB): domain Bacteria; phylum Planctomycetota; class JADGBV01; order JADGBV01; family JADGBV01; genus JAHFOS01. The sequence goes on from JAHFOS010000038.1 coordinate 12,651, forward strand.
GGGATGCTGGTCTCATCTAGCATGAGGCCGATAGCGACGTTTTCGAGCGCGGTGAGGAAGGGAAACAGCGCGTATTGCTGATACACGATACCTCTGTCCCGACCCGGGCCCGTGACGAGAAGGCCGGCGGCGTCAGCCCCAGGCGGGAACAGCCGGATCTCCCCGCGCCGTGGAAGATGGGTGCCCACGATGGCGCGCAGCAGGGTGGACTTCCCGCAGCCGCTCGGTCCCACCAGGGCCAGGAACTGGCCGCGACCAATGCGGAGGTTCACATCGTCGAGCACGGGCTTGTCCCCGAAGCCGTGGTGGACGCCGCGGATTTCGACCGCCGCCGCTTTCACGCTCAACCTCGGGACCCCTGGTACCATGGGCAAAAGCGGCGCTGCGCCTGCCTCAGGGCACCGTCCATGGCAAAGCCGAAGGCGGCGAGGCAGGCGAGGTAGGGATAGACCACGCTCATGTTGAGCAGCTTGGACTGCAAGCGGATGCGGTAGCCGAAGCCCACGTCGCCCACCACCATCTCGGCGGCGATGAGGTAGACCATGGCCGGTCCGATGGCGAGCCGGAAGGCGTCGAGCAGCCGCGGCAGGATCTGATGGAAAATGATGGCGAGGATGACTTCGGCGTGGGAGGCGCCCAGCGTATAGGCCTTGAATTGCAGCTCTTCGGGAAACTCCTTGACGGCCATGTGTACGGTCATGGCCAGGGTGGGCATGACGCCGAAGGCGATCATGGCCACATACATGTTGTCGCCCGTGCCCGCGAGCACGAAGAAAACCGCCAGCACCGCCGTGGGAGGGATCTGCGCCAGCAGGGAAAAAGGCGGTTGCAAGAAGGCTTCCGCTGGGGAGAAGCAGCCCATCAGCAGGCCGAGTATCAATGCCCCGGCCACCCCCCACAAGAGCCCCAGGAACAACCGCCCGAGGCTGGCCTTGGCGTCCTCCACCAGCCAGCGCTCCCCCGTGCGCTGGTTTTTATGCACGGCCACGCCGACCCCCTCACGGAGCTGGCTCCAGGTGGGCAAGGTCGTATCTCCGGGATTGAGCCGATGCTGCCGCTCGGAGAGCACCGTGTAGCTGATGATCAGGACGAGGATGGAAGCGACTGCAAGCGCGAGCGCCGCCGGGCGCGGAATGGGATGGCGGATCATCCGGGCTGCCGGGGACCGCGGGCGGGCTACTTAGCCGCGGTGGCGGCCTCGATGTACGAGGGATCGAACCTCAAGGCCGCACCGGGCGCCTCGGCCTTGGTGCCGTACCCCACCTCCGGGGCCTTGGCGACGATTTCGTGCTTCACGCAGAAGTCCACGACCTTGTGCATGACACCGCGCAGATCCTTGCCGGCGATGAGGGCGCGGGCCGCGTCGGGAGTGCTGTAGAACTTCGTCTGTTGCACCACCTTCTTCATGGAGGCGAGATCGAGGTGGGAGAACTTCTCCCCCAAGGCCACGAGGGTGTCGTCCGCCGTGGCCGGATCCGCCAAGCTGTGGTTCACGGCGTAGTAGGTCTCGATCACCGCGCAAGCGAACTCCTTGCCCCCGGGCTTGTCGAGGGAGGCCTGGGCCACCGTCACGGTGTCCACGATCTCGTTGGGAATGCTGCTCGAATCGAACAGCACGTGCACGTCCTTGCGGCGGTTCAGGGTTTCGAGGACGAAGGGGTTCCACACCACGATGGCCGCGACGTCCGGCTGTTTCTGCTGCATCGCCATCGCCGCCGCCCCGGGATCCATGTTGCTGAAGTTATGATCCTTCTCGTTCTCCCCCAGCAGTTCCAGGTTGCGCACGAAGCAGTATTCCGAAACGCTCTTGGACAGGCCCAGCACCTTTTTTCCGCGAAGCTGCTGGACGTTCTTGATGGAATCCACGGTGATGAGCGCGTCCCCCCCGAGGCTCGTGGAGGTGGGCAGGATGACGGCGGAAGGCCGGCTCAAGGCGGGGTTCAGCGCGTCCATGTTGGTGATGCACACGGCGTCGCATTGGGCGGCGCCGTACATGGTGAGGCAGGGGTCGTATTCCGCCTCCTTGAGGACGATATCCACGTTCCACTTGGACTCTATTTTTCCGAGCTTGCCTTCGCGGCCATCAATGAGCTGCAGGCCGTGCGCGACCCCGAAGACGCTCCAGGAAGGGTACTCGCTCCAGGCCAGCGAGAAAGAGGGCGGGCCGGAAAAAACCTCGGGCGCGCTCGCGAGGAACGCCGCGAGGCAGGCCACGAAAGGCGCGAGCACGGGATGTGATTTCATGGAATTTTTCTCCGAGAGCGGGAGGGGTGGCGGGTTGGGGAGGTTGACGCAAGCCGTGGCGCCGCGGGCCGGGGTTTCATTCCGGTAGCGCGGGGCCCTTTTCGGCGGCCTCCGAGCGCGGCTTCTCCGCCGTGGCGGATTCGCCGAGGCCGAGCAGGGCGTCGAACTCGGAGGAAGCCGAAGTCTTGCGGGCGTAGTCGAGGAACTCCGCCTCCTGGACGCGGGTGTCCGTGCCCGACAGCTCTTTCGAGATGCGCGCCTCGGCCTTGAGTTCGTCACGCAGTTGCCGCATGCGCTGCAACTCCTCGGAACTGCGGTCCTGGGAGATGCCCGACAGCAGGTCGGCGATGTCCTTCTCTTGCCGCGAGGTGATCACCGCGGCGACGGCTTCGGCGGCCTCGGACTTGAGCTTGTCCACGTCGCGCAGCAGGTGCTGGAGCTGTATTTTGTGATCGCCGATGCTCTTGGTATAGGAGGCGATGTCGCGCTCATTCTCGGCGATGTGATCCTGCTTCTCCACCAGCGTCGTGGAGAAGTCGTTGTAGGCGGCCAGGCACTTCTTGTAGTCAACATCCTCCTGGACCTGTTCCTTGGTTTTGCCGGCGGCCTGCAGGCGCGCCACGGTCTGCTTGGCCTTGGCCAGCGCACCCGCCTTGAGGCGTTCGAGCTGGCTGACTTCTTCGGTCTGGCTCTTCACCTTGGCCATCTTCTGCTCCTGCTGGGCGATGAGCCCCGCCACCGCCTGCTTGTAGGTGTGGATCTGATTGACCTTGTCGCGGACGATTTCGTCGTACTTGGCGCGCATCACGTGGGGATCGGAGTCAATGGAGCGCCGGGCCGCGTCCATGCGGCCGGTCATGAGATAGCCCAGGGCTTTGACCCAGCGGAAGATGGCGAGTATCATGTCGGTTCCTCTCTTTTTTGCGGGGATTTCGCGGACGGCGGTTCAATCGGAGCGGTGGGTTCCTCCAGCAGATCGCGCAGGCGGTCCTCGACGCGCCCGGCCATGGAGAGGCTGGCGTCGAGATCCGCGCGAAGGCTCGATAGTCCGGCGTCCATAGCCTCGCCGGTGCCGAGTCGTTGCAGTGCGGCGTAGGCATCCCCGAGCTGCTTGACGCCGGCGAGGATCTCGGTGACGAGCCGTTCGCGCTGCGCGATGATGGGTTGACGAGCGGCCTTGATCTGCAGCCGCTGCGCCATGGCCCCGAGTTTCAGGGTTTGCTCCAGGGAAAAAATAGTGCGTTCGTGGAGGTCGCGGACTTTTTCGTTGATCTCCAGCACCATCGACAGGCGGGTGGAGTCCACCTCGGCCTCAAGTTCCTCGAAGGCCTTGACCAGAGAGCGCATATCGCGCAACGCCTCCTCGGGCCGCGGATCGCCGTCGGCGGCCACCAACCGCTGGTCCAAATCGTCCAGCCGTGCCTGCTGGGCCGCCTGTTTCTTCCCCGCGATCTCCGCGAAGATGGTCCGAGCGGTTTCGCCCCCATCGAGCACCAACCGTGTGACGAAGACGCCGGCGGAAGCCAGAAGCCCCGCCAGGCCCGCGAAAAGGCCCATATCCACTTTGAAGCCCGCCGCCCAACAGGCCGCCAGCGCCGTTGCGCCCAGGATACCGGGGGCGAGCACCAGCGGATGGCCCAGCATCCTGAGCAGGACCCGTTGGCGCACGTCCGCTGTTTCGTCTCTGCGGGTGCCTGCGTATTCACCGGGCATGGAAACAACCGCGATGGCGTTCACGTCTCCAAAGCTCCGACCGGATGCACAGGGACGGGCAATCCGGCAAAGCCAATGGCTTTATCGCTGCGCATGAGCCGATCCATTGTACATGGCAGCGGTATTTTCAAGAAAAAACCGCTGTAAAAACATGGAAGTCACAGCGCAGAAGCAGGGATCTGGGCACTATTCCTGAGCGATCATTTATCTGCTGAGTAGCTGAACCCCAGCGCGAGCCTGCGCTGAAGTCTTGGCCCGCCCGCGACCCAAGCGTTTTCAGTAAGGTCAATAAGCCAACTGCCCGATGAAGAACGACACCGCCTGGGCCGCGCCGCTGGGCCGGCCTGGGGCTGACTCGGCGCGCAGGCGCGCGGGGGAGAGGCCTCGTCCGGCGAGGTAGCGGAGGGTGGTCTCGGCGCGTTCCCGGGCCAGGGCCGCGTTGGCTTGCGGGTCGCCCTCGGCGCGGGCGTGCCCCACCACGCGCAAGTAGTAGCGCGGGAAAGTCTGGAGGCGCCGGGCCAAATCCTGGAGCGCACGCTCGCCGTCGAGGCTCAAGGCCGCGGAGGCGCGCACGAATTCCAGGGGCGGCGCCTGGAATTCACCCACCGGCAGCAGGCCCTCCCACTGTTCGGACGACAGCGAGGGCAACGGCCGGTCACTGCTTTCGGTCTCTGGGACGGCACCCGACAGTTGATCCGGGTGGAAGCCCTGGTTCTTGAGTTCAGCGAGGATGCGGTCGTAGAAGATCATGTAGGGCCGGCCCTCAAGCGGGTCCCTCGCCAGCGCGCCGGTTTTCACCAGCACCTCGCTGACCCCGGCGATCATGTCCTCCAAACTCCGGACTTTCTCGGCCTCCTGCGGGCCGGCCAGCCCGAAATGGGCGTAGTTCTCCACGGTATTCTTCCATTGGATGCCCTGGGCTAATTTGCTCGCCTGGAGTTCCGTGAGCGCCGGTGAACCGTTGCGGCGGGCGTCCGCTAGGACCAGCCGGACGAGAGCGTCCTGATCACGGGCAACGGCGTGGGCCGCGCGCAGATACGCTTCCACGATGGACTTCACCACCTCCGGGCGATCGCGCAGGAACTGCCGCTGGGCCACCAGCACATCCACGATGTAGCCTTTGAGCTTCGCGCTGTCCATGAGCACGTGCGCACCTTCACTCTCGAGGGCCATGGTCACGTAGGGTTCCCAGAGCACGAAGGCTTTTCTTTCGTCCGGTTGCGCCGCGCGGAATAGGCTCAGGACCTCTTCGACCCCGGATGCGGGGACCAGCCAGTCGCCTGGGAGGTCCGGCAGATTGAAGTTCGTCAGCACGACGCGGGCCAGGAATTCGCTGGGAGATCCCGGCGTCAGCACGATACGGGCCGTCGGGTGGTTCAGGTCCTGCAGGCTGTTCACGGCGCCGCGCCGCGCCACGATGGCGTCCCCGCCTTTGGTCTCGTCGAGAATCAGGACGATGGTCGCGGGAAAGTCGCCGGCTTTGGCGCCAGCGACGAGGAGGGAATCGAGGGTGAACACCGCGAGCTGCACCTTGCCCTCGCGGAGCGCCCGCAGCCGGCCCGCGTAGTCGGCCTTGTCGTCCTGGACCTGCAGTTTGATCTGCTGGACCTTGAGCTCCTGGCGCAGGGCCTCGGAGCGCAATACGGCGTAGCCCGAGAAGGCGTCGGCGGCGAGAAGCACCTCGTCCTTGTAGCGATGCGAGGATCCGGTTTCCTCCTGCAGGCGGTCCGCGAGGCGCGGATGCACCAGATAGCGGTAGGCCGCCGCCAGGATGGCGAGGATGACGATCCAGATCAGGGCGGAGATAAGACAACCCTTGGAGCGCTGTTCATTCATGGCGGGAGGCGCTCAGCGTTGGTAGCTGTCCCTGTCGCGGAGTTTCATGGCTTAGTTTTTCTGTAAGCGTTCTCGGCGAAACGAACCAAAGAAGAAGATCAACCGCGGATGACGCGGACAATTTCTTCTCTTTCCATCCGTGTTATCCGCGGTTAAAATATTTTTCGTGAACACTTACGTTTTTCTTTTTAGCAAGCCGATCAATACGATGATGAAAACAAACGCGGCAACAATAAGCTTATGATATTTCAAAAACACCTTTTCTTCGACGGGAACCCGCTGAATTGGAAGCGACGATGGTGGGTTGTCCTGCACGGCAACATCCCGCCCCGGCGGCTCGATGCCGCCAATCGGCTGATTCCGGAAAACCGACAGCGCCCGAAGTGCCGCCGCCGCCAATTCCGCGGGCAAGGGCGCGATAACGGCGAAAGCATCTTCGCTGGCCTCATTGTCACCGCCGCCCACCTCCGCGAGCACCTCGGCCAGGGCCTGCCGCAAGGCCGCGGGATCATTGGCGGCGCGGTAGGAGTGCACCCGCCGCGCCAGAGTGTGCGCTCCCCGCATACCGACGCCGATGACATCCAGGGTGATGCCCCGGCTCATCACGTCGGGGGTGAAGCGATCCACCAGTTCCTGGTCTTCGGCTTCTCCGTCCGTGACGACGAGCAGCCGGAAGGTACCGTAGCCGAAGAGCCGGGCGCGTTCTTCTAAAAGCCTGTCGGCGCCGATTTTCATGTACGCGCCCAGCGGCGTGCCCCCGTGGGGCTGAAGACCGTCAATGACCCGCTCCAGAGCGGCGTTGTCCCCGCTGGAGCCGAGAGGCTGGACCCAGGGGTCCTTCAAGCCCATGGCGCTGAAGACCACGAGGCCCACCCGAGTGGTGGGCGGTAGGCGCCGCAAGACCTCTTTCAAGGCGAGCTTGGCGGCCAGCATTTTGGTCCTACCCCCCGGCATCGCCCCCTCCATGGAACCCGAGGCGTCCAGCACGATGACGACGTTGTCATGAAACCCGGGATCTTCAGCAAACGCGCCGGAAAAAAGCAGCAAGAGTATCGCTATCCGCCACGATGGCCGAGGGCAACGGTTCTCCAGACTCAAGTTCTTTCTTTGCATTTCGTTCCGGCTGAACTATGGCCCCAGGAAAAAGAGGGGAAGAGGATTTCGGGTGCGGGAAAATTTCTCAGAAGTCAAAGTCCGCGGGCTTCGAGGCCTCCGGGGCCACTCGGACCAGGCGGAACTCCACACGCATGTTCTGGCGGGCCTCATCCATGCTGGCCGGCTTGGCGATGAAGGGCTCGCGGATCCCCACGCCCACCGGCTGGATCTGGCTCTTGTCGAAAAGCATTCCCTTCCCCTTGGCGTAGCTGGCGATGGAATCGCGCACTGCCTCGGCGCGGCTGCGCGAGAGGTTCAACGCGGATTGCAAGGTCTCGCGCGGATTGATATCCGGCGCTCCGTCGAAGGCGCCGCTCTCGATGAGTTGCACGAGGGTGGAAGTCGCCGCGAGGTCCAGCGGACGTCCGTTCAGGGAGTAGGAGTAGTGTCCCGTGGTCCCTGAGCGCTGGAGGATGCCCTTGGCCAGGCCCGCTCTGACGAGTTCGAGCAGGATCTTGGTGGGGTCCGCGTGCCCACGGATGGCGATGACGGCGTTGCCGAACTTATCGGCGAGCTCCACCACGCGCTTGTACTCCGCCCCATACTGCTCGGCACTGAATTCCTTCTGATTGGGCTGAAAGGCGATGGTGAAGGAGAGGATGGTGCGCTCGTCGAGGACGCCGCCCGCGCCCAATTGCTCGATTTCCTCCTGCACGGCTTCGGCGTGGAAACGCTCCTGGCGATCCGCGGCGGTGCGGGTGAGGTACTTCAGGAACTGCGGAGACTGGTAGTCCAGCCCTGAGGGGAACAGCCCCATGCGCGCGAGAGCGTAACCGCGCCCGACGGCGAGGTCGAGCGCGGCCTTGTGGAAGGCCTCGAAGCCGTGCAGGCTGCCCTGCTCCGTGAAGAAGGCGACGTTGCCGGGATAGCCCACGAAGGTGCAGTCGGACAGCAACCCGTGGGCGTCGTCGAGCACCGGGATGGTGGTCTTGCCGTAGATATCCTGGGTGAGCTGGAGCAAAGCTCGATAGACCGGGGAACCCGCGGCCTCGTGCTGCTTCTTGAGGTCGAGGATTTCCTCGCAGGCCTTGAGATACCCGGCCACGAATTTCGTCACCAGCTCTTTGTTGGCGTCGTAGAAATCCTTGCGGCAGACGATGACGTCCGCGATGGAGCGCGAGAGCTCGGCGGTGGAGACCAGCACGCGCGCGCCCTTGACGGAGCCCTCGGCGCCGCTGCCGGTGTTGCGCAGGCCGCCGGTGAGGCCCATCATGTCCGGAGTGATGGCGAAACAGGCGTCCACGTCGGGCCGCGCGCGGAAGATTTCGGGCGGCGCCTCGGCCGACCCCGTGACATCCTTCGCCCAAACGACATGCACGTCGTCCCAACTGATTTGGGCCGCGCGCAAAACGTCGTCCAGCATGCCGACGTGCGGCCCGCCCTGCTGGAGCGCAATCGTCTTGCCCTTGAGGTCCGCGGCGGTCTTCACATGCGCGCGCGCGACCATGTGGTCTCCGGCGGACCACGTCATTTGCAGGATCATCACCCCCTTGGTGCGCGCATCGGAGCCAATCACCTCCGACGCCAAGCCGATCATGTGGAAGGTGCCGCGCAGGAAAGGGCTCTTGCCCGCGCGGTAATCCCGCACCTGCTGCACGAAATCGTCGCCCGGTACCAGGTTGAGGTTGAGCCCCAGCTTCTGAAAGATCGTATCCGGGCGTGTGGCCAGCCCGCCGTTGGCGTAGAAGGTCGCCATGTCCCCGCCCCAGGTGATGTACGGCACCTGCAGCGGCGGCCCGGCCCGAACGGGTCCGACCGCACCGGGGCTCACCAGTTCAAGGAAGGGACGCTCCTTGGCCGTGGCGCAGGGAGCGAGCCCCAGCGCGACTACGATGAACGTCGCGGCAACGCGCAGGTATCGGTGCATTGTCATAGCGATCCCCTGATGCAAACAGGCCTTTGATAGCCGTAGCCACCCTAAGTTTGGGGTCGGAAAAGCAAGGGATCTAGGGGATAGTGTTACGGTGTTGCGGTTGCGCTGAAAGGCGGATGAGCCATAAATCAGAAAGCTCGTATCTTGCGTCGGTTGTTCCAAGGTGATGCCCGAGTCGTTGCTCCCAGATTACAAAATAAAATCTCGGGCGGTTTCACTCGATCCCCAGGAGTTCCATTAATTTGCGGGGATCGCTGGTGGGTAGCTTGCAGGCGGAATTTTCGCAGACGTAGGCGGCGGCTTTGCCCGCGATGGGCGTCTGCGCGCGGATGAATTCCGCTATTTTCTCGATGCGCGGCTTTTCCTCGCCCGCGGCGGGGTGAAAGAGCAGCACCTTGTTGGGCAGGAAGCTCCGGCGCACACCGGAAAACAGTTCGCGGGTGAGCTCGTCGTCCCGGTTCCCGGCGATGATAATTTCTTGCGTGGGGCCGATGGCGAAGTCCAGGGCGACGAGCCACTGGGCGTGGGCGGCAGGGGCGCGCCCGACTTCGGCGGCGCACGCCGCCAGGATCTTGCGCGCGCGTTCCTCCCACGCGGCATTTCCCGTCATGCGCGCCAGCCGCAGATAGCACAAAACCGCAACCGAGTTGCCCGCGGGAACGGCGCCGTCATAAAACTCCTTCTTGCGGATGAGCAGTTTTTCGGCGTCGGCGGCGGTGAAAAAAAGGCCTCCCTGCTTCTCGTCCCAGAAGCGCGCGGTCATCTCGGCGCTGAGCCGCAACGCTTCTTCGAGGTAGCGGGGATCGAGAACGGCCTCATAGAGCTCTAGCAGACCCAAGACCAGAAAGGCATAATCATCGAGATGCGCGGGAATCGCCGCCGCGCTCTGGCGGTAGCGGTGCAGCAAGAACCCCCGGTCGTCCCGCATGTTCTTCAGCAGGAAATCCGCCGCTCGGCGGGCGGCGACGGCATATTCCGGCTCCCCCAGGGCCTGGGCGCCCTTGGCCAGGGCCGCGATCATAAGGCCGTTCCAGTCGGTGAGGATCTTGTCGTCCTTGAACGGATGAACCCGTTGCTCGCGAACGGCGAAAAGCGCGGCGCGGGACTCCGCCAGCTCGTTCTTCAGCGCCGTGGGCGTCAGACCCTCCTGCGCGGCGAATTCCGCCTCGGTCAAAGCGGTGTGGAGAATGGAATGCTTTTCCGGCCCATGGGGCTCATGAAAATTGCCGGCCTCGGTCACGCCGTAAAAGCGGTTGAAGCGCCCGCCTTTTTCGGGGCCCAGAACTTTCAGGATTTCCTCCGGCCGCCAGACGTAGAACTGGCCCTCCAGGCCCGCGCTGTCGGCATCCTCGGCGGAGTAGAAGCCGCCTTCAGGAGCGGTCATGTCGCGCAGCACATAGCGAAAAATATCTCGCGCCATCTCGCCGTAGAGTCCCGTGCCGTCAACCTGGTGCATTTCCACGTAAGCGCAGGCCAGTAAGGCCTGGTCGTAAAGCATTTTCTCGAAATGTGGCACCAGCCACTCCCCATCCGTCGCGTAGCGATGGAACCCGCCGCCCAAATGGTCGTGAATACCGCCCGCGGCCATCTTGCGCAGAGAGTTGCCAGCCATCTCCAAGGCCGCGGGATTTCCGGTGCGGCGCCAACTGCGCAAGAGGAAAGTGAAGTCGTGCGGCGTGGGAAACTTGGGCGCGCCGCCGAACCCGCCGTGCTCGGCGTCGTAGCGCCGCCTGAGCTCGTTGAAGCCCGCCTCCAGAGTCGCCGTTCCCAGAGGTTCCCCGGCTTCTTGCCGCTCCGCCTGCTTTTGCAGGAACCAGGATGCCTCGCTTGCCGCGGCCTGCACTTTTCCGGGCTCCTGACGCCAAAACTCCGCCAACTGCGTCAGGATTTGGACGATCCCCGGACGGCCAAAGCGCTCCTCTTTTGGGAAATACGTCCCCGCAAAGAACGGCACTTTTTCCGGGGTCATGATAATCGTGAGCGGCCAGCCGCCGCTGCCGGTCATGGCCTGGCAGACTTCCATATAAATGTTGTCAATATCCGGACGTTCCTCGCGATCCACCTTGACGGCCACGAAATGGCGGTTCAAAATTTCGGCTACCTTTGCGTCTTCAAAGGATTCGCGCTCCATGACGTGACACCAGTGACAGGTGGCATAGCCGACGGACAAAAAAACGGGCTTGTCCTCTTTTTTGGCCTTCGCGAAGGCCGCCTCGCCCCAGGGATACCAGTTCACGGGATTGCCGGCATGCTGAAGCAGATACGGGCTTTTCTCGAAGACCAGGCGGTTGTAGTCCGGCCCACCGTCCGGCGGCAGCTTGGCCAACGCCTCGGGGGAAGGAAGGGGCCGGCGCGTCTGGCGCGTCTGCTGCGCCGCACCGTCTTCGGAATGAAGGACTCCCCAGCATCCGGCAACGCCTAGCCATGCCGCTGCCAGTATCGCCAAGCGCACCCTCCGGCCCTGCGACTGACTCACGTCTTCATTCTTCAGCCGACGGCAACGAGAACGTCGTCCCCCTCCACCTTCACGGGGAAGCAGCCGATGCTCGCGCCTTCGGGCATCACGCCGGCGCCGGTCGTGACGTCGAAGCGCCAGCCGTGCAGCGGGCACATGAGCACCGTGCCGTCGAGGTAGCCCGAGGCCAGCGGGCCGCCGATATGCGGGCAGGAATTGTCCACGGCGTACCAGTTCGCGCCCGTGTTGACGAGAGCCAACACCTGGTTCCGCACCCGGACGGCGCGAACTTCGCCCGGGGCAACATCATGGACGGAAGCGGCACGCACGAACTCACGCATCGGAAAAATCTCCTGACGTCATGTTAAGCGGTGAAAAAATCGCGGAAGACATACCATGAAGGACCGTGATAGAAACCCTATTCCTGCCGCTGTTGCTGCTGCTGTGGCCCTTCGCGCCGCCGCCGGCCTCGCCGCCGCAAGCGCCGATATCCGCCGACGTCGCCGCCTGGGTGGAGGGTGAAGACGCCGTGCAGCGGCGCGTGCAAGCCGAAGCCCGCTACGGCGAGGTGGATCGCGCGCTGCTCTCGCAGGGAGCGTGGTTGTTCCACGCGGGGCTCGAAGAAGGGCGGGCCAGCTACGCTTTCGATATCGCCGCCGCCGGCCGCTACACGTTGTGGTGGCGCGGCAATATCCGCGGCGAGGTGCTCTTCAGCCTGGACGGGGCACCGCACCTCAATCTGCCTTTCGGCGCCAACACGCGCGCGCCGCAACCGCTGGACGCCTCGGGCTCGCGCGTCCTGGCCTGGGCGCGCGCGGGGGACCACGATCTGCGCGCCGGCAGCCACAGCCTGAGCTTTATCCTGCGCAGCACGCCGCCCTTCCAGCACGGCGCCATAGATTGCTTCTGCCTGGCGCGCGCCGGCTTCGAGCCCCACGGTTCAGCGCGGCCCGCGCAGGGAACGGCGGATCTGGAGGCTTGGCCCGCGGTGGACCTCGCCGCCGATAATTTCGCGGCAACCTCGGTGACCGATCTATCCGCCACGCTTCCTTCCCCGGCCGGAAAGGCCGGGGTCTTGCAGCGCAAAGGCGCGGAATTACATTTCGAGCAGGAGGCTGGCCCGGTGCGTTTTTTCGGCCTGAGCTGCGACATCAGCCCGGAAACGCGCCGCGAGGAGCTGAGTTGGCGCGCGCGCTATTTTGCCAAAATCGGAGCCAACCTGGCGCGCCAGGCGGACCTCGGCAAACTCCTGGGCCCCCTGGTGGACGGCGAGTTTGATGCCAAACGGCTCGATGTCCTCGACCGGTGGTTCTTTGAGCTCAAAGGCCGGGGCATCTATTCGGCCTGGACGCTCTTCAGCCCCCTGATCCTCGGCCCCGCGGAACGCTATATTTACAGCGCGGAGCTGCCGCAAACCCCGGAGGGCCGGGATGCCGCGGGCTTCGCCGTGTTCATGGAACCGCTCCAGGAAATTCAGCTCCAGCGCGCGCGCGCGCTGCTGCTGCACCGCAACATCTACACGGGCCTGCGCTACGCCGAAGACCCGGCGCTGGCTCTGCTTTCCCTCTGGAACGAGGATTCGTTGTTCTGGCACCATCCGCTTTCCGCCCTCGCCGGTGATGAGTTTCCCCAGCACCGCCGGCACTTCGGCGAACTCTGGGCGCGCTGGGTGAAGCAGCACTACGCGAGCGAAGCGGACCTCGTCGCGTCCTGGGGCGGATCGCTGCGGCCCGGGGAAAGCTGGCAGGGTGGTGGCTTCGCGATCTACGGCGCCTTCGAGCTGGGCGCCAACGGCCCGCGCGACCGGCCCAGGGAGCGGCGGCGCGCCGGCGACTATCTACGCTTCCTCGCCGAGCTGCAGCGCGGCGGCCTTGAGACCCTGACGCGCGAACTTCGCCGCCTGGGCTACCGCGGGCTCATCGCCAGCCCCGCGACGCGCTCGGGAAGCGAGGCCGGGGAGCTCCTGCCCGCCTGGTGCGACGGCGTCGCGGATATCGTGGATCGCCGGGCGCTGGCCGGCGGGGGCGCCGGCGGCATGGAGGTGCGCGCGGGGCTCATCAGCCATTACAGCCCGCTCCACGATGTGCGCGGTCTTTTCCTCGCCGCGGGTTTGCAGCGCGTGGAGGGCCGGCCCTTCGCCTGCCTCGAATGGGCGTTGCTGCCTCCGGATCCCTACGCCGCCGAGGCCGGCCCGCTCGTCGCCTGCTATGGCCTGGGGCTTCAGGGCTGGAACGCCGCCTGTCACCTGCTCACGAGCCTGGCTCCCCAAGGCGGACCCGCCGTCCTGCCACCGGCCACCCTGCTGCTCTTCCCGGCCCTGAGCCGCGCGGTGCGCGAGGGGCACTTCACCCGCGGCGCCACCGCCGCCTTGACGCGCCTCGCCGAAGAGGATCTTTTCTTCGGCATGAATCCTCTCAAGGAGTGGCACCCCGCCGATCCCCTTCCCGACTCCACCGACAAAGGCGCCTGGCGCATCCCCGCCGCCGGCCTGGCGCTGGGCCAAGTCGGCGTCGCTTTCGACGGCAGCCGCGGCGAAGCTCCCGTCCGCGCGCAAGGGGAACCCGCGGGAACGCTGCTGGCCAACACCGGGGAGCTGGCCTGGAACCCCGCGCAGGGCTGGATGGAGCTGCGCGCGGCGCGCACGCAGGGCGCGGCGGGTCGCCTCGCGGGGCGCAGCCTCGACCTGCCGGATCTGCGCCTCGAATGCGCCAGCCCTTTCGCGGTGCTGCTCGTCACCTCCTGGGACGGGACGCCCATCCAGAGTTCCGCGCGCCTGCTCTTGAGCGCCGTGGCGCGCCAGAAACTCACGGGCACGCGCATGAGTGCGGATGAAACGCAGCTCCTGGAAACAGGCCGGCCCCCCGCGCGCCTAGAGCCCGTGCGCGCGCGCCTGCACTTCAAGGAGCGCCCGCCGCGCGCCGTGCGCGTCCTCGACGTCCACGGAGTGCCCAGCGGCGGGCTCCTCGAAGTCGCCCCGGACGGCTGGATCTCCCTGCCCGGATTGCCTCCCGGCTTCCTCTTCGAGGTGCTGCGCTGAACCTAATCCGGCAGCCAAACAAAAAAGTCGTCAACAGCCGCTTCCCCCTCCGCGTCTCCGCGTGAATAAATCCCGATTTTATTTTCGCTTTTCCCAGAGCCAAACGCAGAAATTTTCTTACACGCGGAGACGCGGAGCGCGCGGAGAAGACCGAAAAACCTGAAAGACCAAATGTTTTTGCCAACGCCAAACCCAGCATGAAACCTGCACGCCCCGCGAACCTGGTGGCGTTGCTCAGCGACTTCGGGCTCTCCGACGGCTACGTCGGCAGCATGAAGGCCGCGGTGCTCGCGGCGAACCCGCGGGCGCGGCTGGTGGACATCACCCACGCCATCCCGCCCGGTGACGTGCTGGAGGCCGCCTTCCTGCTGCGCTGTGTCTTCCAGGATTATCCCCCGGGCACGGTGTTCCTCGCCGTGGTGGATCCGGGCGTAGGCTCGGCGCGCCGGCCGCTGGCACTCAAGGCCGGGGGCTGGTTCTTCGTGGGACCCGACAACGGCCTGTTTTGTCTGGCGTTCGAGCAGGCTATCAGCAAGGCGGCCACGAGGCAGCGCTTTCGGGTCGTCGAGCTGCAATCAAAACTTTATTTTAGAAAAAATATCAGCGCCACCTTCCATGGCCGCGATATCTTCGGACCCTGCGCCGGTGCCCTGAGTCGCGGGGTGGCCCTGGAAAAACTCGGCCAGCCCATTCACGATTACGCAGGCCTTAACTATTCCGGGCCACGGCCTGGTAAACGCGCAATCTTCGGCCGCATCATGCGCGTGGACTCCTTCGGAAATCTGGTGAGCGATATCAATCGTGAAGACGCCGCGCTGTTTTTTGTTGCTGCATTTGTTGGGGCGGCTCCGGCTCTGCGCGTACAGGTGGGCCGCTGGCGCATGGCCATCGCCCCCCACTACGCGGGCCAACCGACGAACCGGCCCTTCGCCGTCTGGGGCTCCAGCGGTTTCCTAGAGATTTCCGCCAACCGCGCCAGCGCCGCCGATCTCCTGCGCCTGCGCAAGGGGGCGCAGGTACGGCTTTTCAGTCCACCTGGAACTTGAAATCCAGCTTGACGCGCACCGTCTCTTCGCGCTGGCGGTTGACTTCAGCCACCGCGCCATCCTTCACCGATTCGGCGAGGTTCTGAGAGGTCGCGATCACCTGCTGCAACACGTCGGTCACATCCGCGAGAGGAGCGACGGTGGTGGGCGGAGCCTGTGCCAGGACGGGACCGGGCTGTTGGCCGGGCGCGCGAGCCGG
>JAHFOS010000038.1:28218-31035 GCA_023261545.1 bacterium
GGTTCCGCGGGGCCGGGCTGCGCCGGAGCGATATTGAAAATCTGCTGCAAGGTGTGGACGACATTGACCTCGGCCAGCGGGGGCAGCGCGGGGGCAGCGGGAGTCACCATCACTTTCCCGTCAATTTTGGCGAGCTCATCCGCGGGCTTCGGGCCGCCCGGCAGGGCCGGCTGTTTCTGGTTGTCCGTAGGCAGCGGCAACGCGCGCTTGATCTGGTCCATGACCGCGGGCGACAGCAGGTGGACCTGGACGGCGCGGCCCTTGTCGTTCAGGCCGCCGCTCTGGTTGAACTCCAGCACCAGGGGCTTGAAATCGCGCATCGAAACACCGGTATCCGCGGGTGTGACACCGACCTTGCCCTCGATGACGGTGACTTGAAAGTTGCCCTTGTTGGCGGGGTCAAAATCGGTGACGAAATCGGTGCCGCTGACACTGGCCACCCCGGAGGGACTCACCACCTCATAGCCCTCGTTCTCCTCAAGGAAAACCTTGGAGCGGAACCGGCCCGCCGTGAGCGTGATGGAGATGATCTGCTTGTTGGCTTCCCGGCGCTTGTTGAGCAGGATGGAGGTGTTGGGGCCGATGGAGGCGAACGACGATCCGAAACTCAACTGGAGCTTGCCGTCATTCCCCGTCACGATCTCATCGTCAAAGCTGAATTCTTCCTCGGGCTTGACCTCGACTTCGAGGAGTCCATGCGTGGCGCTGACTTTGCCCTCGATGGCCACGGCCTTGCCGAAGAATTCCGTCTTCTCCTGCGCGGAGGTTGAGCCTTGAAGCAAAGCGAGCCCTAGACCCACGGTGAGAGAAGCCAGCGCCCCCCTCCAGTGCGTCCCCAGATCTCGCAACGCGCACACCCGTGCAAGCATCAAGCTCAAGACCTCCGCCTTTCCCCGCATTATAGCCCCAGGGCGTGGCGTTTCAAGGGGACGGGGACGCGTGAAGGAGACACGGCAACAGCCCCAAAGGACACGTCGCCAAACCACCTAAAAAGGCCAGGTTACTTCTCAGTGGGCCTTCCCCGTGGCCTTTCCGGGCACGGCTTTGGGCTTCGCGGGGGCGGGGGGGTGCGGGGCCTCGCGGTGCTCCGTTTCCTCCCCCCCCATGAAGGCATTGGCCGGATGGGATGGGGAGAATCCTTCTTTCAGGTCTTCGCGCCGGAGCAAGGGGTGCTTTTCCACTTTCTTTTCGGTCGCGGACGCCGACAGGATAAGGTACCCCTCCACGGTGGCGAGCCCGTAAGTTCCTGGGGTTATAGCCTTGCGCGCCTGCGGGGTGCTGACGTAGATGGGCGCCCCCTCGCGGGGGGCGATGAGCGTGTTGAAGGACGAGATGATGACGTCGCTGATGCCGGTTCCCAGCGCCACCTCCGCGGTGGGGGTGACCACGGTGATGTTCCCCTTCTGCAGCCGCGCGCGCAGCCTGCCGCGCATGATGAGCAACTCGAAGCGCTCGAGTTCATAATCGAGTTTGCGGATCTGCACGGAGGACTCGGATCCGATCTCGATGAGCATGTCGGGGCTGAGCTCGATGTTTCCGGAGCCCTCCGCAGTGAAGATTTTATCGGCGCGGTTCACGAACTCCCCGGAGGCCGCGGTCCGCGACCCGCGGTGCAGAGAATTCAGCAGCACGGCGCCCGTGACCGCCTCAATCGTCGCCGCGTTGTAGGGCGCGAGGCCCGTGATGGTCGATCCCTGCTTGTCGTAACTGAGGAAGGACACTTCCGCGCCAGGCTGGCCGACCACGCGCGTGTGTTTGCGCTCCGGAACAGGCTCAATCTTCCCCCTGGGGATTCGCGGTTCGTCCACCGCGATTTCAAATCCGTAGGTCTCCCGGGCCTGTTCCACCAGCTTGCCCTTGAGCCAGGTCTTGAGGTCCAGCCGCGGCCTGGATTCCTCCGCTGCAGAGGGCGGGAAAAACAGCCAGGGTTCATTCCCGGCCCACATTTCAGGGGCCAGGGCGCGCAGCGCCAGCTTGCGATCCACCAGGGGGTGCCCCGGCGAGCGCTGCGGCTGCATCTCCTGGATGCGCGCGAGCAGGGCTTTCGGAGGCGGCGGCCCATTGGGCTGAAACGCCTCCGCGAGCGGCACGGCAACCGTGGTATCGCGGAAGGGCTCGTCACCGCGCCGCTCCAGGGGGAGCTCTACGGGGGCCTCGCGCATGTGAGTGCTGAACCGCAGCGATCCGAACCAATCCGCCAGCGACAAAGACGGTCCCTCCGCGTCGATCCACGGCAACAGCACCACGGTCTCAGCGAAAGACTCCGCCAGCTTGCGTTCTGCCATTTTTGGCGACGGCCCGATCACGACTGCTCTGGCTTCCACCACTGGGCGCGAGGATTCCCGCTCTCCGGGCAGGGCGATGGGGGTTTCGACGAAAGGCTCGGCGACACGGCGCTCGGCAAGCTGCGTCGGAACCAACATCTTAAACTTGGCCGACTCAGACGCCGCTGCTGGAGGCGCGGGCTTAGCGGCCACAACCGGCGGCGCGGGAACCTCGACATCGAGGGGCCTTTCCACCGCGCTGATGGGGGTTTCCGCAAAAGGCTCCCCCGCACGGCGGTCCGCGGCCTTGGCCGCTGATACGGCGGGAGTGACTGCCGTGACAGCGGGCGATTTTCCTTGCTCAAGCTCGCCGTAGCGGCGGGCCAAGTCCGTCGGCGCGGGCTTAGCGCTCACTACCGGCGGCGCGGGAACTACGGCGGCGGGGGGCTTTTCCGCTGGGCTGACGGGCGTTTCCGTGAAGGGCTCCTCCGCGCGGCGGCCTGCAACTTTGGCTCCAACCGCCGACACCGGGAGCGCCGGGGCAGTGGTTTCA
>JAHFOS010000273.1 GCA_023261545.1 bacterium
TTACGAGCTGCGCCACCCGGGATCGCCCAGCGCCTGGTTCACGGCCCTGAACCGCTTCATCGGCGCGCAGGCTCCCGCGGGCGTGGCGCTGCACTCCATCGAAGCCCTCTCCAGCGAGCTCGGCAAGCGCGCCTGGCACGAGGCGCGCTTTTACCACCAGGCCAAAATCCACCCTGCTCCCGGTTGCTGGGGCGCCTACGCCCGCAGTCTCGCGCGGCTCGTCGCCGCGGGGCGCGGGCTCGCCAAGAAATGCATCGTCCTCGACCTCGACGGCACGCTGTGGGGCGGTATCGTCGCCGAGGACGGCGTCGCGGCGCTGCGCATCGGCCCGGGCGACGCGGTGGGCGAGGCTTACGCTGATTTCCAGCGCCAACTGCGCGACCTCGCGCGGCGCGGGGTGTTGCTCGCCGTCTGCTCAAAGAACAACGATGAACAGGCGCGCCTGCCCTTTCGCGAGCACTCCGGCATGGTCCTCAAACTCGAAGACTTCGCCTGTTTCGTCGCCAACTGGGACAACAAAGCCGCCAATTTAGAGCGCATCGCCCAGGAATTGAACCTGGGATTGGAGTCCCTGGTCTTCTTAGACGACAGTCCCGTGGAGCGCGAGCTGGTGCGCAGGCACCTCCCGGCCGTGACGGTGCTGGATCCCGGCCCGGACCCTTCCGACTTCCCCAGCCGCCTCGCCGTGCAGCGCCTCTTCGAGACCGTGGCCTTGAGCGGCGAGGACCTGCAACGCGCCGGGCTCTACCGCGCCGAGGCGCAGCGCCGCGAGCTGCGCGGCACGCTCGACCTCAAAAGTTTCCTCGCCGACTTGCGCATGGTGCTGGAGATCGCCAGCGTGGACGCGACGACGCTGCCGCGCACCGTGCAGCTCATCAACAAGACCAACCAGTTCAACCTGTGCACGCGGCGCAGCAGCGAGGCCCAGTTGCGCGCGCGCCTGGAAGACCCGGCCTGGTTGATCTGGCGCGCCTCACTCAAGGACCGCTTCTGCGACAACGGCCTTATCGCTGTGTTTTGCGGCGAAATTTGCGGAACCGCCCTGCGCATCGAAAACCTGCTCATGAGCTGCCGCATCCTGCAGCGCGGAGTGGAGCAGGCTCTCATGAACGCGGTCGTCATCGAGTGCCGCCGCCGCGGCCTCACGCGCATCGAGGGGGAATACATTCCCACGGCCAAAAACGCCATGGTGAAGGAATTGCTTCCGGACTTCGGCTTTACAGCCACGGGAGAAAACCGCTATGCCCTGGATCTTGCCAGCTCCCAGTACAAAGCACAGCCGCAATCCATGGAGGTTCGCGGGCCGTGAAGATGATCCGCCTTATAGTTCAGCCCAGGTTCATACTGTAGAATCGTGCCTATTCCTAGCAATACAGTGTCGTTCGTGCTGAGCTTGTCGAAGCACGTCTTGATCTCCACGAAGCGGGAAAATTGAGCGTGAACGACCAGGGGATTCGAGAAGGGATGAAAACCGCCCTGGTGAGCGGAGCCGCCGGCGCCCTCGGCACCGAAATTTGCCGCGGGCTCCTGGCCCGCGGCTGGAGCGTGCTGGGCCTCCACCACGCCACGCCGCCGCCTCGGGATCTCACTGAAAAAATGCGATTCCACCAGGCCGATCTCGGCGATGAAAATTTCGCCGAGCAACTTCCGGAAGAGTTTTTCGCCGTGGACGCCCTCTTCCATTGCGCCTCGCCGCGCCCTGACGTGGCCATCACCCACAAGCGCGACCTCGGTGATTTCGACCGCCACTGGCGCATCGGCGCGCGCGCCGCCGCCGCGCTTTATCGCAAAGCCGCTCCGCAACTACTGCGCCGGCGCGGGCTCGTCGTCCTGGTGCTGACTTCCTACACGCTGGAGGAAGCGCCGAAGGGTCTCGCCCCCTATCTGGTCCAGAAACACGCCCTGCTCGGCCTCGGCCTGGCGCTGCGCCAGGAGATCCAGGGCCGCGGGGTGCGCGTCGTGTGCGCCTCGCCCCGGGCGATGGACACGCCGTTCCTGGGAGACCTGCCCGCCGCCGCGCGCGCGGCGCTCGCCGCTTCAGTCACGCTCACCGCCGCGCGCGCCGCCGAGGCCATCCTCGCAACCGCTTTTGCCACAGCCGACCCACCGGATAATCTCCTCATCTAAAAACCATGTCCCCCAACCTGCTCGCTCAACTTCAAGACATCATGCGCGACGTCTTCGACGACGACCACCTCACCGTCACGCGCGCCAGCACCGCCGCCGAAGTGCCCGACTGGGATTCGCTCACGCACATCAGCCTTATCGTCGCCGTCGAAAAGCGCTTCGGTGTGCGCTTCACGCACCCCGAAATAGAAAACCTCAAAAACGTCGGCGAGTTTTTGGATTTGCTCCAGGCCAAGACGACGGCTTGAGCGGGCGGCGCGTAATGCAACATCGCGGGTTATGAGCAAGATAATATACAATGCGATTCACTTGTTCTTTGCCCCGATATTTATTTTTGGCCCACTTGTTATTTCTTACATCCGTGTTCGGTTAAGCACTCGGAAAGCGGCGTAACATCTTGAAAATCAACTTGAAAAACGCCATCGCTTCTCATATTCTTGAGGTAACAAGCTTCAAGGAGAAGACGATGGCGCG
>JAHFOS010000183.1 GCA_023261545.1 bacterium
GGCAAATCCTTGGTCACTCCGGCCGTGGGACCCACGGTGACGTTGGAACCGATGGAAACGTGATCGCGCACCCCCGCCCTGGAGGCGAAGATCACCCTGTCACCGGTGCGCACGCTGCCGGCGATGCCGGTCTGGGCGCAGAGCACGTTGTGGCGCCCGAGCTGAACGCCATGGCCGATCTGCACCAGGTTGTCGATCTTGGTGCCGGAGCCGATGATGGTCTTGCCCAGGGACGAGCGATCCACCGTGGTGTTGGCGCCGATCTCCACGTCGTCGCCCACCTCCACCGTTCCGATATGGGGTAATTTGACGTTGCCATTCGCCGTCTGGTCAAAACCGAAACCTTCGGAGCCGATGACCACCCCCGGGTTCAGGATCACGCGCGCGCCAAGCCGCGATCCTTCCTCTAACACCACATTGGCGTGCAGCAAACAATCAGCCCCCAGGATCACACCGCGGCCAATGCGCGTCCCGGACATGATCACGCAGCGATCTCCAATCACCGCATCTTCGTCGATCATCACGAAAGGCTCGACCGTGACGTCAGAGCCGATGCGCACTGATGGAGCGACACAAGCCATGGGATGCACGCCACCGCGCGTCCTACGCCGCGGAATCAGATAGCGACCGATGACGGCCGCAAAGGAGACATAGGGGTTTTCGGCGACGAGATAAGTCTTCCCGTTTCGCGGCACCTCGATCTCCTTAGGAACGATGACGGCCGAGGCCTTGGTGGTTTCCAGGCCTTTGGCATACTTGGCGGACCTCACAAAAGTGAGCGAGCCCTCCCCAGCTTCATCCAGGCTCGCGGCCTGGGTGAGACGGCACCCGCCATCGCCCAAAACTTCAAGACCGAACTCTCTACCCAACTCTCCTGCCGTGACGTTCATCATTTCACCCGCCTTCGCGTGCGTTCTCCAAAAACCGTCCTTGGGCGTTCAACGCTCGCTCTTCGATGAAATTCACTAATTGCCGCACTTCGGGAAAGGAGTATTCTTCACTGCCCTTGAATTTTTCCAAGGTCTCGGACAAGTTTCCGACCTTATTCATGAATAAGACACGGTAAGTCTCCTTGAGCGCGGCAATGGCGCCGGGGTCGAGCTTCCTGCGCCGGAGCCCCACCAGGTTGAGGCCGCGAAAGCGACAGGGAATGCCGTCGGCCATGATGTAGGGGGGAATATCCTGGGTGACCTTGGACATGCCGCCAATGTAGCTCATGCTCCCGATGCGGCAAAAATGGTGGATACCCACCATGCCGGCGATGACCGCGCGATCCTCCACGACGATATGACCCGCCAGCCCCGCATAGGCGCTCACGATGATATGGTTCGCAAGCTGGCAGTCATGCGCCACATGCACATAGCACATGATGAGGTTGTCATTGCCGATCACCGTGCGCCCGCCTCCTCCAGCCGTCCCGCGGTTGATGGTGACATACTCGCGAATGACGTTGCGATCACCGATAAGCGTGTAGGTCTCCTCGCCTTTGAATTTCTGGTCCTGGGGAATCCCGCCAATGACTGCTCCGTGATGGACGACACAATCCTTTCCAAGCAGCGTATTTTCACATATGTGAACATGCGGACCCAGTTTGCAGCGCTCGCCGATGCGGACATGGGCCTCGACGATGCTGTAGGGACCGATCTCCACATCCTTGCCAAGATCGGAGCTGGCATGAACGACGGCGGTAGGATGGATGGACATGGCGCTATCCGTCGACGATCATGAATCTGATTTCAGCTTCGCAAGCGACACTGCCCTTCACACTGGCAATTCCTTTGACCAGACCGATGTTGGACTTCATGTTTTTGGCCGTCACTTCCAGGATGAGCTGGTCGCCGGGGACGACACGGTTGCGAAAGCGAACCTTGTCAACTCCCACGAAGAGGATGAGCTTGCCCTTGGGCTGATTGCGGTACAGCATGATGGCGCCCGTTTGCGCCAAGGCCTCAACCAGCAGCACGCCGGGCATGATAGGCTCATGGGGATAGTGCCCCTGGAAGAAAGGCTCGTTGATCGTGACGTTCTTGAGTCCCACGACGCGCACATTCTCCTCGTAGTCCAGGACCCGGTCCACCAGCAGGAACGGATAACTGTGCGGCAGGATCTTGCGAATTTCATGGATGCTCATGGTGTGCCGCCCATCCAGATCCTCGAGCTTGCGCAGCAATAGGTGGTTGCAGGAATGCCCTGAACGATGGCAAACGAGGTGGCCGCGCACGTCCTTGCCGAGCAAGGACAAATCTCCCAGGAGGTCCAGCACCTTGTGGTAAGCGAGTTCGTTGGCGAATTTCTGGCGACGTTCGTAATTATCCAGGCTTACGACCAGCGTGTTGGTTTCGTCAGCTCCCTCGCCAACCTCTGGAATATGGCGCAAGCGTTCCACCTCGAACTCCCGGCAGAAGGTGCGGGCCGGCGCCACGAGCTTCAAAAAGGACGACCGCGAATGCTCGTAGGTCACGTTCTGAGCCGGTAGGCCATCACCGGCCAGCGTATAGCTGATGCACAACTTGTCGGCGGGAAATATCGTGATGCTCGCGCCTTCATCGCCCAGGACCGAGACCGGTTCCGCTACCGCCAGCACGTCGCGCGCTTCTTTTTGCTCAACGATGCCGGCCTCCAACATGCGTTGGCTGATTTCAAAGGCGCTGCCATCGCAAGCGGGTGGCTCGACTTCGCTGAGTTCAATGTAAAGGTTGCTGAGCCCCAGCCCGTAGGCCGCAGCGAGCACATGCTCCACTGTTTCCACCACGACGCCATGAGCACTCAGGGCCGTCCTTAATACCTTGGGCTGGAGGTGATCGGGGCACGCCGAAACTTCGGCGCTGCGACCGCCCTTATTGACGACGAAAACAAAGCCCGTGCGCGGCGGCGCCGGCAAAAGGCGCATGCGCGCGGGAAGCCCTAGGTGCAGGCCTTTCCCCTCGACTTCGCAAGGGGCGGCCAAAGTGGCTTGATTCACCCTTACTCCTTCTTATTGGAGCCCGCCTGGCGATAGCGGGCGTTGAGGAGGTTCAACACCTCGGTGGTGATGTCCATGTCCGGGCGGTTGAACAGCACGACATTGCTCACCATTTCCATCTGGAGCTGGCGATGGTCGGGATCGTCAAAGGCCGATTTCTTGAGGACGATATCGTAGCCGTGATCCTTTCCGTAGAAAGCCACCGCCTCTTTGATATCGTTGTAAACCTCCTCCGTGTACAGGCGATGCTGGTTGGCCAGCGTCTCCTGCAAATTGTCCCGGCGCACCTTGAAGGTGCCCTCTTTTTCGCGGATTTTAAGGCGAATTTCCCCTTTGGCGGCCTCGCCGGCGATCTTGAACTGGCCCTCTAGATCACCTATTTCTTCCTGGAGCTTCTTG
Source organism: bacterium (assembly GCA_023261545.1). Lineage (GTDB taxonomy): Bacteria > Planctomycetota > JADGBV01 > JADGBV01 > JADGBV01 > JAHFOS01. The sequence continues at coordinate 3,362 of JAHFOS010000183.1, forward strand.
AGATCCACCTCTTCATGTCCATAGCGTTCCTCAAGCTTTTTCTCCAGAGCCTTGCTTTTCTCATAGTTCTCCAGCAGGCTCAGGACGTCCACCACTCCGACCTTGAGCCCCCCGGGTTTCTCCTGGGCCTTGACGCTCTCCTCGGCGCGGAGGACTCCCAAAAGCGCCAAGCCGACGGACACAGCCAACAGGGTGATTCTCATGGTGATCTTTAGAAAAAGTTGCCAAAATTGAAACTGAAGGTCTCGCTGCGATCCCCAGGCTTCTTGTGGATCGGCCTGGCGAAGTTGAGCGCGATGGGAACGGGCCCCAGGGCGTCAATCTGGATGCGCAGTCCAGTCCCTATGGCGCTGCGCAGGTCATCATAATTGAAATCGCTCGGTTTGTCCCAGGCGAAGCCCTGGTCGTAAAATACCACTCCGCGCAGCGTCTCCTCGCTGATGGGGAAACCGTACTCCAGGTTCATCACCGTGAGGAATTCGCCGCCCACCTCAAAACTGCCGACACGCGGACTCAAAGTGCGGTTCTCAAAACCGCGCACGGAGCCGAGGCCACCCGCGAAATAGCGGTCAAAAATGGGCAAGGTCTCCGTGTCCCCGTAGGATTCGCCGAAACCCAGCTCAAGGCGCGCGCTGCCCGTGTGCGCTCCGCCTTGAGTCTTGAAGAGCCGCCTGTAGGTCTTGGTTTCAAGATCCAGCTTGTAGAAATCCTCCGTGCCGCCGAAGGGTCCTCCGGCCAGCAGCTCGGAAAGATGCATATACCAGCCTTTGGTCGGGAGGAAGCGGTTGTCGCGATCATCGTAAACCCACTCGTTGCGGACGCTGGAAACCAGGTTGTCGCCCTCCTGCTCCTTGATGGCCGGAGAAACACCGGGATCAATGTTGGAAATGGTGATCTCGCTCAAGTTGTAGGTGAGGAAGCCCTCGAGATCGCGCAGGAACTCTCGGCCCAGCCGCAGATAGCCGCCGCGCCGTTGCTCATCGAAATCCGCGATGGTGCTCTCCGCGTGAAAGAGGCCGATGCCAAACCGAATCTTGCGGTTGAACACCCAGGGTTCGCTGAAATCAATGGTGAAACGCCGTGAGCGCGTGCCGGTGTTGATGGCGATCTCAAGATTTTGCCCGTCACCGATATAGCCCTGCCCCGTGAACAAGCTGAAGGGGCCTTTCTGCCGGTCGCGCCAGTCGAAGTTGCGCTGCTGGTACTTGAGTTGGGCAAAAATCGCCTCGATGCTGCTGAACCCCAATGAAAAGTTGATGGACCCCGTCTGCTTTTCCTTGACGCGCACGACGATGTTGGCCAGGTGCGGAGCACTGCCCGGCTCCGGCAGAATCTCCGCGCTCTCGAAGAAGCCCAGGTTCATGAGGTTGCGCTTGCTGCGGCGGATGATCTCGGTGTTGACGCGCTCGAGTGGAAAAAACTCCAGCTCGCGACGGACGACGACATCGCGCGATTTGACGTTGCCGTAAATCTTCACCTTCTCCACATAGACTTCCTCGCCTTCCTCTATTTCCATGACGAGGCCCACGTGCGCTGACTTCTGATCAATGATGGCGCGCGCGCGCGCGGACGTGAAAATCCTGCCAATCTCCCCATAGCGCCGCTCCACCGCGTCCTCGGCCTCGACCCGCGCGTAGTCCGAGTACGGCATGCCGGCCTTGAGCGGCAGAAAGGCGGTGAGCTCCGCCGCAGACAACACCTTGTTGCCCTTAAGCTCAAGGCGATCCAGGATGTAGAGCGCACCCTCCTCGACGACGACATTGAGGTAGAGCCAATTGCGATCCTCGGAGAACAGGCTCTTGCCAGGCTTGGCCTTGGCGTCGAGATAACCGATGCTCTTGTAGTAGGCGGCGATTTTGTCGAGATCGCGAAGGTAGTGATCGGCGTCGTAAACACCCCGGTTGTAAAAGCGGTCGATCTTGGTCTCCATGAGCTTGCGAAGCTGCTTGGCCTCGACGTGCTGGTTGCCCTTGAATTCGATGCCACCTATCTTGACCTCCTGGTTTTCCCGGATGATGAAAGTGAGGTCCGCCCGATCCGCTCCGGCGGGGGCGACTTTATGGCCCACCTCGGCGAAAAGGTAGCCGCGATCGCGGTAAATCTTGAGGATCGCCTCGCGATCCGCCGCCACCATGCCCTCGTCGAAACGCTGATCGGGCGCGCTTTTCACTTCCTTGGTGAAATCGCCATCTTTGAGCTTCTTGTTGCCTGAAAATTTGCGCTTGCGAATGAGCGGCTTCTCCTGAACCGCGACGGTAATCTCAACCTTGTCCTTGCGTTCCTCGCGCAAAATCTCGATTTTCTTGAAACGGCCAAGATCGTAGAGCCGCTTGACGTCATCGTTGAGCGTGAGTTCACTCAACTCCTGGCCCTCGCGGGTTTTGATGTGTTTGCGGATGAAAGGCTCGCTGCTGAGGGTATTGCCGGTGATCTTGATTTTCTCGACGACGGCGCCCGCCAGCGGGCTTTCAGCCCCCCCCAGCACGGCCCCGAGCAAGATGATCCACGGGAGAACCTTGGAGCGATGAGCGGCGCTGCGGCCGGACACGCTCATTCATCGCTCGACACGTGGGGCGTGCCCCCTATTCCTTGACCACCCAGACCTTAAGGTCGGCGGAAACGCCTGTATCCAACACAACCTTGACGGTGAAGACTCCGACGGCTTTGATGGGGTCATCCAAGTGAACCGCCTTGGGATCAACATCAAGGCCTACAAGCTTCAAGGCCTTGACGATCTCGGCTGGCGTCACGGAACCGTAGAGCTTGTCGCTCTCGTCCGCTTTCGCGGCCACCGTGCAGTTCGCTTCTGAGATGCGCCGCGCCATATCCTGAAGCTGGGCACGGCGTTTTTCCTCCCGGCCCTTCTGGCGCTTCATTTCCATTTCCACCGTGCGCTGGTTGTCACGGGTCACCTCCATGGCCAAGCCGCGTGGGACCAGGAAATTCCGCGCGAACCCAGGCTTCACCACCACCAGCTCTCCCGGCCTTCCGAGGTGCTCCAGAGCGGCTTTTAACAGCACGCGCATGACACTACTCCTTCATGGTGGAACCGATAAAGGGCAACAGCGCTAAAAAGCGCGCCCTTTTCACGGCAGCCGTAAACTGGCGTTGGTGGCGCGAACAATTGCCGGACTTTTTGCGACCGAACATCTTCCCGTACGGGGTGACCAGCTTGTTCAACACTTCAACGTCCTTGTAGGTGATGACCTTCACGCTGTCAGCGCAAAACCTGCACGGCTGCTCAGGCTCGTACCTCTTCTTCCTCTTCGGCGGCAGGGCCATATCAGCGACTCCTCATTTCGGCGACACCCTCTTCTCTGCGCTCATCTTTCTTGAGAGGTGCGGCCTCATCCTCGACCGCGAACGGGTCAAAACCCTTTTCAGGTTTTACGATGAGACAACGCAAGATGTTGTCGGAGATCAGCACCCCGCGCTCAATTTTACCCAGACTGTCGGCGGGCGCTTCGAAGTGACAAATCACAAAGGACGCCTCGCGAACCTTCTTGATCTCATAGGCCAGCGAACGCTCTGACCACAACCTGATGGCCACGACCTTGCCCCCGAACTTCTCGACGATGCCGCGAATCTCGCCAAAAGCCCGATCCGGGTTCTCCCGATAAAAGGGCTGCGAAAATATGAAAATTCCCTCGTAAAGAGTCATCCCCGCGTTCTCCTGGGTTTCCGACCGGGGGAATATACCCCCTCTAGCGCCCGCGCTAGCACCTCTTGAAATCCATGTGCAGGACAGCGCGCGAAACCGGGTGGCGCTGCACCTCTTGGATGACCACATCCTGGCCCTGACCCTGAACTTCAAGGTGACAGTGCTGGGATTTAATATTGCGAAAATAGGCTTCCACCTCGACGCTCTCCAACTCCAGAGCGCGACAATCGCCGCCGCTGCCGTACAGCACGGCGGGAATCATCCCCTGAGCCCGAATGGCCCTGCATTTTTGACTGCCCATTTCACTCCGGGGCTGGGCTTTAAGTTTCGCTTCCATTTTTCTTCCGTATAAAAAATAAAAAGCCGGCCCGTCGCAAGCGACGGGCCGGCTTTCCTTCTCCCGGCCGCAGGGGCCGAAAAAAGGTAGCCTGGCAACGTCCTACTCTCCCGTATTCAGTACCATCGGCGCTGGGGAGCTTAACTGCTGTGTTCGGAATGGGAACAGGTGTGACCTCCCCGCCATGGTCACCAAGCTATCATCATTTGTCGAATTTTAGGTACAGGCCTCGGTCGAGACCAAAGAATTATTGTGGTTAAGTCGATCGGCCTATTAGTACTGGTTAGCTGAACACATCGCTGTGCTTACACCTCCAGCCTATCAACCTGGTAGTCTTCCAGGGGCCTGATAGGGATATCTTGTTTCAGAAACGGTTTCACGCTTAGATGCTTTCAGCGTTTATCCGGGCCCAGCATAGCTACCCTGCGATGCAGCTAGCGCTGCAACAGGAACACCATCGGCTGGTACACTCCAATCCTCTCGTACTAGGAGCATATTTCTACAGATATCCTACACCCACACCAGATAGGGACCAACCTGTCTCACGACGGTTTGAACCCAGCTCGCGTACCGCTTTAATGGGCGAACAGCCCAACCCTTGGGACCTACTTCAGCCCCAGGATGCGATGAGCCGACATCGAGGTGCCAAACCACGCCGTCGCTATGGACGCTTGGGCGTGATAAGCCTGTTATCCCCGGAGTACCTTTTATCTGTTGAGCGATGACCCTTCCACACGGTATCACCGGATCACTAAGCCCCACTTTCGTGCCTGCTCGACCAGTACGTCTTTCAGTCAAGCTCCCTTGTGCCTTTGCACTCCGCATGCGATTACCAAACGCATTGAGGGAACCTTTGGACTCCTCCGTTACTCTTTAGGAGGAAACCGCC
>JAHFOS010000274.1 GCA_023261545.1 bacterium
AGAAAAAGTGTCTATTTGCAATAATTTACAACATACTACAACACCGAGCAACCTTGTCAAGTGTTTTTTTGGGCCAGCGTTCCCGTGTTTCCTAACCCGGAGCCGGAAGCTAAAAAGTCGCCAGCAGCCTCTCCCCCCTCCGCGTTCTCCGCGTCTCCGCGTGAATAAATCCCCATCTTCTTTTCATTTTTACAACATCGCCAAACGCAGAAATTTCCTTGCACGCGGAGACGCGGAGGAGACGGAAAAGCATTGGCGGTTGCCCCCCGGAGGTGCGTATCTTGGTTGGCCCCGTCAGTCCGGCATCAGTAGCCCTTGATGTAGTTCTCAAGCTGCTCGATGATGAATTTCTGATCGGCGAGGATGGTTTTGACGATATCACCGATGGAAAGCATGCCCACGAGCTTGCCGTTGTCCATGACGGGAAGATGGCGGATGCGTTTGTCCGTCATGAGGGCCATGCACTCCTCGACGTAACGATGAGGACTCACGTAGAGCACCTTTTCCGTCATGATCTCCCGGGCCTTGGTCGTGCGCGACGATTTGCCCCGCAGGATGACCTTGCGCGCGTAATCCCGCTCCGACAAGATGCCGACGAGCTGGTCGCCTTCCACCACGAGCGTGGCGCCGATACCCTTTTCCGCCATCAGGTTGATGGCGTCGAAAACACTGTCGTCCGGGGCGATGGACCAGATATCCCGCCCTTTGCGATCCAGGACTTGCTGCACCGTCATCATGGGAAACCTCCTCGTAATGTTAATATATTAAAAAGGAGTTATTTAGAACAATTTGCAACATCTTACAACGATATGAAGCCCTGTCAAGTGGTTTTTGGTGCGCGGGCGTCTCGCCCGCCGCGCGGGCAACGCTACAGTGCGGCCGGAGCGGCCGGAACCAAAAAAGACGAAAATGATGTACCACAGAGGCACAGAGAACACGGAGAAAGCAGGAGAAATTCTCTGTGATCTCTGTGCCTCTGTGGTGGAAGTTGGTATTCAAATTCCTATGCTATATATGGCTCCGACCCGGCCTCATAGAGGCCGGGTCGGAGAGGCAAAATAGGCAAAAACGGGTATTTTCAGTTGTATTGGCAAGCGGATGTTGGAAGTAGAATCCGGGGCCTCAAACGTCCGAGCCATCGCACCAGGAGACAAATTAATGGATAATCGCCCCGGAACAAAGGCCTGCATCCTCCTGCTCTTCGCGGCGCTTGCGCCCGCCTGGCGCGCGGCCGAGGCCAAGGTGGTCTTCACCGGCTACGCGGATATGCGTTTCGCGCTCGACACCCGGAACACCTTGAGCGGCGGTCCCTTTCCCAACCCGCTGGAAAAGCGGGACTTCACGCTGCCCGCCGTGGGCATCTTCGCCGCCACCAACCTGGAGAAGAACTGCAGCTTTTACGCCGATATCACCTACTCCAAGCTCGGCTACACCGCCGGGGAGACGCGCCTGCAGTACGCCTATCTCCAGTACGATCTGTCCCCCAGCATGGACATCAAGGTGGGCCGCATCCGCCTGCCCCTGGGCCTCTACAACGATCTCTATTTCTATCCCTTCCAGCGCCTCACCATTCAGCCGCCGCTGTTCCAAGGCGAGATTCTGGGGCTGCCCATCGCGGATCTGGGGGTTTCATTCCGCAAGGAGTTCGCGGCCAAGGCCTTCCACACCGAGTTCACCCTTTTTGGCGTGAACGGCTACGGAACCAGCCCTGGTGACACCACCAAGACCAAGTTCCGCGAAATCAGCGCCACGGGCATCCGCATTTCCAACAACCTGGGAAGCACCAACAACAACCACGACATCGCCCGCGGTGGGCGTCTGGAGTTCAACAAGCTGGGGGGCCGCGACATTCGCCTCGGCATCTCGCACTACAGCGGCACCTGGGACCCCGACAGCAAGAAGGATTTGATGATCCTGAATTACTACGCGCAGGCGACCATCGCCCGTTTCGGGTTCATCGTGGAGCGCCTGCACCTCAAGGTGGACGGCGACGCGGGCATGAGGGCCTCTTTCGGAGTCTCCGACTGGAAGGCCGACGGAACCTACGCGGAACTCAACTACCTGCTGCACCGCTTCGAGGGGGAAAAACCCCTGCATGCCTTCCTGCAGTGGGACAGCACCACGGCCAAGGGCGTCGGCGGGGGGACCACCAAGGAGAAACTGGCCTACAGCGGGATTGGCCTGGCCTACAAACCCCTCTCCGGCATGACCATGAAGGCCGCACTCACCCACCTCGAATACGATCTCCCGCTGCTCGGATTCAACCTTGAGGCCGATACCCGCGGCCTGCTGTTCGGCCTCGCGGTGAGCTTCTGAGATGGTCCGCTTGCGGTTACTGGCGCTGGCGTTCTCGGCCTGGTTCGGTCTGGCGCAAGCCACCCGCGCCGCCGATATCTGCCTGCTGGTGGACGGAGAGGATGCGGTGAACGCGCGGCTCGCCCAGGATATCGGCCAGCTCCTGGCCGGCCGCCACACCCTGACCCGCTTGGACTACACGCAGACCAGGAACTTGGACGCGCTGGATCGCGGCAAAACCCTGCGCGTATGGCGGCTTGCAGCCTGGTGGTGACGCTGGGGGACCGGGC
>JAHFOS010000039.1 GCA_023261545.1 bacterium
TCATCGTAGCAGCTCCGCGTCCCCACGGGGTTGACGTTGCCCCAGTAATCCTCGCGCTGCGGATGCACCTTGGGGTCGCCGTACACCTCGGAGGTGCTGGCCAGCAGCAGGCGCGCTTTCACCCGTTTCGCGATGCCCAGGGCGTGGATGGTGCCCATGACGTTGGTCTTCACCGTTTTCACGGGATTCAGTTGATAGTGCACAGGGCTGGCCGGGCAGGCCAGGTGGTAGATGCGGTCCACCTCCAGCAGTTTCGGCTCGGTGATGTCGTGGCGGATGAATTCGAAGCGCGGCGAGTCCATGAGGGCCGCGATGTTGCGTTTGGAGCCGGTGAACAGGTTGTCCAGGCAGAGGACGTCGTTCCCGCGCCGCATCAGCTCGGCGCACAGGTGGCTGCCGATGAATCCCGCCCCGCCGGTGACGAGGACCCTCATCCTAAAATAGGAATTTGAATACCAACTTCCACCCCAGAGTCACAGAGAGCACAGAGAATTTCTCCTGCGTTCTCCGTGTCCTCTGTGTCTATGTGGCACATCGTTTTTCGTCTTTATGGGTTCCGGCGCCGCCGGGTTGGGCTCATGGGTTCTGGGTAGGTGCGGGCGCGGCGGGAACGATGGGTTCAGAAGCGGGAAGCGCCGCCGGAGTCATCGGAGCAGGCTGCGCTGCTGGAGGTGCCGGGGCAGGCTGGGCGGCCGGAACAGGCTGGGCGGGCATTTCTACCGGTTGCGCCGCGGCGGGAATCGGCGCGACCCTGGGCTCAGGATCGGGCACCACGGGAGCTTCTGGCTTCAAACCCGCCGCGGCAGGGACCTGGGGAAGCGGCGCGGCCTGGGGGGCGAGCGCGCCGGACGGAGCAGCTTCCGAGCCTTCCGGCGCTTGCGTCGCCGGCACCGCTCCCGCTGCGCCCGGCGCCGGGGCGGCCGGCGCCACATAGCCGTCAAAAACGCTGTGCCGCTCGCCCGTCCCGCCCTTTTGATTGCGGGTGATGGCCACGAGGAGGATGAAGAAGATGGCCACGCACACCAGGGTGAACTTCTGCAGGACGTTCACCGTGCGCACACCAAAGGCGCTGTCGCTGGCACCCCCGCCGAGTCCGGCCGCGCCCCCGCCGCGTCCCGTCTGCAACAGGATGGAACAGATGAGCAGGAAGCACAGGAACAGGAAAACAGCGATCAGTGAGGTGTGAAGAAGCGTCATGGAGGGGCCCGGAAAAGCGGGGGCAACCTAAGCCGTGGCGATGGAAATAAAGGACTTGAGTTCCAGGCTGGCCCCGCCCACCAGCAGTCCATCAATATCCGCGCGCTCCAGCAGGCTTTTCGCGCTTTCCGGCTTCACCGAGCCACCGTATTGGATGGGAAGCCGGGCGGCCACCTCGGAGCCCCAGCGGCGCGCCAGCATCAGGCGGCAGAAGGCATGGGCTTCCTGGGCCATTTCGGGGGTGGCGGTGCGCCCGGTGCCGATGGCCCAAACCGGTTCATAGGCGAGCACGAAGGACTGGGGACCCGGAGCTTCGATGCCTTCCAGCGCCCGGGAAATCTGGCGCTCCAGCACGGACTGGGTCTGCCCCGCCTCGCGCTCCGCCAGCGTTTCTCCGACGCACATCACGACGCGCAGCCCGACGCGACCCGCGGCCACCAGCCGGCGGCGCACGGTTTCGTCGCTTTCGCCAAAAAACTGCCGCTGCTCGGAGTGGCCGACCAGGCAGAACTGCGCTCCGGCCTCCTTGATCATGGTGAGTGAAACCTGTCCGGTGAAGGCGCCGGAATCCTCGTAGTAGCCGGACTGGGCGCCGGCGAGGATGGGGGAGCCCCGAAGTTCCTCAAGCACCCCGGCCAGAGCCAGGTGCGTGGGCGCCACGCCCACCTCGCGGCCTTGGGGCAACTGGGGCAGCGCCTGCCGCAGGCTGCGAGCGAAGCCGCGCGCTTCGGCGCAGCTTTTGTTCAACTTCCAGTTGCCGATGATGACCGTTGGGCGCATGGGGCTCCGGGTGTAGGGGTTCGTCGGGGGAGAGCACAGGATAGATGCCGAAGAAGTGCTGCCAGAGGGTGTGCGCGCGGACATCCTCCTTGATGATGGTCCGCAGTCTCAAGGGCTCCATGCCCTTGCAGTCCAGGGTCACCCAGAAATAGTATTCCCACTGGCCCTGGCGCGTGGGGCGGGATTCGATGTGGCGCATGTTGATGCCGTTCCTGCGGAAGATCTCCAGCACCTTCACCAGCTTGCCGGGGCGGTTCTCCAGGGTGAAGGCCAGGGTCGCCCGCCGGCCGATTTCAGACCACCTGCTCTTGTAAGCGACGTTCAGCATGCCGCGGCGTCCCACCAGGGCGAAATGCGTGAAGTTGTGTTTGAGATCCTGAATGCGATAGCGCAGCACGTCGAGTCCCCGGCTGCGCCCCGTTTCCGCCGCGGCGATGGCCGCGGAATCCCTGGGGTTTTCCAGGCAGCGATCCACAGCTTCCGCGGTGCTCGTGGTGCGCACCCACTGGACCAGGGGCAAGTGCTTGCGGATGTAACTCCGGCACTGCTCGTAGGGTTGATCGAGGGAATAGAGGGTGCGTACGGCCTCGATGCGCTGTTGGCTCCGGGCCAACAGCGCGTGTTCGATGCGCTTGTTGAAAGCCGCCAGGATGACAAGTTTTGAGGAAATCAGCGCGTCCAGGCTCGGGTCCACCGAACCCGCCGAGCTGTTCTCGATGGGCAGCACGCCGTAATCCACGCTTCCGGATTCCACAGCCGCCACCACGTCTTCCATGCTTTTGCACAAGACCGAAACTGTATCTAACCCGGAAAAAAAGTGATCGGCGGCCTGGGAGGAATAGGTGCCCTTCGTCGGTCCCAGCACGGCGACTCGTGGCTCCGCCCGCCGCTTGTTCTCAGGGCGTGCTGTTGAGGATGGCATTGGAGAAGTCGGCTCCCGTGGTATCCACCTTGGAGAAGTCCACGCCGCGGAAGTCGGCGGCGCTGAGGTCGGCTCCGGCGAAGATGGCGCGATCGATGCGTGCGCCGCGGAAGTCGGCGTTGCGCAGGATGGCGCTGGTGAAGTCCGCGTTGCTCACGTCGGCGTTGCGGAGGTTCGCTTTGGTGAGCTTGGCGTTCTTGAGGTTGACGTTGCGCAGGTTGAGGTTGCTGAGGTCCGCGCCGCTGAGGTCGCAGCCCTGGCAGCTCTTGGTGGTCTGGAGTTCGGCGATATTTTTGGCGAGATCGGCGGACGGCGCGCTGGATCCCCCGCCGCCGCAGGCGACGGCGATGAGCACCGTGATCATCCCACCGGCCAGGGCGCCGCGGACCGGAAGACCGAGACCCTTCACGGTTTGGCCCGCCAGCCTTGCAGCGTCGCGGCGCTGGCCTTCAAGCCGTGCGCGGAAAGCACGAACCAGAACGGCATGAAGAGATAGCGGAAGCGGCCCCACACGTTGATCCCCGAGACTGCGGCGACGTAGATGATAAAAAAGGCGGCCATTAGCCAAGCCGCATCCCGCGCGTTGCGCTTGTCCAGCAGCGCTCCGAGCAAGCTGAGCGGCAAAAGCAGGGCCGCCGTGGCGACTTCGAGCAGGCGGATGATCAGGAACAGCGCGTCCAGGTCCAAGGCGCGCAGCACGCGCCACCCGCCCCGCCACCCCAGGCCTGAGAAGGAGCGCGCTTCATAAGCGTGGAACCAGTATTGGAACCAGGAGAGGTTGCTGACGGTGAAGATATCCAGAGCGCCGCGGAAATGGGCGCGCAGATATCCTGGGCCGTCCTCTTTGAGGTAGCGCGCGAAGACCGTGTCCGACAGCGCGGCGTACTCGTATTCGCCAACCCCCAGGGCCTGCAAGTGTTTCCAGCGGTCGCAGGCGATTTCCTGGGATATTTCAGGGATGGCCACGCCGCGCTGGCGCTCCAGTTCCGCGCGCAGCAGGTTCACCATGCGCGTGCGCGCGCTGGCCAGGCTTTCGCCGTTCTTCTGCGCCTCGTAGTAGGCGAGGTTGAAATAGACGCTGTTGAAGGAGCTCACGGTGGTGTAGCGCGGAAACTCCCCGGTGAGCCTGGCGTTGCGCCACAGCAGCGGCGCGAGGAGCCCGCCATAGAGAGCCAGCGCCAGGATGAAGGCCTTCCAGCGCGCGAGGCACCAGCGCGGCTTCAGCACCAGCAGCCCGGCGGCGAGGAAGGGTCCGAAGAACCCCGCCAGCGGCTTGGTGAGCGCGGCCAGCCCGAAGCTGGCGAAGGCGGCGGCGAGCCAGGACGATCGGCCCGTTTTTTCGTAGCGCAGGAACATCAGGAACCCGGTCATCCAGGCCAGCCACACCCAGAACTCGCTGAGCAGGCAGCTCGAATACAGCAGGCGGTGCGGGTCGAAAACCAGGGCCAAGCCGACGGTGTGGCGCCAACCTTGGAGCCGTGCGCGCAGCGCCGCCGTAAAAACCCCCACTATCAGGCTGCCCAGCAGCATTTGCAGGCCGAGCAGGAAGCGCGGGTCCTGGCCGCAGACGCGGTAACTGAGGGCGATGAGCCAGGGATAGGCGGGGAGCTGCGTCAAGGTGGGCCGCGGTTCCAGATAGGAGAGGACGCCGTTCTCCAGTCCATGGACCGCCATGCGGTGCAGGACCCAGGAGTCACCGCTGAGACAGGCCCAGGAATCATTGAAGAAGACCCCGGTGGCGGCAAAGGCGAGTTGCACGGCCAAGGCCGCCGCCGCGTAAGCTACGGTTTCTGTGGGCTTTTTAAACCAGCAGGGCATGGGGGGCTGGGAGCCTTTAAGGTAGGGGTTCTCCCCGCTTGACAAGGATTGAGGGGCCGGTAATTTCCCCGCGCCATGATAGCACCCGAGGATTATTTTTACACCGAGGACCATGAGTGGCTGCGCATGGTTTCCGAGGACGTCGCGCTCGTCGGCATCACGGACTATGCCCAGGATCAGCTCGGCGAGGTGGTTTACGTCGAATTGCCCCAGGTGGGCACCAGCGTGGAAGCGGGCGAGGCCTTTGGCAGCATCGAATCGGTAAAGGCTTCTTCCGAACTCTATGCCCCGGTGACCGGCAAGGTCGTCGAGGTGAATACGGGCATCGAGGAAACCCCGGAGCAGGTCAACCAGTCGCCCTACGAGGAGGGCTGGATGATCAAGATCCGGGTGGAGGACCCGACGGAGGTCCACGGGCTCATGGATGCCGAGACCTATCGCTACCACGTGAAACGCCTCGATAAGGACGAAGAGCCCGCCGAGGAAGAAGAAGAGGAAAGCGAGGAGGAGTAGCATGGGCCCGGCGGCGGGCCGCGTCCGAGCCGCGGCATGAGTTCCGCGCGCCTCGTGTTGATGCCGCTCAATTACAACGGGCGGGATCTGCTGGAAACTTGCCTGCCCTCCATGATCCGCGAGGCGCGCGCCGCTCCCGTGCCCGCCGAGGTTTGGGTCATTGACAACGCCAGCCAGGATGATTCCCGCGCCTACGTGCAGCGGCACCATCCCGAGGCGCGCTGGATCGCTTATCCTCAAAACCGCAAGCTCGCGGCCTACAATGAGGCCGTGCGCGATTGTCCGGCTCCCTACGTGCTGCTGCTCAACAACGACGTGGTGCTCGAAGAGGGTTTCATCGCCCCATTATTGCGGCGCCTGGAATCCGACGCATCCTTTTTCGCCGTCTCCCCGGCCATTCATGCCGAGGACCCCGGCGAGTGCTACCCGCGACGGCGCGGCGGGCATTTTTTCCACGGGCACCTCGCGCCCGTGGAGCTGGAGCCGGGGCCGGGAGGCTGCCTGTATTTTCACGGCGCCGCCGCCCTCTTGCACCGGGATTTATTCCTCGAATTGGGCGGCTTCGACAGCATGTTCTTCTACATGGAGGACAACGATCTGAGCTATCGCGCCTGGAGGCGCGGCCATCCCTGCGTCTTCGAGCCCGCCGCGCGCCTGCGCCATCTCGGCGGGCGCACCACCCTCAAGGTCCACGGCGGGAAGGACGCACGCCGCGGGCTCAAGGAGCGGGCCATGAACCTCTTTGTGATCAAGCAGGTCCAGCAGCCGGCCTGGATCGCGAATTTCTTTTTCTGGACGGCGCTCAAGGCCATCAAGGCCGCGCTGACCCTGGACCGGGCGCGCGCCTGGGCGCTCGCGGAAACCCTGCGTTCCCTGCCCCAGGCGCTGAAATCCCGCCGCCAGCAAGCGCGGCTTGCCGACCGGGTCCTCATGGAGAAGATCTCCGCCATGAAGCTGCCGCATTTGAAATAGTTCAGCCCATGGAACCCATCTTCGTTTTACGTTGCCGGCATGCAGGTCCGTTCGTGCTGAGCTTGTCGAAGCACGGGCGGACCGTGACCTCACCGCCGTCCGCCCCTGGTGGCCCTTTAGTGGCCATTCGACAGGCTCATCCCCCAAAGCGGGGAATAAAGGGCGAACGGCTGGAAGTGTTGAGTCATGGCTGACTCCCCGGTTCTTTGATGCACCGCGTGTTCAAGGACTTCGTCGAGCGCACCGCCTACAGCCGCGATGCCATCGAATACTTGCAGCGTTTCCTCACGGCCGAGCCGGACCGCTTCGCGCTTTTCATCCTGGGCGCGGGAGTGTGGCCGGCGGAAAAAGAAAGCCTGCTGGACGGATTGCGCTACCTGCTGCGCATCGGTCTGTCGCCCACGCTTTTCGCGCCCGACGCTTTTTACAATGCGCAGGACCGGGCCGCCATCGAGGCGTCCCTGCCCAAACCGCCGCGCCCGAGCTCTACGGCGCGCGTCCTGTTGAGCCCGCAGGCCGCGACGGTCGATCTGCTGGCGGGGCTGCGGCAAGCCGCCGAGGAGAAGGATTACTACAAGTATCTGCTGCTGCTGCCCCTGCCCCTCACCGACAATTCCGGCCAGGTGCCGAGTCGCGTATTCCTCAACAAACGCCGCCCCGACTGGAACGAGGCCGCGCGCGGCATCATGGAATGGGTCGAGCCCTTCCTCGCGTCTCTAGGCCCGGCGCGCGCCATCCAGTTGGTGACGCCACCGCAGTTGCTGCCCGAGCTTTTCACGGCCACGGGTTCGGGGACGATGCTGAGCCAGGGCTACAGCTTCCACATGCTGGAGGCGAAAGCGGTGGACTGCGGGCGCCTGTGCGCCCTCATCGAGAGCGGCTTCCATCGCCAGTTGCGCGCCGGTTATTGCGAACGGCTGGGGAAAAACTGGTCGGCGCTCGTCGAGGAGGACTACCGCGCCTGCATCGTGATGGTGCCCTACGAGCAATTCCGCTACCTGGACAAGGTGGTGGTGGCGCCGGAGCACTTCGGGCGCGGCATCGGCTCGATGCTCCTGGAAGAGCTCATCCTCAAGGTGGAGGACCTGACGCGCGAGGCCCCGAGGCTCATCTGGCGCGCGCGCCACGACAACGCCTACCTGCAGCGCTACGCCGCGCTCCTGCGCCAGGCCGCACGCAAGCACCCGCTCATGTGCGGCACGCTCGCCGACGACCGCTACGTTTACTACTTCCTGGGCCTCCCGGCGGAATTGCAATCCCAGGCCGTAGCCACCATGCGCGGCCTGCCGTCGAGCTTCGAGGAATAAAATGAGGTTCATCCGAATAATGTGCACTTTTCAAGAGTTTTCACACGGGTGCACGATCTGGCAAGGCGGGAACTCCATCGCAATACCGAGGGAATTTTTCCACAGAGGACACCGATTAGCACAGAAAGTAATCAATCAGAGCTGGCATCTTTATCAGTGCCCATCGGTGTAATCTGTGGATAAATCCGAATTGAGAACACGGAGCATTAGGAAAAAACTGGGGGGAGAGGACACTACCAGAGGTACGCACTCTTCGGATGAGCCTAAAATGAGCACCAACCCCGTCACGTTGCCCCAGGGCTTTCGCTGTTCCGGCGTTCACGCCGGGCTCAAGAAAAATCCCCAGGACCTCGATCTGGCGCTCATCGCGGCCCAGCGTCCCTGCGCCGCGGCGGGGATGTTCACGCGCAACCATTTCCCCGGCGAGCCAGTGAAGCTGGCGCGCGCGCGGCTGGAGGCGGGGCGGCTCCAGGCCCTGGCCGTGAACTCGCGCATCAGCAACGTGGCCACCGGCGCGGACGGTTATCGCGCGGCGCAGGCGATTTGCGCCGCATTGGCACGCGAACTGGGTATTCCTGAAAATCTGGCGCTGATCAGTAGCACCGGGGTCATTGGCCGCCCCTACCCGCCAGGGAAGATCGAGGCGGCCTTGCCCAGGGCCGTCGCGGAGCTTGGCGACAGCGCCGCGCACCTGGAGCGCGCGGCGCGCGCCATCATGACCACCGACACGGTGCCCAAGTTCTTCTCGAGAACCTGCGGCGCGGCCACCCTCACCCTGTTGGCCAAGGGCGCGGGCATGATCGCCCCGGACATGGCGACTATGCTGGCTTTCATCCTCACCGACGCGCGCTTCGAGCCCGGCGAGCTGCGCGCGCTGCTGGGCGCCGCCGTGGAGTCGTCCTTCAACTGCATGAGCGTGGATTTCGACACCAGCACCTCGGATTCCTGTTTCCTCCTGGCCAGCGGGCTGGCGGGTCCGGTGGACAGCGCCGCCTTCGCGCATGTCCTGGGAGAGCTGTGCGCTGACGCCGCCCTCGCCCTGGTGCGCGACGGGGAGGGCGTGACCCGCGCCATCGAGTGCCGGGTGCGCGGGGCGTCGAGTCCCGCCCAGGCCAAGGCCGTGGCCGCCTCCATCGCCAACAGCCCGCTGGTGAAGACCATGATCACCGGCGCCGATCCCAACTGGGGCCGTGTGCTCATGGCCATCGGCAAGGTGCGCGGCGAGCCGGAAATCGCGCGCGCCCGCCCCAGCATCGCCATCTGTGATGAGGTGGTCTTCCGCCAGGGCGCGCCCGCCGAACCGGACCTGAAAGCTCTCTCGGCGCGCATGAAGGAACGCGATCCGGTGCTCATCGAAGTGGACCTGGGCCTGGGCGCGCACGCCTGCCGCTACCTCGGCGCCAACCTCACCGCCGAATACGTGAGCATCAACGCCGATTATACCACTTGAGAGTGGGGGTTTCGATGAATATCTCCTCAAAATGGCTCATCCGAATAATGCGTACTTTTCAAGAGTTTTCACACGGGCGCTTGATATGGCAAGGCGGGAACCCCATCGCAATACCGGGGGGATTTTTCCACAGAGGACACAGATTAACACAGAAAGTAATCATTCAGGGCTGGCATCTTTATCAGTGCCCATCGGTGTAATCCGTGGATAAATCCGAATTGAGAACACGGAGCATTAGGAAAAAACTGGGGAAAAAGGACGCTACTAGAAATATGCATTCCTCGGATGAGTCATTAAAATACACGGACCTGGAAACGATTTCTCTGAGCACGAACAAAAAATTCATGTCCATGATCGAGAAATCAAGAAAGCGCCTGAAAAAGGAGGGCGGCGTATCTCCAGAGAAAATGCGTCGGAGGCTTGCGGTCAAGAAGCGAGCTTAGACGAACTGCGGGGGAGCGGTTTCTCGAAAGCGCGACCGGGATCGTGAATTCGGCGCGGCGCGCTTACAATGCCCGCCATCATGTTCTTGGACGAAGCGCGCATCAAGGTGGCATCGGGCAATGGCGGCCGCGGCTCGGTGAGCTTCCGCCGCGAGAAGTTCGCGCCCTTTGGCGGGCCTGACGGGGGAAACGGGGGCAAAGGAGGCGATGTGATCCTCGTGGCTGATTCCAGTCTTAACACCTTGTATCACCTCAAGTTCCGCCGCCACTTCGCCGCCGGCCATGGCGATGCTGGCCGGGGCAAGGACTGCTCCGGCAAGGCCGGGGAGGACCTGGTGATCCGCCTGCCTCCAGGCACCGTGGCGCGCGACGTCGCTTCCGGCGAGCTCATCGTGGAACTGGCCAATGGCGTGGAGCGCTGGACGGTGCTTCAAGGCGGCCGCGGTGGCCGCGGCAACGCGCGCTTCAAATCCTCCACGCACCAGACCCCACGCGAATACGAGCCGGGAGGGGAGGGGGCACATCTGGAACTCGCCCTTACCTTGAAGCTCATCGCCGACGTCGGCCTGCTGGGCATGCCCAATGCCGGCAAAAGCTCACTGCTGCGCAGCGTCTCCAACGCCCGTCCCGAGGTCGCGGACTACCCCTTCACCACCCTCACCCCGCACCTTGGGGTGCATGCCTTTCCACCCAACACGCAGATCGTTTTCGCCGACATTCCGGGGCTTATCGAGGGCGCGAGCGAGGGCAAGGGGCTCGGCACGCGCTTCTTGCGCCATATCGAGCGCACGCGCCTGCTGCTGCACCTCGTCGAGCCCTACGACCCCGGGGGACTGAGCGTTCCCGAGCGCGTGCGCCTCGTCCGTCATGAGCTGCAGAGCTACGGTCCGGAGCTGTCTGGAAAAACCGAGTTGCTGGTGCTCACCAAGATGGACCTAGGCCCCAAGCAAGAAGAAATCTCCGCCTGGGAAAAAGAAATCGGCGCCGAATTCCTCCGCGTCAGCGCCGTGAGTGGCGCGGGCCTGCCCGAGATGCTCAAAACCGTGCAGCATGCGCTCGCGGATCTGGAGCCAGCTCGATTGGAGACGCCATGAAACGCATCCTGCTGCTGGACCTCGGCAACGTGGTTTTTCACGTGCGCTTCGAACCTTTTGAAGCGTGGCTCCGCGGCCAGTTGACGCGGCCCAATCCGGGCATTTTCGATGATTTCGGCCCCATCTATACGGCCTACGAGCGCGGCGAGTTCAACACGGGTGAGTTTTTGCGGCGGCTCAGGAGCGAGCTTGGCGTCGAATTTTCCGATGACGAATTCGGCTCCCGTTGGCGCGATTGCTGGGGGGATGACGTGGAGGGCATCGAGGCGCTGCTCGGCGAACTGCCAGCCGCCATCGAGGCCTACGCCCTTTCCAACATCAACCCCCTGCACCTCGAAGACCGTCGGGACTCGCGGCCGGTCTTGCGGTATTTCAAAAAAATATTCGCCAGCTACGAAATGGGTTGCGCCAAACCGGAGCGCGCGATCTACGATCGGGTGGTGCGCGAGCTCAAGGTTTCCGCTTCCGCCATCGCCTTTTTCGACGACCGGCCCGAGAACGTGGAGGGCGCCCGCGCCGCAGGCCTGGAGGCCCACGTTTTCGAGAATGCCGGGCAAATCCGCCGCGTGCTGGGATTGAGATAGTCGGTCTTCAGGTAAAGAACGGGAGGCAGGACGGGAAATTCCTAGCTCACCCGAGGAATGCGTACCTCTGGTAAAGTCCACTCCCCAGTTTTTTCCCAAGGCTCCGAGTTCTCAGCCTGAATTTATCCACAGATTACACCGATGGGCACTGATAAAGAGGCCAGCCCTTGAGTACTTTCCGTGTTAATCTGTGTCATCTGTGGAAGAATCCCCCCGGTAATACGATGGGGTTCCCGCCTTGAGATCGTGGTCCCGTGTGAAAACTCTTGAAAAGTACACATTATGCGAATGAGCCAGATTTCCTAAGGCCCGCCAGCTTCGAGGCGGTAGATTTCCCCACCGTGATGAAGGATCAGGAGTTCGCCTTGTGCGTCCAGTCCGAAAGATGAGATGTTGAGCCCGCTCTCCGCGATGAGGCGGTTCTGGGCCTTGCCCTGGGCTGGAATACGCAGCGCCCAGATGCGCCCGCTGGCGAAGTCGCCGTAGATGTAGGCGCCAACCAGGGACGGAAGTTTCTTTCCGCGATAGACGTAGCCGCCGGTGACGCACTGGCCTTCGCCTCTTGGATAATCGTGAACGGGATCCTTGAGCTTGGCTTCCAGTGGCGGCTCGCCCTTGAATTTTGAAAAACCTTCGCGGTAGTTCCAGCCGTAATTCCCGCCTTTTTCGATAATATCCACCTCTTCGAGGCGATTCTGGCCGACGTCGCCCGCCCAGAGTTTGCCAGTCTTGCCATCAAAGCTGAAGCGCCAAGGGTTCCGGAGTCCCCAAGCCCAGATCTCGCCGCGGCGGTTCCTATTGTCTTTGGTGAAGGGATTGTCGGGGGGCAGGCTGTAGGGGTTTTCGCCCGAGGCCCCGCGCACGTCCAGGCGCAGCATCTTACCCAAAAGGGTCTGGAGGTTCTGCCCGTTGCCGTGCGGGTCGCCGCCTGATCCGCCGTCCCCTGTTCCAATGTACAGATAGCCGTCGGGACCGAAGACCAGGTCGCCACCATTGTGGTTCTCGTAGGGCTGATCGTAACTCAGAATAACCAGCTCGCTGGCCGCGTCCGCCTTCCCGTCCGCGCCCTTGTGATAGCGCGCGTTCACCGAGCGCAGGGGGTCATCCGCCGTGTAGTTCACGTAAAAAAATCCGTTCTTTTTAAAATCCGGATCGAAGGCCAACCCCAGCAGTCCCATTTCGCCACCGCTTTTCACTTTTTTGACGATATCCAGCACCGCCCGGGTTTCCTGAACTTTTGGGTCCGCCTGAAAGGCAAGGACACGGCCCTCCTGCTCCACCACCCAGAGTTCGTTGACCTTGCCTGGGACCGCCTGGAGGTCCACGGGATTGTGCAGCTTCAGCTTGGGGAAAGCGCTCACCACGTGGAAGGTGGGATCTGCATCGGCTCGGGCTGAACCTGCCACAAAAATGACGAGGGCAACCGCAGCGCGAAGCGCGACACGCCAACGCGCTTTGAGGGGGTTGATACGCGGGATTAAGCCATGAAAAAAAGTTGCATATTTTTGTTTCATAGCCAACATTGTGTTTGCCAACATAGCCGGGCAACACCGGAAAGGTTGGCAAGGGAAGTTTGGGTGTATGCTTCCCGGTCCCTCTCGTGCAGCATGCACTATATCCGACAACTTGCCCAGGTTCCGTCGGGCCTGTGCTGTCAGCGTGTTGGTCTTGAGCGGTTGGGGCAAATTTCTCTGGACTTGCGGCCTGTCCTTTATAATTCACTTCGGTGAAATTGGGAAGCCCTCATGATGAATGATCGGGCCGACACTGGATTTTTCGAGCGCATCCGGGGATCTAACCCGGCAGTTGGAACCAAAAAGTCGTCAACATTCGCTTCCCCCTCCGCGTTCTTCGCGTCTCCGCGTGAATAAATCTCAGTCTTCTTTCCCATTTTTCACGCCAGCGCTTAACGCGGAAATCTCCTTGCAGGCGGAGACGCGGAGAGCGCGGAGAAGACAAGTCACATGTCGCGGTTTTTTATTCTCGGGAATTTGATGCCCCTGCATTCCAGTTTCCAGTTTTTTTGCTGGTCCAGCATGGGCCTACGCCCGTTCGGGGTATCGAAAAACTGAGACACCCGAGCTTCATCCTGCTTCTGGCTGTTTCGCTGGCAGCTTACGCCGGGTTCTTCCTTCCCTGGGAGCGCCTTTGTGGCGCGGACTACATCCAGCTCCACCATCCTTTCTTGGCTTCCATGCAACGGGGGATCGAGGAGCATGCCGTGCCGCTGTGGTGCCCTGAGATCCTCGCCGGAACAGAGGGTTTGGCGGAACCATGCCTGGGCTTGCTCCACCCGCTCCATCAGCTTCTGCGACTATTCTCTCCCACCGCGGTGCTCAAGCTGGAATCGCTGTTGCACATGGTCCTGCTTTTTTGCGGAGTCTATCTTTTCGCGGGCTTGTGGGTCCAAAAGAAATCCACCGCCGTCCTTGCATCCGTGTTCGCGCTGATGTCCTTCCTGCACCGCGAAATAGTAGTGTGGGGCCATCTCACCATCCTCACGTCCCTGGCCCTTTATCCCTGGGCGCTCTATGCTCTGCACCGCATGGTCGTGGAACAGGGGAGGCGCAAACTGGCCTGGGCCTGTGGCCTGGGCCTGCTGATCGGCATCTCTTGGATCTGCGGCCATCCGCAATACCAGTTCATCTGCTGCGAGCTGGGGGCGCTCTACTTTCTGGGTCTGATAAAGACGCGCCACGGCCGTTGGCTGGGGCCGGAATGGCTGTATGGCGCCGGCGCCGTGCTGGCGGGCCTCCTCGTGGGCCTGCCCCAAATAGCCGCCACGGTCGAGGAAATCAGCCACTCCTTTCGCTTCTCTTTGTCGGGAAACGGGGAGTTCCTGTTCAGCGGATCCCTATCTCCCTATCAGTTGTTGAAATGGCTTTCGCCTCTGGTCTATGGTTCTCCCGAGGTTTATATCGGACCCCGCAACTTCTGGTTCGGGCAGTGCTTCAACAGCGCCGGGGTGCTGATGTTGTGCATCCTGGGATTTTTCCGCCTACCGCGCTGGATGATGATGCTCCCCGCCGTGGGACTGTTGCTTTCCCTCGGTGAAAACACGCCCCTCTATTCCCTGTATCTCCACCTAGTGCCGGGGGCCAACCTGTTCCGCTATGCTTCGCGCTACATGCACGGCCTTTTGCCTTTCCTGGCCCTGGCTTTTGCCTGCGGTGTCGAACGCGCGCGCGCGGAGCGCTGCGGGCGCGTGTGGGTGCTCTTCATCGCGGCGGGACTGCTCTTGCCGCTGCTGCCTCCCAGCCTGCCCGCCGGTCTGGTGGCAATCTTTCCCCAGCACTACGCGGAACACCTGAGCGCGGCGCGCTGGCCGGATCCGCTGCTCCTGGGCGCATTCACTGTGGAAGGTCTGGTGGCGATGGCTTTGTGTCTCGGCGAAGGCGCGACACGGCGGGCCGCGCTGCCGGCCTTACTGGCCTGCCATCTGCTGATCAGTTGGCTGTTGCCTTTCTCGGGACGCACTCCCGAACCTCCGAACCACCAGCCGTCCGCGCCGAACGCTGCGCCCCCTGAGCGCATCCAAATCCTGGAGGATCGCTCCTTCCATAACTTCTGTCTGGAAAGCGGTGACCACGGCATCGCCGGTTACCGCACCTTGTTGCCCTGCGCTTACCGCAATTTCCTCGACACCCAGTCTCCCCAGAACTGGCACAAACTCAATCGCGTGCAGACAGGCCGGATGAACCCCGCGGGCCTGAGCTTCCTGGGGGTGGGGCGCATTTACGAGCGGCTCGATGGAAATTTTCGTCCCGCCGGCCCCTTGGCGGTGGACAGGCCCCCGCTGCCCCGCTATTACCTGGCCGCCGGTTTCAACGAGCTTCCGCTGCGGTCGTTATCGCCCTGGTCCGAGCCCATTCATGAAGGACAAGAAAAGCTGGAACATGAATTCGCCAGATTTTTCTCGCTCCCCGTTCCCCCACCCCTGGCCGGCGGCGGCGTGCAGATCCTCGCCTACCGCCGCGAGGAGGTCTTGCTGCGCGCGCATTGCGACGGACCCGCTTTCCTCGCCTCTTCCGAGAACAGCGATCCGCTTTGGCGCCTCGAAGTGGACGGCCAGAACACGCCCATCCGCCCTTGGTACGGGGCCTTTCGCGGCGCCTTCCTGGCCTCAGGCGATCACGAAATCCGCTTCTACGTGGATCGCGGCCCCTTCAACCGTGCCTTGCTCATCGCGGTCTCGACCGCGATGCTGTTGCTCGTGGCGGGCCTATACTCTTTTTCCCGCTCGCGCACCGCGGCTGCCTGAGCGCAAGCCCAGCGGCTGCGGCGGTTCCACAGGTTTATTTTCTATTTAAAGTCAAGATCGCGCGAAGCTCTCGGTGAGCCGCGCCACCAGTTCGTACTTCTCGGCCACCTCGGATAGCGCGTGGCCGTCACGGAAGAGCTGCTTGTCGAGCTGGCGCGCGGGGTCGGCCCCGGGCCAGATGCGCCAACTGTCGTTGTCCACCACGTCGGCCACTACCAGTTTACCGTCGCGCTGGCGCCGGCCGCATTCGATCTTGAGGTCAACCAAGGCCACCCGCCCGCCCGCCGTTTCCACCTTGGCCCAGGCCTGCTCCAGGGCCTCGAAGACGGGGATCATGATGCGGCGGATCAGGAACTCCGTTTCCTCGGGATTGAGTAGCGCCGGGGTCTCCATGAGGGTGCGCGCCGGATCCACGGGAACCTTGGCCGAGTGCAGGTACCAGCGGCCTTTCTCGATGCGGATGAAGGGATCCGTGTAAACGCCATCGGCCCACACGCCGCCCTTGAGGTAAAGTTCGCGCGCCTTGCCCTCGTCCATTTGCACCGGCTTTGGGACCAGCGGCGGCACCACGCAGGCGTGCTTGTGGAAGAATTCGGTCTTGAGTTCGGCGAAGCGGTGCGGCTTGGAGCCGGCCAGCGCCGGATCGCGTTTCAGATAGCTGCCCCAGGCGTAGCGGCGCGTCACGAGTTCCAGGGGCAGCATGGTGCAGGCCGCGCAGCGCAGGCGCACCGGACTTTCGGCGCCGAGGTAGGCGGTGGGGATGCCGCGGCGGTTCAAAAGTTCGAAGACGTGGCGCGCCTGGGCGGTCTTGTGCACGGCGATGCCGGCGATGGTCTCGCGTTTGGCGGCGTCTCCGCCCGTGAGGTCGTCCTTGGTTTCCAGCAGCACTTCCTGGGGGGTCGCGCTCGCCAGGATGCGCTTGGTTTTGCCTTCGGTGATGAGCATGGCTTTCCCTTTTTCGCTTCTCCCACCATACTGAAATCCGGGGCCCGGCAAGCGCGCACCCCAGGCTTTGCCGCCGCCTTTACGAAATTCCCTTCCCCCTTAGAATGGCGCCCGCCATGGGAAAAAAACAGTCCGTCAAGAAGCTCGCCCGTGAGAAGAAAAAGGCCGACCGCCGCTCGCGCATCCTGGAGATCGCCAAGGGGCAGGACGAGCCGCAACTCACCGAGCGCGGCGTCATGCGCAAGATCTTGCGCAAGATAGGCCACAGCGGCAACCAGGTGGACTCCATCCTGTCCTCGATGGGGGATCGCGAGGTCCACGAGGCCATCGAGAACTGGAAACTCAAAAACGAACTCGACGATCTCTAGGCCTCTGGTCTTTTCTGGAATCCTCACCAGCCAGTTGCGGCCCATTTTTGGCTCGTCCAACTGAAGCGTACTCCTGAAGGTGGCTTCTGTTCTTCATCTTTGTTTTTTAGCCCTCAATTCGGATTTATCCACAGATGACACAGATTTGCACAGAGGGAAGCGTCCGACCTTGACTGATTATTATCTGTTTCCCTCTGTGAAATCTGTGGATAATCTTCCCGGTAGCACGATTCAGCTCCAACCCTCATCGACCATTCCCCAGCTTGAAAATCCTGAAAACGTACGCTTCGGTCGGATGAGCCCCGTTCTTCTTCCTCCTAGAGCCCATGCCCATGGAACGCGATCAGGCTCTTGAGGATTTTCTGGCGCACCAGCGCCTGCTGGTGATTTCCCCCCATGCTGACGACGAAACGGCCGGGGCCGGTGGCCTCATGCTGCGCGTCAAGGAGGCCGGTGGCGAGGTCTTCGTCATGGTGCTCACCGTGGGCGACCTGGAACACTACAACTCCAAGCCGGGCAAGGTCAAGGGCTCGCAGCGCGCCGAGGAGCTGCAAAAGGCCATGGAACTGCTGGGGGTTGACGACTGGGAGATCTGCTTCCAGGACAACAGCCTGCACCTGCGGCTCGACAGCATCCCGCGCCGCGATATCGTTTCCAGTATCGAGCGCGACAGCCGGCTCGCCATTGACCGCGTCAAACCCACCATGCTCGCGCTGCCGGCGCCTTCCTTCAACCAGGATCACGAAATACTCTTCAAGGCCGGCATCACGGCCGCGCGCCCGCACTTGTCAACGATGAAGCCCTTCCAGCGCGCGGTGCTCATCATGGACGCCCCGCAACTCGCCTGGAACGCCACGCCCTTCGTCCCCAACTTCTATGTGGATATCTCCCACTGCCTGGATCGCAAAATAGCGGCCTTCTCCTGCCACAAGTCCCAACTCCGGCCCGACCCCCACCAGGGAGGTGCCGAGGCGTTGCGCATCCTCGCCCTCTCGCGTGGCCGCGAGATCTCGGTGCAGGCCGCCGAGGCCTTCCACTGCATGCGCTTCGTTTTCTAGGATTCGCAACGCGCCGCTTTGAGCGCGCCCCTGTTCTTCCTCTGCGCCGGCGAAGCCTCGGGCGACGTCCACGGCGCCAACCTGATGCGTGAAATCAAGGCGCGCATGCCCGACGCGCGTTTCATAGGTGTGGGCGGAGAACGCATGCGCTCCGAGGGGCTCGATTGCCTGGTGCGCGCCGAGGAGCTGGCGGTGGTGGGACTCATGGAGGTGCTGCGCCGAATTCCCTTTTATTTCGCGTGCATCCGCCAGTTGGCCCGGGAGATGCGCGCACGGGGGGCGAGCGTCTTCATCCCCATTGATTTCCCCGACTTCAACCTGCGGCTGTGCCGCGCGGCGCGCGCGCAGGGGGTTCGCGTCGTCTATTACATCTGCCCCCAGGTCTGGGCCTGGAGGCGGGGACGCATTCCGCAGATCGAGGAATGCGTGGACCTCCTGCTCACGATTTTTCCCTTTGAACCGCGCTATTTCTCCAAGCTGCGGCTCACGGCCGTTTACGTGGGACACCCCTTGCGCGACGAGGTGCCGCTGGTGGAGGCGGAAAAACCGGCGCCAACTGCGGGCGCGGGCGTGCTGGCCGTGCTGCCGGGGTCGCGGAAATCGGAGCTGCAAAACCACCTGCCTCCGCTGACGGCTTTCCTGGAGGATTTCCTCGCGCGCAACCCCGGTGTGCGCGTGCGCATCCCCTGCGCCCAGACCTTGGATCCGGTCGAGCTGCGGGCGCGAATTCATGGGAACCTCCCGTCGTCCCTGGCGCAACAAATAGAAGTCGTGGCTCCGGGCCACAGCAGCGAGGTGCTGCGCGCCGCCGACGCCGCCCTCGTGGCTTCGGGGACCTCGACGCTGCAAACCGTGCTTTGCAACACGCCTTTCGCCGTGTTCTACCACCTGCACCCGCTGAGCTGGTTCATCGGCCGCCACCTCGTCAAGGTGCGCCACGTGGGGCTCGTGAACCTCATCGCCGAAAAGGAGGTCTGCCGCGAGTTCCTGCAAAATGAGATGACGCCGGAAAACCTTGCGCGCGAAAGCGCGGCGCTGCTCTGGAACGCGCCTTACCGCCAGGCCATCCTGAACAGCTTCCGCCTCATCCAGCACCGGCTCGGCGACGCGGGGGCCAGCCAGCGCGCCGCCGAGGCCATCCTGCGCTTCCTGGAACGCGGAGAGCAGCCGTGAAGCTGGCCTCAATGTCATTCAGCTTAACGCATTCCTCCCCCTGTTTATTCTTGGCTCTCCGCGTCCTCAACTCGGAAGCATCCACAGATTACACAGATTTGCACTGATTAAAAATACGACCCTGCTTGATTATTATCTGTGCTAATCTGTGCAATCTGTGGAAAACTCCCCTGATAGTTCGATTGGGTTCCGGTTTTGATCGACCCAACACGGGTGTGAAAATTATGGAGAAGTAAGCATTATTCGGATGAGTCTAAAATTTTTAAAAATTTTCGTAATATTGAGTTGGGGCTGTGCCATTTTTGCCCTATTTGCCGGCGCGGCGCGCGCCGAGCTACCGGCGCCTCTGGAAGGACAGCGCGCTCCCGATCTGCTGCTGCTCGCCAATAGCGAGGTGCCGGCGGGCGTCGAGCTGGCCCGGGAGTACGCCAAGATGTCGAGCCTGCCGGGGAACGCACTGCTGGAGCTCGCGCTGCCGGTGGCAGAGGAGTTGAGCCAGGAGCAGTACGCGGATCAATTGCGCAAGCCACTGCTGGAGCGGCTGAGAGCGAGGCCAGAGGGTTTCCCGGGGCAGATCCTCTGTTTTTACGGTGTGCCGATATTCGTCAGTTGCGAAGGCCGGTTGCGCGCGGTGGATCGCCTGTTGAGCCTGCTGCGCCGCGAAGGCAAGCTCGACGGCCGCGTGGTGCAGAACCCGTACTGGCACCGCGAAGTCATCGCGCGCGCCGATCTGCCCATCCTGGTGTGCCGCCTGGACGGCAGCACGGCCGCCGCGGCGCGCGGCCAGCTCGAATCCTGGCGCCGGCACCGCCTCTTCGGCCCATGGCTGCGCTACGTCGCCGACTCCGGCAGTGCAGAGGCCGCGGTCATTCGCCAGGCGGGACTGCTGCAGGCCGACGCCGCGGCGCTCGCGGATCTCTCTGTCATGGAAATCCAAATGCTTCTGGCGTCGCGCGAAAAGCTCCTCGCATTCGCCTCCGCTCAGAGCGGTCGCCGGCTCACGGAAGGCGCCGTGGTACTGATCAACGACAATGGCAAGGAATCCCCTGAGCATCGTCCCTTCCGCAGTGAAGGGGAGGGCCCGGCTGCAACGGCCTCTTTGCTTGGAGCCGCCTTTTATGTCGGCCTGGAAGGCCAGCGTTCCAGTGAATTCGAGGACTACTTCGACGCCGCCCATTTCCTTGAGCGCTGGTTTGCCGGGGAGAGCTTCGCGGAGGCCGCCCACGGGGCGCTCGCTCACTTAGGCGGCGCGACGCTGATCCTGGGAGACCCCCTGGCGCGACCCTTCGGGCAGGAGGCTCTGGCGGGCTACAAGCGGCTCTACGAGGAGGGCGGACTCAAGGGCGACGAAGCGGCGCTCGCCGCGCGTTACGACGTCATGAAGGAGGGCTGGTTCCTGCATGGCATCCTCGCGGACTGGCAGCAGGGGCGCATGGACCTCGCCATCGGCAAGCTGCGCGGCGCTGCCTTGCTGCGCCGCAGCCGTCCGCTCTTCCTCGAAACCCTCTGCGACCTGCTATTCCAGGCGGGCCGGGACGAAATGCTCAGGGAGACCTTGCGCGCCTGGAGACCTGAAACCCGCTCGCCCTATCAGGAACGCATGGCGCGCTTCTACAATGAGCGTTTGAGCGAGCGGCTGGGAGCGGAGAAAAACGGCCTGGACGACAAGGCCGCGCCGCTAAAATAAGAGCGGAATTTGTAAGTTCCTTCCAACCGGCTCCAGGCCGCAGCAATATGGAAGCAACCCTTAGCGATAAAGAAAAGCATCTCTTCGGTTTACTTCAGGGTCAACCTGAATTGTCCATGAAGGAGGCCAACGCGCTGTTGCGTGAGCGCTTCGCCGCCGGTGTTTCGGGGGCCGGTTACGCCAGGATCCGCAAGCTGGTCGTGGTCTCGGGCAACGGTTCAACGCATGACGGCGAAAACGGGAAGGCGCCGCAGGCCGCGCCCATTCCTGACGCTAGGCCCCATGAGATGACGCTGCCCCAGACGTCCGCCGCGCCAGCGACGGATTTGGAGGTTCATGTCCACATGGCAAGGCCAGGACATGAGACGTCCACCTCCGGGTCCGCTTCCCCCGCCCTCAAGGCGCAAGTGTCCGAGGAGCCCATGAGCCGCGAGCCTGAAACGGCCAGCGCCGTGCTGCCGGCACCTTCCGATCCCACGACCCCAGTGGCCGGAGTCCCCGTGCGCATCGAGGTGGATATCCTCAAAGCCAAGACGGTGCACATCGCCGGCAGCTTCAACCATTGGAACATCCGCCAGCACGAGCTGAAGCGCGGCAACGGCTGCCGTTGGATTTTCGAGGACCGCCTGCCCCCCGGGGAGCACTACTATAAATTCGTGGTGGACGGCCGTGAATGGTTCCTCGACATGGATCGCGAGCGTTTCCTGGACCCCACGGGCGTGAGCCATCGCTTGGTGCTCGACGGTAGGGGGCCGGCGGGGAACTGACCGGAAAAAGCGCCGCGGCTGGTTGCCGAGCACTCGCGGGTTACGGCGATCCCCTCAAAAGATCGGGGGCGCCAGCGTCGAATCGCGAACTTTTTTCCAGAATCGCGCACGAATCGCGAACTGTTCGCGATTCGGCTTCAGGGATCGGGACCAGCGTCCCGGATTGTTCCCTGGTTGTTGTGCCCCGCACCCTGAAGCAGGCAACCGCCGCCGGATGAACTGACCTCGACCGTGGTGCCCCCGCCGTTGGAAGGCGGGGGTGGCAGGACCACCACGAGCGATGCGCTGTTCACCGTGAAAGCATTACTCTGTGACTTCGCGCGCGTCCAAGAGCCCGTTTGCGGATCCCAGGCGGCGATTTCGCCGAGCGCCGGCCCCGCCTTGCCCGCGATGCGCAGGGGGAAGCCCTCAAGATTGTCCGGGGGTTGCACAACGAGGATGCGAGCTTCGGTGGGAAATTCCGGAAAGCGCTTCCCATTGGTCAGCAGCACGGCTTCGGCGCTCGCTGGCGATTCGGGATCAGCTTTTCCAGCGGAAACTTCAAGGGCGTACAGCCCGTCCCCCAGAGGGAAGGGCTGCCCGCCGTAGGGGACGACCTGAGGGACGGAAAGACGAAAGAGCAGGGCCGTGACGGCTGCTGATCCTTCTACACCAAGAGGGCTCAGCGCGCGGGCCTCGACGAGATAGGGGAAATCCGCGCGCCAAGCGCTGGCGTCAAACTCGGCACCGGGGCCGAGAATGCGCTGGGTCATGGGGCCCCCGTACTCCCCGTGGTTTACGAGATAACCGCCGGTTCCCGGAGGCAGCCCTGCGGATTCGGCCTTGGCGCGTGCCAGCGCGGCGCGGTTATCGAGCTTGAGCTGTGTCGCGAAAACTTTGGGATCCAGAGGCGGCGGCGCAGTGAAGAGCTTGAGGCGCGGGTCATCAGGGAGCACTTCGCGGATCTGCGAGAGGATGGAAGCGCCGGAGGAAAGGTGCAGCTCGTAGGAGAAAGTGCTGATGGACAAGCCCGTGCCCACGGCGCGCGGGTTCGCGCCGCTAAGGAGTTTAAGCATCACTTTGCGCGGGGCATTGGCAGACGCGGTGAGCAGGCGGCGCGGGGGAAAGCGTGTGTCGGTGGGGACCTGGGGAAAAGCATCTGGAGGAATGTCATCGGGATAGTTATCAATAGGGGATCCCGGCAGCGCCGCTCCATTCATCGTCACCTCGACCTTGCCCATGTTGAGGGCCTGCCCGAGATAGCCTACTAGGCCGCCTCCGGTGTAGCTCAGCGTCGCGTAGTCCCCGGGATTGAAGGTGGTCGCCAAAGGAAACAGCCCGGGGATGCGCTTCCAGCCCACCTCGCGCAGAGTCTTGATATCGAGCCGCTCCAGTTTGGTTTCAGCGTTGCCGCTTTCCGCCGTTTTGTCCTTGAGGCGCACGCGGAAGGTGATGTCGGCCTGGTCGAGTTCGAGCAGCGCTTCGGGGACCTTCCAGGGCAGGCGCGTGGTGATGATGGAGGTGTTGCCAGAGGCAAAGGTGACGGCGGCCAACGCCGTATCCAGGATGGAGGTGAAGGGGGCGATGCTCTCATTGCCCGAGGCTTTGTAGGCTATTTCGGCCCTGCTGATGGAGAGGCGATCCCCATCGGCGTCTGAATGACGCAGAAGCAGCCACATCAAGCCCTGGTCGCTCAAAGCGCCGCTTTCGATGCTGTGCAGCACGGGAGGCTGGTTGGCGGCTGCGGCCACGGGATACAGGGGCCACAGCGCCGCAGCAACCGCAAGAACGGCGGCTAGACAGGTGCGTCGGAACATCCCTCGCAGCATAATCCCCGCGCCGCCGCATAAAGGGCTGAACAAGCTCACGGGCCTTGCAGGGCGGCCAGACTATCTATAAAAACTGGAAGCTCCCATTCAGGAGAAATCCATGTCTTTTCCGCGCCTGTTTCCCGCCTTTTTCCCGCTCGCTGCGCTCGCCCTGGCCGTTTCCGCCGCCGATGCGCCGCCCATCAAAATAGGCGTCGCCGGTCCCTTCACGGGTTCGGGCGCCATGTACGGCGAGATGATCCGCAAGGCCGCGCTGCTGGCCCTTGAAGAAGTGAACGCCGCCGGCGGGGTTGCGGGGCGCAAGGTCGAAGCGATCTTCGGCGACGATGAGGGCAAGAATGACAAGGCGGTGACCGTGGCCCGGCAGCTTGCCAATGACAAGGAGATCTGCTTCGTCGTCGGCCATTTCAACTCCACCTGCTCGCTGGCTGGCAAGCCCATCTACAAGGAGGCGCAGGTGGTGGAGTTCTCCCCCGGTTCCACCAATGTTTCCGTGTGCGAGGGCAGCGACTACACCTTTCGCAACGTTTACCGCGACGACTACCAGGGCTCCTTCCTGGCCGACTACATCAAGAAAGTGCTCAACATGAGCAAGGTGGCGATCTTCTTCGACAACGACGACTACGGCAAGGGGCTCAAGGACGCTTTCGCCGCGCGCGCCAAGAAGAATGGCCTCGAAATCGTCACCGTCCAGGATTACGTGCGCGAGAAGACCAGCGACTTCGCCCCCATGCTGGACCTCGCCAAGGACGCCAAGGCCGAAGCCATCTTCGTCGCCGGCCTCTACGCCGAGACCGGGACCATCGTCAAGCAGGCGCGCGAGAAGGGCCTCAAGGCGCAGTTCCTGGGCGGAGACGGCGTTTTCGGCCCCGGCTACATCGAAATAGGCGGGGCAGCCACTGAAGGCACGCTGATCACCACACCCTTCATGTTTGGCCCGACTTCAAGCGCGGCCGCCAAAGCCTTCGCCCAGCGCTTCAAGGACAAATACGGCAAGGACCCGGACGCCTGGGCCGCCCTCTCTTATGACGCGGTCGTCATGGCGGTCGAGGGACTCCGCAAGGTGGGCACCGGCCGCAACGACCTGCGCGACTGGATGGAGACGCACAGCAGCCCGGAGACCGGTTTCAAGGGCATCACCGGCAACACCTATTTCGACGAGAACGGCGACTGTCTAAAGCCCGCCACCGTGGCGGTGGTCAAAGCCGGGAAATTCGAACTGGCCGATAAGCAGATGGAGTAGGGGGCGGGCGCGATCTAGAAGAAGAGATTGTCCACAGAGGACACTGATTTGCACAGATTACAAAAGTCGGCCCCGATTGGTTATTTTCTGTGTTAATCTGTGCAATCGGTGGATGATTTTTCTGGGAGCACGAATCTAACTTTCTCAGCGCCCCCCCGCCGGCAGGCGGCGCAGCATTCGCAATAATTCCGCCTTGCGCGCGCCGGGGTCGCGGCTCGACGCCGACTCGATGCGCCACGAGAGGTCTTGAATGCGCTCGGACGCGGGCGGCGCGCCTTGCTGCGAGAGCGCGGCCAGCTCGGCCAGGGCGGCGGCGAAACGGAATTCCTCCGAAGCCTTGTTCAGCGGGGCGTAGCGGCGCTCCACGGCGCGCTGCCAGCTTGACTTGCCAGAGCGCGGTTTGCCCTCCTGGATGACGAGCAGCTCCTGATCGAGTCCGGCTCCAGCAGCGAGTTCCTTGCGCTGGTAGCGCAGCGGGGAGTACGATCCGAGCGCATAATCGTGGGATGACGGCACGAGCTCGTAAAGGGCGATGAGGCTGCGCGGGGCCGTCTGCAGGCTCCACCCCAGCAGGCGGTAGGTTTCGGTATGGCGCGGGTTGAATTCGACGCGATACAGTGCGGCGGGGCTGCTCTTCAGGGCCACTTCCGGGGAGGCGCGCACCGCCGGCCCGCTCATGGCGAGCATCAGCAACAGGTGCTGGTCGTTCCAGGGGCAGTCGCTGAGCTCGGTGTGGAGCGCCAACGGGCCGGAAGCGGGGAATTCGAAGACGAAACCGCGCAGCAGATCAGAGGCGGAGAAAGGCTCGGGATGGGGCCCGCCCAGGCGCCCGATGAAACCGCGCAGGTGGCTGAAGGAAAAGGCGCGGTACGAGGAGGGCAGGTAGTCCACCGGTTTTTCCGCGACGGCGCTGAACAAGGGAAGGGTCGCCGGAGCTTCCGCGGGGACGGACGCCTCCGCGGCGGGATCGATCTCAGCATCCAAGGATGCCGGCCCTGAGGCCAAAGGCGAAGGCGTCACGGCCACCTTGTCAACGCTAGGCTCAAGATGCTTCAGTTCTTCGCTGACTTTTCGCGGC
Organism: bacterium; assembly: GCA_023261545.1. Taxonomy (GTDB): domain Bacteria; phylum Planctomycetota; class JADGBV01; order JADGBV01; family JADGBV01; genus JAHFOS01. The sequence continues at coordinate 25,469 of JAHFOS010000039.1, forward strand.
GGTAGTTTGACTTCCTCAAACTCCGGCGCCCAGGACACCGGCAGATCCGGGGCGGGGGTGCGTGTTTTTGATGCAGGCTTGCGCAAGAAACTGGAGTAAACCACGGCCACGATGCAAGTGGAAATGGCGATGGCGGCGGCCATCCTGAGCCAGGGCAGGGGCAGCCGCGCCGACGGCTGCTGCCGCAGGCGCTGGACCCGGGCCAGGGTCTTGGCCGCCAACTCGCCCTGGGGTGACGCGACGCGCCATTCCTTGAGGAGTCCCAAGGCCCGGCGGCGGCGCTCGTAGGCGCCGCGGCAGGAGGGGCAGGCCAGCTTATGCTCGTCGAAGCGCGTGGCGGCCTCGTCATCGAGGAGCGCGTAGTGGCGCTCGTCCATCATGTTCAGGAAATGCTCGCAGGTCTTCATGACGGCATGCCTTCCACGGCCAAAACTTCGAGGGATCCCAGCAACTGGCGCAGGTGTTCAAGACCCCGACGCATGTCCGACTTCACGGTGTTCACGGGCCGCTGCAGGACTTCGCTGATGTCGGTGTAGGAGAGGTCATCGTATTCACGCAGCAGGAAGACCTGTTTTTGCACGGCGGGAAGCTGCTCCAAGGCCACGGCGACGCGGTCGGCGATTTCGCGCCGGGATATCTCGCGCAACGGGGAAGGGCTCGATGTGTCCAAGACATCCTCGCCCTCCGGCAGCGCCCCGGATTCATGGCGTGAGACACGGAAGCGGTCGCGCGCGGCGTTCACGGCGATGCGGTAGAGCCAGGGTTTGAAGGGCAGCCCCGGCTTGAAAAGGTGGCGTTTCTCATAGACCCTGAGGAAAGCGTCCTGGAAGGCGTCCTCGGCGGAAGCGCGATTCCCGGTGAGGCGCACGAGGAAGTTGGTGAGCGGCGCTTCGTAGCGGCGCACCAGCGCCTCGAAGCCACTCTCGTCACCTCCAATGAATTTGTCGAAACACTCCTCATCGTTCAGCTCGCCATGTTCCATAAAAAGGGCGAACCCGGGATTCGGGTCTAACCTATTACGCGGCAGGAACTTGAAGGTTGCAGGCCGGAGAGCGTCACCTGACATCTTTGTTCTCCCTCTCCCTTTGGGAGAGGGCCAGGGTGAGAATAGGATGGGCGCGCAAGCTCTCTTACACCCTCTCCCTTCGGGAGAGGGCCGGAGTGAGGGTCTTGGAGAGGAAAAAGTGCGAGAAGGCCCAGAACTTCGTCAACATTGAAATTCCTGGGCCCGATTTCGGGAGCTTGGTTCAAAACCCGTCTCAGGAGCCGGAAGCCGGCGGGTCTCTGGGCTCGGCGTCAACGATGCGATCTTTCTTGCGCCGCAGGTAGTCCCCGATTTCACCTGGCGTTGTCTCGCCCGGCGGGCTTCCCGACATGGCAGGGTGGCCGAAACGGTCGCGGCGCCGGAAATGCCAGAGCAGAGCGATGGCGAGAACCGCGGAGACGGCCAACCAGGGGTTGCGCGCTAAAAAAACGGCGCTGGCCTGTACCTCCTTGAAGATCCCCCCCACCAGATCGAAGACAAGGCTGGCAAACTTCAGCAAAAAGATGCCGAACAGGAGGGTCAATACGGTTGCGGTAACCTTATGGCGCCGTTGCCGGTCACGAACAAAGGTGAAGTTCGCCGCCAAAACCAGGAGGAGAATGTAAATCAGCTTGATCATCAGCGCGGCGACTGGGGGAGCTGGATCACCGGGTTTTGACAGTTGATTGCAGGAGGCAGCGCCCTGATAGACTGGCGCGTTTCCACAGTTTCCATTTCGCCGCGAGAGGTCAATTTGAACGCCAGCCAGTACGAAGTAGAACAGACCCTGGATAGGGAATCCATCGAGAAAGAGGTGGAGGATATTGCCGCCACGAGCACGGTGGATGAGCTTAGCTTGCTCATTGACGAGTCCATCACGCAACTGGCCACCGGCCTCATCGTGAGCGGCAAGATCGTGGACAAGCGCAACAACTACTTCCTGGTGGACGTGGGCCTGAAATCCGAGGGCCTGGTTCCCGCCGACGAGTTCGAGGGCGAGAAGGAGCCCGAGCCGGATCGCCGCGATGAATTCCTCATCGAGTGTATCGAGGACCGCAACGGCAACATGATGCTTTCCAAGAAAAAAGTCGCGCGCATCCGCGGCTGGGAGGACATCGTCACCAAGAAGAAGGAGGGTGACGTGGTGAAGGGATTGGTGGTGCGCAAAATAAAGGGCGGCCTGCTGGTAGAGATCGGCATTCCGGTCTTCCTGCCCGCCTCGCAGATCGACATCCGCCGCGCTCCGGACATCGCCGAATACATCGGCCAGACCGTGGAGTGCAAGATCCTCAAGATTGACCACGAGCGCAAGAACATCGTCGTCTCGCGGCGCAAGCTCATCGAGGAATCGCGCCACACCCAGAAGGAGGTCCTGCTGCAGGGCCTGCAAGAGGGCCAGACGGTGGAGGGCGTGGTGAAGAACATCACGGACTTCGGCGCCTTCATTGACCTGGGCGGCATTGACGGACTGCTGCACGTCACCGACATGACCTGGAAGAAGATCACGCACCCCAGCGAGCTGCTGAAAATCAACGACCGCGTGCGCGTGCGCGTGCTGAGCTTCGACCGCAAAAGCGAGCGCATCTCGCTCACCATGAAACAGCTCTCGGACAGCCCCTGGAACGACATTGACGTCAAGTTCCCCATGAACACGCACCACTTCGGCAAGGTGGTGAACATCATGCCTTACGGCGCCTTCGTCGAGCTTGAGGAGGGCATCGAGGGCCTGGTGCACGTCTCGGAGATGTCCTGGACCAAGAAGATCCACCACCCCTCCGAAATGGTCGCCATCGGCGATGAGGTGGAGGTGGTAGTGCTGGCCATCAACAAGGAAAAGGAGGAAATCAGCCTGGGCATGAAGCAGGTGCAGCCGGATCCCTGGGGCGATATGTCGTCGCAGTATCCCGAGGGCACCGAGGTCGAGGGCGTGGTGCGCAACCTCACGGCTTACGGCGCCTTTGTGGAAATCCAGCAGGGCATTGACGGGCTGCTGCACGTCTCGGACCTCTCATGGACGAGCCGCATGCAGCACCCCTCCCAGTTGCTGAAGAAGGGCGACCACGTCAAGGCCAAGGTGCTGCGGGTGGATGGCGACAAGAAGCGCATCTCCCTCGGCCTCAAGCAGATGCAGCCCGATCCCTGGCGCGAGGAGATCCCCGCGCGCTACAAGGCCGGCAGCGTGTTTAACGGCAAGGTGCAGAAGGTGACCAGCTTCGGCGCTTTCGTGGAAATCGCCAAGGACCTGGACGGCCTGCTGCACACCTCCGAAATCTTCGTGCCCGAAGATCAGAAGGTGCTGGCGCCGGAAAAACTCCTCAAGGCCGGCCAGGACATCGAGGTCATGGTCCTGCACGTGGACCGCGAGAAGCGCCGCCTCGGGCTCAGCCAGAAGGCGGTGAAGACCGGCATGCCCGGCGAGGATCACCTGCGCCTGCTCTCGCGCCTTGAGGACGAGGCCGAGCAGAAGATGAGCGCGCCCGTCGCCGAGGAAGAGTAAGCGATTTTTTTCGGTTTGCGAGGACAAGGCGATGGCTGATCCGGTCGCTGAGACAAGAAAACACCTGCGCACGGTCCTCAAGGATTACGCCAAGCCGGTCCAGCGCGATGTCTCCGAGGAGCAGGCGCTCAAGGGCGAAGCGACCTACGCCGCATCGGACCTCAAGGCGGAAAATGCCGCCCAGCGCATCAAGGCCATCGAGTTCCTGGAGATCCTGGGCGGCAATCCCTACGCCGAGGAGCACCTGCTCTCGGCTCTCGGCGACGTGGACGGGGGCGTGGTCATGAAAGCGGTGCTCGCCCTGGGTAAGATAGGCACGACAGCTTCGCTCCCCAAGCTCCATGAGTTCCTGAAAAACGTGAGATCGCGCCAACTCAGCGCGGAGATCGCGCGCGTCATCGCCAAGCTTGAGAAGAAGGACTGAAGGCCTGCCGGTTGGGGCGGAGGAGCACTCCTTTCCTGACGCCGAGGCCCTGAGTGTTTTCGCCGCCGCCTGGTCGCGGCGGCTTGAGGTTGGCGATGTCGTGCTGCTGTCGGGCGAACTCGGCGCCGGCAAGACCTTCTTCGCCGGATGCGTTTACCGCGCGCTCGGCGGCGAGCAGCGCTGCTTTTCGAGTCCCACCTACACCCTGGTGAACGTCTATCCCCTGGGGAAACTCCAATTCTACCACGTGGACCTCTACCGCCTGCGCGGCGTCGCCGAGGCCGACGAGATTGACCAGGAGCGCTGGCTGGACCCCCAAGACGGCGTTGCCTTTATCGAGTGGGCCGAAAGGCTGGGAGGCTGGACGCCGCGTCGGGGATGGCGGGTTGAGATTTTTCACGAGGCTGTGGGGCGGAGGGTGAGGATCGAGCGAGTAAATAATCCCTAGAGAAATGGTCTCTTGGAGGGGTATGTTCCAAATATGGCAGCACTCACGTGTTTTTTTCGGGCGAATTTCTAAAACGCCATTTTATCATATTACATAAACCTAGCACGATTGATATGGGGCCGGCCACTGGTGGAATGCAAAAGCCAAAAATTACGGATAGAATAATAGAGAAATAAAATTGATTTATTACAAATTTTTTAATATATTTATTTTTAATACAAAATATTGATGCCAAAAAATATAATAAAGCCCCAACGAATGACCAGGCTACCGCGGCTGCGAAACAGAAAGAATTGACGAACCAATCTGGAGAGTCTTCAATGATGCATCGAATTTGCAAGGCAATTAAAGCAGCCGTGGCTGAGCAGGCGGCACATAAAACGGAAAATTCCAAAAGAATTGCAAGGCGAACTTTTTGGGGGAGATTCAGTGTTTGATCCCCTCCCACCAATAGACCCCAGATCATGTCTTACGGCCCAGAAAGCCGCGCCGCCAGCAGCTTCTCGATCCACTTGCCGATCATATCCACCTCGACGTTCACGGCATCGCCGGGGCGCAAATTTCCGAGATGCGTGCGCCGCAGCGTTTCGGGGATGAGCGTCACGAAAGCCAGGGCGCCCTGCACGTCATAGAGGGTGAGCGCGACGCCGGCCAGGGTGATGGAGCCGGCCTT
>JAHFOS010000184.1 GCA_023261545.1 bacterium
TCTTTCGTTCAGCGCTCGGACAGAACGCGACTGTTTGGGGCATTACAGGCTCGGATTTGTGGGCGTGCAACCAGAAACTGGCGAATTCCATAATTTAAAATTAAATGAGACTGTAGATGAAGTTGATTCCATGTGGCAGCGGAAATTTTCTGGCACCAAATTTCCGCTGCCACAGAAAGATGTTATCGTTGTCATTCTAAATGCCGACGATTCATCGCCCTTGTGGGTGGATGATCTCAACCTACGAAGGCAGACAGTGTCTACACAGGAGGTCGTGACCGAGAAAACGATTTATGGCCTCAACTCGCTGGGCCTAAAGTATGAAATTTTCGATGTGGATGATTTTCAGCACAGAACTGGGGAATTCGACGCCATCCTCATACCTTATTACGAAAACAAGTTCAAAGAACTTTGTCTCGCAAATTCGGACAAACCTGTTTATGTGGTCCATTGCGAGCCCGAAAGGGATGACCTACCCCAGGCCGGAATCCTGAACTCGAAAAAGGAAGTCGTGTATGCGTATCTTGAAAAAAAGGGATACGAGTACCCCTACGTGGGGAAATTTCAAACCCTTGATATGCAGGACGCAAACGTTAAGCCATTGTTATGGAAACAAGGAAGTCCTTCCGAAGCGGTGTCGTGGAAATATGGAAACGTCACCTGGACCGCATTTCCATCGAATTACATAAGCTATTGCTATGTGCTTGATCACATGGTCCGTGATCTTGGATTGTTGGTATCACCATTTGTATTCGTGCTCGACATCGATGACATCAATGATTCCCTGGACATCCAGGCCACAGAGATAGTGAAAATCGCAAAGATCCTGAGAGAGAATAATTGGCACACGCACCTTGGAATCAAACCGGAGAAAATGCGATTTTTGGAACCGGAATTCCTTGAGCTGGCCGGCACCGATCTCGCGCTAGACGCCGAATTGGTGGCCGAAGAAAGGCAGGTGAACGCCATTCTGGAAAATCAAGACGTCTTCCTTCCATTGTTGCACGCCCACGGCGGCACGAAATGGTTGGCCCCTACAGAACAGGAGCAGTCCGATGCCTACCTCGGATTGCTGGAAAAACTCCAGAAATATGGGTTTCGCATCGACAAGGATAGCTACGGGTACATGTACTGTCCTTGCAATGAATTCAACAGCACCGCGGTCTCATATATGAAAAAGATCGGCGTTCACGCTATGCGGGTCTGCTCGGACACCTACCCCAATTACGACAATCGCTATTACCAGCTAGGCTCGCTCTCTCTCATCCCCAGCGACTGTCCCATGGGCGCCGGAATCCGATCAATATCCGAGACTCATAAGCATCCCATCGAATATTACGCTTTGATACGCTGGTACATGCTGGATGATATTTTCAACAAAAGGATCACCTTCCTCCATGGGGAAAATTTTTCAGATGGCATCCTCGGATTCAAGGCCCTGTCCAATATGTCGTCCCTGGTTGACGATACCGGGATCGCCATCATGGGCAGTCCGTTTGACCTTCGGGACAAATATGACAGGCCCTACAAGATCTTGAGCCAGAAAGAAGGGCGCAACAAGATCATCCTGACCTTCGATCGCGTGCTGACCGGAGAAAAGTTGGTCTCTCCATCGCGATCCATCCAACGGGTCGTCAATGAGCGCGGGGAGGACCTTGTCCTTTTTTCCTCCTATATTATTTGCGGGGCGGGCAAAATCCTTGAATTATATTACAACTTGGCTTCCATGCCTACGGTTCCGGGCTTGAAAACCGTTTCCAACAACGCCTTCCTCAAAACGGCGGTCTGCAAGGATGGGATCGTGACCCTGGCGCTTGAGGGCTATGGGGACACCGATATTGCCCTCGTAAACATGGGGGAATCTACAAGATACAAGCTGTCCGATCCGGGCCAGGTGCCCACCGATCAAGAGGGGCCGACGCTGCTCACATCCTCTTCGAATGGAGAATTGCGTGTTAAAACCAAAATATCCTCTTACAAAACATTAACCCTATCGCCTGCGAAATAAAATCGCAACCGCTCAGGTCGGCCCGTCCCTTGTTTTTGGCCTGTTAGCTTTCAACCACCGTCTTTAGGTTGATATATTTTTCCGATTATAATAATACACGTTATTAAATAATATGTTAATAACAAGTATTATTAAATCATGACGCCTCTCGCCTCCGTCGAAGTTTTCCACCTGATTTTTCTCAATCACCTGGGTTCCCGGGTGTCCAGGAACCTGTTCGCGCTGAAAGGCGGTTGCAACCTGCGCTTCTTCCACAAGAGCATTCGCTTCTCGGAGGACCTGGACCTCGACGTCCATACCCTTGCCAGAGACACTCTCAAGAAGCAGGTTTCCAGCCTTTTCGATGCGGCCCCGTTCAAGCAGATGCTACAGACACGGGGAATCACCCTGCTCGAATGGTCAGCTCCGAAACAGACCGATACCGTGCAGCGTTGGAAAGTTTCGCTTCAGGCTCCCGGCAGCGATGTCCCCATCCCGACAAAGATCGAGTTCTCCCGGCGTCCAGCGGCTGAACCAGCCCAGGTGGAGCCCATTGATTCGGATCTCATCCGCACCTACGGGCTGTATCCCATCCTTTGCAGTCACTATGCGCGGGAAATCGCGTTTCGCCAGAAGGTGCTGGCTCTGATGCAACGCGCGGAAACCCAGGCGCGCGATGTTTTCGACCTTGAGCACCTGCTGCGGGGAAGTCTTCATCCCAAGTCCCCAAAAGACTGTGGCCGCCAAGAGCTTGCGAAGGCACAGGAGAACGCGCTGAGCATGAGCGCCGAAGACTTCCGTTCACAGGTGGTGGCGTACCTCCCGCCGGAGTTCCAGGAGCACTACTCCCGACCGGAGGTTTGGGACGCACTGGTCGCCAAGGTGGTGGACGCGCTGGAGGCGATGAAATCGGAGGATCGCGATGGCGCTTCTTGAGGCGGATATCCGGCTCTCAAAACTCGGAAGATGTGTGCTGACGACGCGCGATGCGGCCGCTATTCTGAGCGTGACCATCCCCGCGGCGGCCATGACGCTGCTGCGGTTGAACCGGGCCGGACGAGTGCTGCGGCTGACACGCGGACGCTGGGCCATTCCCGATGAGCTAGACCCGCTGGCCGTGCCGGAACATTTGACCGCTCCCTGGCCAAGCTATGTCTCGCTCCAGACCGCGCTCTACCGGCACGGGATGATCTCGCAGATTCCCGTGGTGACTTATGCCGTCTCCCTGGCGCGCACGCGCCGCTGGCCCACGCCGCTTGGGGTTTTCTCGATCCACCACATTGGCCCGGACTTCTTCTTCGGCTTTGACACCGTGGGCCGCTCCCTGGTCAAGCTCGCCACGCCCGAGAAGGCACTGCTGGATATTTTCTATTTGAGTCCCGCGAAATCAGGCCTTTTCAGAAAACTTCCCGAACTGGAGTTGCCGAGAAAGAAGTTCTCCGTACAAAAGGCGCGGGAAATGGCCGCGCGGATCCGCTCCCCAAGCCGGCGCACGCTCGTGATCACGCAACTGGAACAGGCGCTGGAAAAAACGCGCCGGGGATGATGCCGATAGGGCCGCTAAGGAGGTCCGGATTGTAAGCGTTCACGGCGAACCGAACCAAAGAAGAAAAACAACCGCGGATTACGCGCATAATTTATTTTCTTTCCATCCGTGTTATCCGCGCTATCCGCGGTTAAAATTTTTCGTCAACACTTACTCCGGATTAAAGGCCCAGAGATCGCCATGCCCGGGTTTCCAGCAGCGTGGCCGCCAGCATGGCGAGGGAGATCCACACGTTGACGTCGAAGAAAGCGAACTGCAACTTGGCGTCCCTGCCCGGGCCGACCAGGCTGTGCTGGTAGAGGAAGAGGCTCGCCACCACGGCCAGGCCGGCAGCGTAGAGCACCCCGGCCCCGTAAGCAAGGCCGGCCAGCGCGGCGCACAGGACCGTCGCGACATGACACAATCGGGCCAGCAGGAACGCGCGCGGCAAGCCGAAACGCGCGGGGATGGAATGCAGCCCGCTGCGGCGGTCGAAGTCGGCGTCCTGCGTGGCGTAAACGATATCGAGGCCGGCGAACCAGGTGATGGTGGCAAGACCCAGCAGCCAGGGTGTGGGATGTTTGAGCGCGCCGCTCACGGCGATCCAGCCGCCCAGCGGCGCGAAGGCCTCGACGAGGCCCAGGAAGAGATGGCAGGCCCAGCTCACGCGCTTGGTGAGGCTGTAGGTAAAGAGCAGGACGTGGCACAAAAAAGAGAGTTTGAAAGCCAAAGGGTTGAGCGCCCAGGCGCAGGCGCTCAAAGCCGCGAGCGCGACGAAACCCATGACCCAGATCAGCGCCGGGGAAACGCGACCGGCGGGGACGGCGCGGGCGGCGGTGCGCGGATTGGCGGCGTCGAAGCGCGCGTCCAAGACGCGGTTGAAGGACATGCCCGCCGTGCGCGCGGCTATCATGGCCCCGGCCACCAGCAGGCCGACACGCGGTGACGGCAGGCCGCGCGCGGCCAGGACCGCACCCATGAAGGCGAACGGCAGCGCGAAAAGGCTGTGCTCGATCTTGAGAAGCTCCGGGACCTCGCGCCATTGCCCAGCGAGATCGCGGCCCGCCGGGGTGCTCATTCCCGGCTCATCCGAATAATGCGTACCCTTCAAAAGTTTTCACACGCGGCCATGATTTGGCAGGACGGAAGTCGAATGTAATACCGGGGGGATTTTTCCACAGAGAACACAGATTAACACAGAAAACAACCCATCGGGGCTGGCCTCTTTAATCAGTGCCCATCGGTGTAATCTGTGGATAAATCCGAGTTGAAGGCTCGGAGCACTAGAAAAAAACTGGGAGAAGACGCCACCAGAGGTACGCATTATTCGAATGCGCTTCACTTTCTTTCCACGAGGCCCGGCAGGTAGCCGGCCGGCGTTTCATAGCCCATGAGGTAGAGCAGCGTAGCGGCCAGGTGGCCGAGACAGACGCCTTCGGCCTGATGGATTTTGAGCGGCGGCAGCTCCGGCGCGGGTTGGATGGCCAAGGGAACGGGACTCAGGGTGTGGCTGGTCTTCGGAACGCGCTGGCCCTTTTCGATGGTGAACATCTCGTCCACGTTGCCGTGATCGGCGGTGACCACCGCCGTGCCGCCGAGGGACCGCACCTTCGCGAGGAGCCTGCCCACGCATTCGTCAACCACCTCCATGGCCACGATGGCCGCCTCGTAATTGCCGGTGTGGCCCACCATGTCGCCGTTGGCGAAATTGAGGCGCAGGAAATCATGGGTCCCGGAGTCGAGGGCTTCCAGGGCGGCGGCGGTGATTTCTCGCGCCTTCATCTCGGGCTTCTGGTCGAAAGGAACGCGGTCGGAGGGAACCTCGCGATAGCACTCGAGTTCCTCGCTGAACTTCCCCGAGCGGTTGCCGTTCCAGAAATAGGTGACGTGGCCGAACTTCTGGGTTTCCGCGGCGGCGTAGGAGCGCGTCTTTTCCAGGCACAACAGCTCGCTCGCGGTGCCGGAGATGGAGGGCGGCGTCACCAGATAACGGCGCGGGACCTTGAGGTCGCCGTCGTATTGCATCATGCCGGCGTAAAGCACGTCGGGAACACGGCCCCGGTCGAACTTGTCGAATTCGGGCCCGGCATCGAAGGCGCGCGAAAGCTCCATGGCGCGGTCGCCGCGAAAGTTGAAAAAGACGACGGCGTCCCCGTCGCGCACGGGGCCCAGGGGCGCGCCCTGGTCATCCACCAGGGCGAAGGCGTCGAAATACTGATCGGTCTTGCCCTCGGCGTAGAAGGTTTCCACCGCCTCGCGCATGGAATGGAAATTGCGCGCCCGGCCATGGACGTGGGCGTTCCAGCCACGCTCGACGATGCGCCAGTCGGCCTCATAGCGGTCCATGGTGACGTTCATGCGCCCGCCACCGCTGGCGAAACGCACGTCCAACCCGCCTTCGCGCAGGGAGGCGAAGCGCTGTTCAGCCGGGTCGGTGTACATGAGAGCCGTTTTTTGGCCCACGTCGCGGCCATCGAGCAGCGCATGCACCCGCGCCAGCTTCCCCCCTTGCAGGCGCAATTTTTCCAGCATGGCGTAGAGGTGCTCGATGTTGGAGTGCACGTTGGCGTCGGAGTAGAGCCCCACGAAGTGGACGCAGGCCCCAGACAGGGCTCGTTCGGTTATTTCCCTCCATATCGGTTGCTCGAAAACGACGCCCGCGTCAAAGGCCTGGTTCACCAGCTTGGCCCCCTGATCGAAAACCCTCCCCGCGCCCATGACGTTATGGCCTATTTCGCTGTTGCCCATGTCCGAGTCGCTGGGCAGGCCCATGTAGGTGCCGTGGGCGTGGAGCGGAGTGAAGACTTCGCCCCCGAGCAGGCCGTCGAGGTGCGGAGTCTTGGCCATGTAAAAGGCGTTCTCCTCGGACTCGCGTCCCAAACCCACGCCGTCCATGATGATGAGCAGCAGGGGCGCCTTGGGACGGCTGAAATGGCGGTGGAGGCGCAGGGATGAGGTCATGGGGGAAAAGGCCGTAGGCCGTAGGCTGTAGGCGGAAGGCGGAAATACAGGGACGCGGAACCAGGCACGCTCAGCCCCCGTCCTTGAGGCCGGCCACGCGCGCGAGCTCTCGGTGGATGCGCGCCACGCGCTCGACCTGGCCGCGGGCGGCGAAACGCTCGTAGAAGCCCTGGCTGCGGAAGGAGCGCTGTAGTTCGGTCCACGGCCCGAGACGCTCCTCCCAGCGCTTAACGCGGCCGTTCTCGGGCTCCAGGTCATGCTCAGCGAGATCGGCGAGGACGCGGATCATCGCCTTCAGCGAAACCGGCTGGGTCACCATGTAACCCGCGTGTCCCCAGGCTTCGCCCCAGACCTTTTCGGCGGCCTTGAAGAAGTCGCGCACCGCGCCGTAATAAAGGCCAGCCAGGCGGTTCAGCGTTCCACGGCCCTCGAAATCCGGCTTGTCCGCCAGCACCCAACGGTGCAGCTCGTTGAAGAGTTCCGCCTGCAGGATCCACTTGTCCTGGCGGCTGCGCCCCCCCAGCCGGTTGATGCGGTAGCGCAGCGGGCTGTCCGCTTCGCTGTAGAGCATCTCGGCCACGCGGGCGGCGAGTTTCTTGTCCGGCGAAGTCCAGGAAACGCGCTCGTAGAGGTCAATGAGGTGGCTCTTGTTGATGCGCGTGGAGGTGGAGTTGATGATCACGAACATCTCCGCGGCGAAGTCTTCGCTGCGGCCATCGAAGATCAGGCAGGGAACGAGCAGGCCCGCGGCCTCACCGGGGCGCTTCTGGACATAGAATCGCAAAGCCGCCAGGCGGTGCTGGCCGTCAATGATGAGGTATTTGCCCGCGGGCTCGGTCATGTTGCCCGCGTTCTGGAGACCGCCGATGGGATCGAAGGCCAGCATCTCGGAGGTGAACAGCAGCACCGTTCCCGGAATGGGAGGCTGGGTGGCCGCCGTCTCGTAGAAATTGAGGATGGCGTGCACCTTTTGGCGCGAAAGCGCGCGCTGGAAGGCCTTGTCCGTGCGCTCGATACGACCAATGAAGGCGGCGATTTCATCGCCCGCCTCCGCTGGCTCGGGAGCGATGGATTCCCCTTCCCCGTAAAAACGGCTGATGAACTGGACCTTGCGCAGCAAATCCTCGGCGGGATAAGCCGCGAAGTAGAAAACCGCGTCCTTCTGCTTGACCTGAGTCGCTAACATCTCTCTCTCCTCCCCGCCTATGACGGCGGAACTTGAAACCGGTGCAAATCACCCTGTGGCGTCGGATTCTAAACTGGCCCCTATCCGGCCAAGGCTGACCTTGAAAGTAGGAATAAAGAGCTAGCGTCGCAGGCATGTCTCAGCCAGGGCTCATCACCATCGCGGACCTAGAAATCAGCGCCGTCGCGGGCATCTACCCGCACGAACGTGAGGCGCCGCAGCGGTTGCTCCTTCAGGCCGAAATCGAGACGGATTTCAGCGCCGTACGCGCGGAGCAGGGACGTGTGGTGGCGGGCTTCGATTACCATCGCTTCGCGCGCTTCCTCGAAGATCGCATCACCAATGCGCGCTACGGGCTGCTGGAGGAACTCGTCACTGATGTCTCAGGCGCCGCGCTGCGAGAATTTCCGGAGATCGTGGCGCT
>JAHFOS010000185.1 GCA_023261545.1 bacterium
GGCAGTGGTTTCAGGCTTCGCCGGCGCGGGCTTGGCGCTCACGACCGGCGGCGCGGGAACCACGGCGGCGGGCTTTTCCGCCGGGCTGACGGGCGTTTCCGTGAAGGGTTCCTCCGCGCGGCGGCCTGCAACTTTGGCTCCAACCGCCGACACCGGGAGCGCCGGAGCAGTGGTTTCAGGCTTCGCCGGCGCGGGCTTGGCGCTCACGACCGGCGGCGCGGGAACCACGGCGGCGGGCTTTTCCGCCGGGCTGACGGGTGTTTCCGCGAAGGGTTCCTCCGCGCGGCGGCCTGCCTGGGTCGCTACCGCGGACTTGGGAATCGGTGGCAGTCCGGGGAGCGGGGGAATCACGACCTCGGGAACTGGAACCGGCAGAGGAACCGCGGCGGCGAACGAGCCTTCCACCATGGCCACGGGCGTCGCTGCGAAGGGTTCCTCCGCGCGGCGTCTCGATGTCTTGGCTTCCACCGTGTCTTGGACCGACGTCCCCACCCCAACTACAGCGGAAGGCTGCTTTCCTTGCTCAAGAGTGCCGTAGCGGCGGGCCAGGTCCTGCGGCACGGACTCTGCCCCGCGTTCCTCGGCTCTCCCGGCCAGCGCGCGGCTTGCGCTCGCGGCCTGCGCGTTTCCCGCCGCTGCTAGCTCGATGCGAGTTCCCTTAAAAGTTTCGCCAGCCCGGCGCTCGCTCACACTGGGGGATGCGGTTGCGACTGGGGTCCCCGGCCTGGAAAGGAGCGTCGCCCACCAGTCCTGCAACCAGGGGCGGTGCGGCCCCTCGCCGCGATCTTCGGCGAAAGCCATGGCGCTGCCGCGCAGCGGTTTTTCTATCCTGCGTGCGACCAGAGGCGCGCGCGGCTTTTCAGGCGCGCCGCTGGCGGCCAGGGCCTCTTTGTCGGCTCTGTAGAGCATCGCTTTCACCTTCATGGCCAGGGTGTGTTCCGGGGAAGGCGGCTCTTCCTGGGGGATATAGCCGGAGGCCAGGGATGGCAGAGCCGCGTCCGCCGTGCCGGCTTTGGCGGCAGCACGGGCCTGAGTCTCAACATCCCGCGCCGCGTGCCGCTGAGTCGCGCCGGCCAGCGCCACGGGTTCTTCCACCCGGCGTGTGGCATCAGGAGCGGCAACCTCGCGCCGCGGCGGAGCCGCGCGCAGGTCTTCCTCATCCACAATGAGCGGGCGCACCGGGTTCGTCGGCTCCTGCCGTTGCCGCATACCCCTGAGCCCATAGAAAGGGTGCGCGAGCGCCTCGGTAAACCAATGGATGAACCACGGCTTCGGTGCTCCAGCCCGCTCTGGAATATCGTCGAGCGCGAGGTTCAGTTCCGCCGTCATGGCGCCGCTCGCGAGACCCTCGCCGTGGCGCCCCGCTGGCGGGACTGGCGGGGCCTCCTGATGTTCCCTGTAGCGGCCCGCGAATTGCGGGGTATCGTGCGTCAGGGGTTTCTCGCCGCGGCGCGCCACGGTTTTCTCCCCGGCGGCTGCCAGCGAAGCGTCTTGCCAGCCGTGTTTGTCTTCTCCCTCGGTTTGGAGGCCCGGCAAAATCCGGGTGGGTTCATCGGGCACCGCGCCGCGCCGCGCCATTCCGGTGTCCAAGGCGCTCTCGCCAAGGGGGCGCGAGCGCAGGGAAGTAAAGAATCCCGTGAGGTCGAAAAGGGGACGGGGGGAAACCTCCGTCACGGGCTCCGGCAGCGTCAGGTTGTCAATATCGCTCGCGGAGGTTGTTTCCGGCGAGCGCCGCTGCCCTTGGGAATCCATGGCTTCTTCGCGCGCGGGCGCAAACAGGCCGGCCCACCAGGACCCGAGCTGCAGTTGGAAGGGCGCGGGCTCGTCCAACCCATCATCGGAGGGGAGGCGCGTGGGATCAAAAACTTCCGGAACGGTGCGGGTTTGCCGCAACGAAAACGGGTGCACCTTAAGGATGCCAAGGGAAAGGCGGAAAGGCCGAACCTTGTCCGTCTCGGTGGCCTCAGGGAAGGCGAAAGCGGTGGAGAGGCCCGGCTCGTCCGCGCGCCGGGAACGTGGCTCTGGTTCCAGCGGATAGCGGCTGAACCAGCTCTGGCCCAACATGGGGAACCACTTGCGTAAATCAGAAAAATAAAAAGGCGGCAGCCGCAATTCTTCGCCGCCCTCCTCAGAGGAAATCCGGGTGCCGTCGCTCAGCGATTTCTCGGTCCTGCGCGTGGCGGGCGGCTCACGCGGTTGTTCGGACGCGCTGCTTTCCGACGGCAGGCGCGGCGGGCTTGTTTCGCTGGCGCGGGGGGGATGAAGCCCCGCAAGTTTTTTCATGCGGCTCGCCAGCAGCGAAGACCGGGAGGCGGACAGGGGAATGGCGCCGGCGCGGCGCGGCGCTGGCGCGGTTTCCGGCGCGGCAGTCGCCACGGAGTTTTCACGCCACCCCCGCGATTTTCCTTTGGCTTCCGGACCAGCCTCCAAGGTAAAGGGAAGCTGGATCTCCTCGTTTTTCACGGGCTCGGTGGTCCTTGGCACGCGCCGGGCAAGATCCGCGCCGACTTGCCTCACGGGCTCCACCGGCACCGCGCGCAGGGGTCTGCGCAGCAAGGAGCCGAGCCACGCGCTGATCCCGGGCCGTGGCGCGGCAGCCGCGCGCTCCGGTGCCTCCCCATGTGTTCCCATGGCGACGGAGGACGCTTCCTTCCCGCGATCGGGTTTGGCTTCAGGACCCGCGTGCCGCGGGCGCGGGAGCCACCACAACTTTTCGGCATCCTGAGCCGCTGGCCGCTGTGCGTTGCCGGCCATCGCCACCGTGGCAGGCGGCGCCTCTGGCTTGCGCGCGGAAACCGGGGCGGTCGCCGCGACTCCGGAGGATGCTGGCACACCTATCGGTGCCGGCGTCGGACGCACGCGCTCGGGCGGAGCGGGCGGCGGAGTCTTGGCCGCCGGAGCCTCGGGTTCCAGCTTGTCGAGGGTGATCTCCGTGGCCAGGAAAGCTTCCGCCGCATCGCGGCGCACTTCCCCCGCCCCGCTCAAAGGCCGGTTTTTTAAGCCCTCCTTGGCTCTGCGCCAAACCTCAGAAAGACCGCTTCTTTTTTTTTTGCTTTGCGCCTTTGTCACGGTCACCACGGTGGTCTTGAGTTCGGACTCCTGCCGGCGCGTGGCGCGCGCGGAATCAGTTGCCGGCAAGGGTTCTGGAATAGCGGCAAGGGATGGCTTTTCCTCCAGCGGCGCCGGTGTTTCTTGCCGCCCGCGCTTTTCTTCGGCCTTAGCGGCGCTGTAACGCAACGCCTCCGGGGCGGCGCCGGCCTGCTCGCGCTGGCGGGGCTCGCGAATAACAGCGCTTTCTTTCCCCGCGGGTTTTGCGCTATTATTTTTAATGACTCCAGGCACCGGCGTTTTCGCCACCGGTTTTTTGATCTCGACGGCAGGCACAGCCGGCGCTGATCTTTCAGGCAAAGGCCTTGCGGCTGGCGCCTGGGCCGGAGGCGTCGCCTCAGATTTCCCCGAAAGCTCCGGCTGGACTTTGAAACCCTGGATAAACTCTTGAACACGCTTCTTCTCAGAAGAAGCCGGCGGCGTGCGCGGCGCGCTTTTTTCCGCTGGCGCCACGGGCACACGGCGTCCGCGTTCCTGCTCCATCCCGTAGCTCAACCGCGCCGGCTTGAATTCTTCTACCGGCCTACGACGCGAACTCTCGACGGGAGCGGCCAGGGGCGACGCCGCCGGACCGGCCTGGGCTTGATCGAGTTTCTTGAGCCGCATTTGCAGGTCCGCCGTCATGCGCTCGCGCAGGTAATCGGTGATGGCCCGCGAATTCGAGAGCCGTGCGGGTTTTTCCAACGCGGGAGAATTCAGGATGAACTCGCGCGGCAGTGCCGCGGGGGGTGGCGGCCCGGCGGCAGCACCCGGCGCGGCGGCGGGATCATGTCCGGCTGGCGTGCCTGGAGCCGGGGACTTTGGAGCTGGGGCGCGCGGCATTTCCCCCAGGCGCGACCTGGCCGCTGGTTTCTGGGTCCTTGCCGCGGTAGGCGCGTCCTCGGGAGCAGGACTCCGCGACACGGCGGCGCCTGGCGGAATCTCAGGAGCCTTGGTCGCCCCAGGGCGTTGGAACAGGTGCCGCCAAGAAAAAGAATCGGATTTGGATTTCTTTTCCTCCACGGGCACGCCGATTTTCTCTCCCGCTTTCTCCGGTGGTCTGGCGGCCTCTTGGGCTCCCGCCACGCGAGCCGGCTGCGCTTCCACGGGACGGGCTGGCGCTGGCGGTGCGAGCGGCTCGGAAGCCGGGAATTCATCGATCTCCGAGCGCAGCGGACGGCTCAAAACCTCGCGCAAAACGGGCTTTTGTGATTTTTCTTCGCCCGCCGCCGCTGGTGCGGTCACTCTTTCCGGGTTCGGACTCTCCCCGCGCGGAACGTCGAAAGCCGGGATCGGCTGTGCCGGCTCAGCGCGCTGTTTGACCCGATACCACCACGCCCTTTTGTAAAAAGTTCCAGAGTTGCCAGAGGCCGCGAGCGGGGCCACCGATCCTCCGCCCCCCTCCTCACCCGCGAGCAGCCACGCGCCGGCGAGCAGAGCTGCGGCCAGCAGGGCGGTGGATGGATGGCGCGAGGGCAACTTGGACTTGCGGAAACCAGGGGGCATGCTTCAAGAAACCTATATTTTTCAAGGTCTTTTATCCCGGGTCCCCATAAAAAGCAGACCCAGGCGCCTATTGCAAAGCCCCGCGTTCCCGCTACCCTGCAAACCGTGCCATGAAGAAATTTTCAGGAATCCAGGGCGCGTGGTTGTTAGGGGCCGCCTTGGCCCTGCTCGCGGTGGCCGGCCACGCCAGGGCCGACGAGGAAGAAGATGCTTTTTTCGCCCTGCCCAGTCCCAATGAAATCCTCTCCGCATCGGAAAACCAGGGGCTCAAAATAACCGTCAGCGAAAAGGAGGCCAGGGTCATCGGCACCAACCTGAGCGAGCTTGCCAAGAAAGATCCCCAGCGCGCCTGCTTCATCATGGGCCGCATCTTCGCCATCTCGGGTTTCAAGTTCAAGGAGCTGAACAACGCCGTCCTGCTCAGCCTGGCCCAGAAAATCTACGACGGCATCAAGGGTCTGGAATTGCCCGAGGCCCTGCAGTCAGAGATCAATCGCCAGTACGTCAAGATGATCGCCAATCCCAAGTGGGAGCGCGGCGAGCTGATGCTGGCCTTCACCTCGGCGCGTTCCTCGCTCATGTTCCTGCTCAAGGACACCAAAAAGCTCGACGAGGCCACCCGCAACCGCGTGGAGGACCTCGGGCTGATGCTCGAACTCGGCATCTGGTTTGAAAGCCTGCACCTCGCTACACTGAGCGTCAGGCCGCCCCAGGACCTCACGGCCTTTCACACGGTCTATTTCATGGAGGACGTGCTGACCTATTTTGGCGGCGCCATCGCCAAGATCCTCAAACGCGAGGGCGAAAAGCCCCACTACCTCAGCCTCAAGGCCGCGAACGACCGCGCCGTCGCGGTCGCCAAGGACGGCAAGGTGGAGGCGGCGGAGGTTGAGCAGATGAAAGAGCTCCTGCAAAAGGTCATGGAATGATGGCGCGCGTGAAGCGACTGCCCCTCTTGCTGCTGCTGTTGCTGGCCGCGGCGGCCCTGGTTTACGCCTCGGAACAAGCCGCCACCGAGAAAGCCATGGCCAAAATCGTCACCTTCAAGGACAAGGGTTTCGTCAATGTGCGCGGCGAGCGTCGCGGCTACCTCGCCGCCGCGGGCGTCCTCGATCAGAAAATAAAGATGTTCGACAACCAGGAATACCTCGCCGTGGTGGCGGGCGACGAGGATGTCGAAACCATCACGCTCCAGGTCCAGGACAAGGACGGCAAGGTGCTCGCCGCCGGCGAGGGTACCGGCCCGCTCGCCTGCGTCACCTACAAGCCGGCAAAAATGGACAAGTACACCTTCAAGGTCGAGGTCCCCAAAAAGGGGGGCTACTACCACTTTTCGCTGGTGACCAAATAGCCGGCAACGGGTCGGCGCCCTAGGATGCTCGAAATCAACGTCCTGCGCCACCTGATGGAAACGCCGGAGTTGAGCTGGGTCAGCGCCGGGGCCAAGGAGCGCATGGCGCGCGAGGCGCGGCTCGAAATCTACCACTCGCGCGAAATCGTCTTCCAGGGCCGCGCGCAGGCCGACCGCTTCTTCATCGTTATTTCCGGGAACCTCGAGGTGCTCGAATGCAGCGCCCAGGGCGAGCAGCTCAAGAACATCCTTTACGAAAAAGATTCTTTCGGCGCCTCCTTCCTCTATCAGAAACCCCTGGGCTACGAGTGCATGGTGGTGGCATCGGCGGAGACGCTGGTCGCCTCGCTGCCCATTCCCGCCATGCGTGTGGCCATCCTGGCCTCTCCCGGAGACGCCGCCATCTACGGCCAGTTCAGCGCGCACTTCGACTCCTACCACTTCATCAAGAACTTCACCACCTTCGGCGATCACCTCTCGACCTCCGGCTTGGTCAGCTTCGTCAGTTCCTTCGAGCGCAAGGTGTATCCGACCGACGGCTTCGTCTTCCGCCAGGGGGACGACCCCGACGGTTATTACATCTGCATCGAGGGCTTGCTCAAGGTGATCGTCACCGCCGGCGGCAAGGAGGTGTTCACCACGCTCCTCAAGGCCGGCGACTATTTCGGCGAACTCGCCATGCTCAAGGCGGCCAAACGCGCGGCGGCCATCATGGCCCTGCAGCACACCGAGTGCTATTTCCTGTCGCTCGCCGCTTTCAATAAACTGGTGAAGGCTGAACCCTCGCTCATGGACGGCTTCCGCCAGCTCGCGCGCCTGGCCTACGGCTGATGCATCCCAAACTCTACGAAGTCTTCCTCAGCCTCTACCAGCTCCACCAGGGCCGCGGCGAAGCCGTCAGCAAGGATGCCGAAGCGTTCATGCGCGCCGGGCACGGCGTCAGCTTCGACGAGAAGCTCTGCCGGGACATCGCGGCGCGCATGGCCGCGGCCTCCGGCATGGACGCCGAGTCCGTCTATCTGCGCTGTGCGCGGCTCATGGAATACATGGACTACGGCGAGTTGCGGCTGCTGTGCCTGTGGCTCGACCGCTTCCTCAAGGAGCATCCGCGCCCGCGCTACGACGCCCTGAAACTCGTGTTGCATGCCGCGCACGTGCTGGCCACGGGGTCCACCCTGCACATCACCCAGCGCAGCTACCCCCACCTGTTCCTCGTCTTCGGCCACCAGGAGGACTTCGGCAAAACCATGGCGCGGCTCTACATCCTGCGCAATCAGCTCTCGGACATGATGCACAAGGAAAAAGCCATGCCCCTGCCGTTGTGGGAAATGATCGTGCAGCTCACCGTGCTGCATTGCGCTTACTTCCACATCAAGGACGAAGACGACGCCGTGTACAGCATCGTGGTGCGCTTCGCGCGCCGCCAGCTCGCCCTGCTCTCCTTCCAGCAGGTGATGCGCCTGTGCGGAAACCTCCGCACCCTGAGCGCCGCCAATCCGGGGGTGCACCTGCTTTTCCTGGAGCAGGTCGAGAAACAGCTCGACTCCACCTCGCGCGCGGCCCTGGTGGTGGCGCTCATGGAGATGCGCGCTGGCGCCGGGGCGAGCGCCGGCGGCCCCGAGCTCGCCTACTTCCTGGAGTCGGTGCTCACCGCTTGCCGTTTCAGCCCCGATGACCTGGGCCGCCTCATTTTCGGCCTGCCCCACCGCGAGCCGGGCCTGCCCGCGCATTTCAAGGTGCACCCCGTCCCCGAGGAAGGGCTTGAACTCGCCCTGCGGGAGGGCCTGCTCGCTCCCGTTCCCCGCGGCGCGGGATCCCTCATCGTCGCCCGCAACGACGCCAAGACGCTGCGGCTGGGGGTGAAGCGCGCCGACAAAACCGAAGATCGCGACATGGCGGAGAACAGCGAGCAGGTGGTCGAGGGCCACGGCCTGCTGTTCAAGCCGAGCCGCGGCGAGGTCTGCTGTTTCCCCATCACTTCTTCCGCGCTGCTCATCGCCGGCGTCTCGCTCACTTTCCATGGCAACCGCATCCTCAACGACATCACCTTCGCCGCCAAGACCGGCGCGCTGGTGGCGGTGATCGGGCCCTCGGGTTGCGGCAAGTCCACCATGCTCACCATGCTCTCCG
>JAHFOS010000040.1 GCA_023261545.1 bacterium
TTTCGCGGGAACGACGCGCGCCCGGCTGCCGCCGGGGGCGGGATAGGGTGCGGCAGGGTTGCTATTTGTCATGGAGTTTTCCGCTATTTCGCCCGAGAAAAATCGCGCGAATTTCAGGCCTCCCAGATCACCGGATTGCGGGGGGAATCAATGATGTCGCCCACCTTGATCCCGGGGCACCAGCCGTTGCGGTCATTCACCTGCCGGGAGTTCTCCGGTTCCTGGAGCCGCATATCCACGTCCATGTAGATGACGGTCATGACGTGGCGCGGCTTGCCGCTGCGGTTGGGCGGAGCATGGTGAAAGGTCCAGCCGTAGTGGAAGCTCCCCTCGCCGAGGTCGAAGGCTTCCACGGCGTCGCCATAGCCGTTCTCGGGCAGCAGGCGGGCCAGCGTCGCCTCGCTGTGATCGGAGATTTCGAGGTCGCGGCCCTGGGTGAAGCGGTGGCTTCCCGGCGCGAAAGCGAGGGGCCCCATTTCCAGCGGGACCGCCTGGAGCGGAAGCCATAAGGTGCAGATCCGGTCGGACGCGAGCGGCCAGTACTGCTGGTCGGCGTGCCAGGGAGTGTGCCCGCCGCCGGCTTCCTTGTAGAGCGCCTGATCGTGGTAGAGGCGCACCCCGCGCGTGCCCATGAGCTCGGCGGCGAGGCGCCCGAGGCGCGGGCTCATCACCAGCTCGCGCACTGTCTCGCAGTGCTCCAGGACATTGGTCACCTGAAGGAAGGCCTTGTCGTAGGTGCTGCGCTGTTCCAGGGGAATCTCGTGGGTGCGGTTGAGTTCGAAGACCTTGCGCGTGATGGCCTGCTCGTAATACGCCAGGGTCTCGGGGCTCAGCAGGTCCTTGATCTTGACGTAGCCCTGGGCGCGGAAGTGGTCGCGATCGGCTTTGGAGAGCTCGCAAGGCGTTTCGATCTCGTTGATGCAGGTGGCGTTCATGGTGATCTCCTTCGCTTTGTCTCAAAACAGGATAGATCCTCTAGAGGTAAAAACTGCGCGGCAATTGACAATTCCGATACTTTTTTGTAACATTTTTGCCCTGAAGCCTGGGAAACTTAAACAACCACGTACCATTTGACCATGAAACCAGCGCGTGAATGGGTGTCCCTGGGATCGGGCCTCAGCTTCAAGGCCTTCCGCCGCATCGAGGCCTCCTACGGCTTCGCCTGGCACTACCACCCGGAATTCGAGCTCACCTTCATTGCGAGCGGCCGCGGGCAGCGCTTCATAGGCGATGGCATCAGCGATTATGATGGCAGCGATCTCGTCCTCATCGGCCCCAACCTCCCGCACACCTGGAGCGCGCCGCCACTTGAAAATGGCGGGAGCCATGAGGCCGTGGTCGTGCAATTTTCGCCCGCGCTTTTCGGCGGCGGACTCGAAGCCATCCCGGAGGCTGAGCCTCTGGCGCGCCTGCTTGAAAAATCGCGCCGCGGCCTGCTCTTCAGCCCCGCCGCCACCGCTTCCCAACGGTCGCGGCTGGATCGGCTCCCCGAGCTCAAAGGACTCGCTGCCTGGCTCGAACTCGTCGCCATCCTGGGCGCCCTGGCCGGGGATCAGGAGGCCGCCTGGCTCTCCGGCGAGAAACCCGTGGCGGCGCTGGACGCCGGCACGGGCAAACTTCTGGACCGCGTCTGTCAGCATATCAACCGCCACTTCCAGCGGAGCGTCGCGCAACGGGAGGTGGCCGAATTGGCGGGCTTGAGTCCGTCGGCCTTTTCGCGTTTCTTCCGCCGCGCCATGGGCCGCAGCTTCGTCGCCTACCTCGAGGAGTTGCGCGTCTCCCACGCCTGCCGGCTGCTGGCGAGTGGAGAGGATCCCATCACGCGCGTGGCCTTCGCCTCGGGCTACGCCAACCTCGCCAACTTCAACCGCCAATTCCGGCGCCTCAAAGGCAAGACTCCCCGCGAGTACCGCCGGGCTTTTCGCTGATACGCCAGCGCTGCAACACTCGCAGGCAAAAAATTAATGTTTTATCTGGAGCTCAGGAACGCAGGAAAAGAAAAAAAGGCTCATCCGAGGAATGCGTACCTCTGGCAGGGTCCGCTCCCCCAGTTTTTTCCTAATGCTCCGTGTTCTCAATTCAGATTTATCCACAGATTACACCGATGGGCACTGATAAAGGCCAGCCCCGATTGATTGCTTTCTGTGTCAATCTGTGTCATCTGTGGAAAAATTCCCCCGGTATTGCGATGGGGTTCCCGCCTTGCCAGATCGTGCACCCGTGTGAAAACTCTTGAAAAGTACGCATTATTCGGATGAGCCAGAAAAAAGAGTTCGAGCGCAAGATTCATGGGAACACGACAATTCTTCCCCTGTATTTTTTCCTGAGTTCCTGAGTTCCAGATTCAAATTCTGTCTTCGCATTTTGGACCCGCCGGGTTATTAGGCCAGGCGCTTCTTCACCCCAGATACGGCGTGACGTCCTCGACGTCGAGTTGCTCGGGGCGCAGGTACTTCTCGGCGTAGGCGCGCCAATGGCCCGAGAGCAGGAAGGCGTCGAAAAAGTCGCGGTCAATGTGCCGATCCCGCTTCATGTGCTTCATGATGGCGAGCGTCTCGCTCAGGGTCTTGGCCTTCTTGTAGGGCCGGTCGCCGGCGGTGAGCGCCTCGAAAATATCGGCGACGGCGACGATGCGCGCCGGCAGCGGCATGCGGTCCGCGGTGAGGCCGCGCGGGTAGCCGGTGCCGTCGAGCTTCTCGTGGTGGCAGCCGGCGTATTCGGGAACGCGTCGCAGGTGCTTGGGAAAGGGCAGCCGGCCCAGCAGGTCGAGGGTGACCTGGACGTGGTGGGCGATGACGCGCCGGTCGCGTTCGGTGAGCGTACCGCGCGCCACGCACAGGTTGTAAACCTCGTCCTCGGTGAGCAGCTTCTCCTCGCGGCCGGCGGGCGTGTGGAAGGCGCGCGCGGCGATGGCGCGCACGCGCTCCATGTCCTCTTCCGCCATGGATTCCCCCCCGAGGTTCATGCGGCGGATGAAATCGCGATCCGCGTCCAGCGCCTGGCGCTCGGCGGCGAGCTCGCGCTCCAGGGCGCGCGCGTCTGCGCCCGGTTCCTGGCCGTGGCGCAGGCAGCGCAACTCCGCTTCCCGCTTGAGCAGCTCGAAACGCAGATCCAGCTCGTGGATGCGATCGCGGATGGTCTCGAGTTTGGTGGCCTTGTCCACGATGTGTTCGGGAGTGGTGATCTTGCCGATATCGTGGAGCCAGGCGGCGGTGGATAGTTCCTCCAGCTCGCCGGCGCTCAAGCGGAAATCGGCGAGCGGCCCGGTGCGCGCCTCGCTGGCGGCGCGCGCGATGAACTCGGTGAGCACCGGCACGCGCTTGCAATGCCCCCCGGTGTAAGGGGACTTCTCGTCTATGGCGAAACAGATGGCGCGGATGAAGGACTCGAAAAGGTCCTTCTGGGCCTGGATGAGCAGGCTGTTTTCCAAGGCCGCCGCGGCGAGGGCGGACAGCGACTCCACCACGCGCTGCAACTCGGGTTCGAAGGGCGTCACGCGCTCGAATTCAGCGCGGGCGTTGATGAGCTGCAAAACGCCGATGACCTCGTTGAAATGGTTCTTGAGCGGCACGGTGAGAAAGGAGACGGAGCGATAGCCGTAGATGTGGTCGAAGGTCCGCGTGCCCGAGAAGTCGAAACCCGCGGCGGCGTAGGCGTCCGGGGTGTTGATGGACTTGCCGGTGAGCGCCGCGTGGGTGGCCACGTTGTGGTGATTGGGCGCTCCGGTCTGGGGATCGTGGAGCGGGACCGGCGGAAAGAGCACCTCCTCGTCGGAAACTCCGCCCTTGGCGAGCCGCAGCGTGTCGTTGTGCACGATCTCGAACTTGAGGCCGTCCCCATCTAGGATGTAAAGGGTGCCGCCATCGGCGTTGCAGAGGTCCTTCGCGCCCACCAGGATACGCTCCAGCAAGCGGCGGTAGTTCTTCTCCGAGCTCAGGGCGACGGCGAGCGGGATGAGCAGGCTCGAATAATCGCGTTTGGCGAGCCGCAATTCGGCCAGTTCACGCTTCAGGCGTTCGTTCTCGGCGGCAAGCTCCTCGCGCCCGGATTTCTCGCCGTTTCCCACCGCGCCGCCGTGAACCTCCTCGGACATGCCCCGACTTTATACTTTTTCGGAAGCTCCGGCAACCGCCGCGGGATCGCGATGCGCGAGCTGGCCGCAGGCGGCCAGGATGTCGCGGCCCCGCTCGTGGCGGATGGTGCAGGCCACGCCCACGGCCTCTAGCTCGTCCTGAAAAGCGCGGCAGGCCTCCATGGGCGCTGATCGGAAAGGCAGCGCGGGCACTGGATTGTAGGGGATGAGGTTCACGTGGCACAGTCGCCCGCGCAGCAGCTTGGCCAGCAGGCGCGCCTGCTCGGGCCCCGCGTTGACCCCTTCCAGCAGGATGTACTCGAAGGTGACGCGCCGGCCGGTCTTTTTGAGGTAGTCGTCCACTTCTTCCATGAGCCGGGCGATGGGCATGGCGCGATTCACGGGCATGAGCTGGGCCCGCAGGCGATCCTCGGGGGCGTGCAGGCTCACGGCCAGTCCCCATTGCTCGGGCTCCTCCGCCAGCTTCAGGATGCCTTTCGGAACCCCCGACGTGGAGATGGTGATGCGGCGCGCGGCGATGCCGGCGCCCTCGGGATGATTCAACACGCGCAGCGCTTGCATAAGGTTTGCGTAGTTGTGCATGGGCTCGCCCATGCCCATGACCACGATGTTGGAGACGCGCCCACCCTCCCCGCCTGAGATGCGCAGCACCTGCTCGACGATTTCTGAGGATTCCAGGTTGCGCTTCAAGCCGTAAAGACCGGTGTGGCAGAAGCGGCAGCCCATGGCGCAGCCGATTTGCGTGGACAGGCACACCGTGCGCCGCTCGCCACTGCGCAGCAGCACGCTTTCGAGACGCGCGCCGTCACGGCAGGAAAAAACGATTTTGTGGGCGCTGCCGTCGCACGCTTCGCGCCGCTCGACCGGCGCGAGGACCGGAGTGTACGCTTCACCCAAGCGCCGGCGCACATCCGCCGGCAGATTGCCCATGGCGGCGGGATCCAGCGTGAACTTGCCGTAAACCCAATCGCGGAACTGGCGAAAGCGGTAGGCCTCGCCGCCCACGTGGCGCGTCCACCATTCGGCCTGCGCTTCGATGGGGAGGTTCCAGGGGGGCAGACCCTTCTCCCCGATCCCCTTGGGGGAACTCGGCAAATCCTTAGGGACCGCGACGAAGGGCATCGGGGCATTCTACCACCAGACAGGGGACGTCCCGCGAACCGGTGAACTCGCGCGTCTCAGCGAGCAGGAAGCCCAGAACGGCCTGCTGCGCTTCTCCGGTTACGGCCCCGACAAGCAAACAAGGACGGCGGAAATGGCGAAAACGCAGAAGCTCCTCCAAACGGCGGGAGGCGCCTTTATTTGGCCCGCGGTGCGCGGCGCACGCCGATGACCCGGCACTCCAGGAATTCCATCAGCCCCTCGCGTCCGCCTTCGCGCCCGAAGCCGCTCATTTTGATGCCTCCGAAAGGCACCTCGGCGCGCAGCGGTCGCGGGTCGTTCACTCCCACGATGCCGGCCTCGATGCGCCGCGCCAACTCCGTCGCGCGCTCCACGTCGCGGGAGTACACGTAGGCCGCCAGGCCATACTCGGTATCGTTGGCGCGGGTGAGGGCTTCTTCCTCGCTGGCGAAGGCCTGCATCGCCACCACCGGGCCGAAAATCTCCTCGCGCGCGATGCGCTGGTTCTGGTTCACCCCGGCCAGCAGGGTGGGCGGGTAGAAACAACTGCGGTCGAGGGCGGGGGGCAGATCGGCGGAATAAAGCAGCCTGGCTCCGGAACGGCAGGCATCTTCAACGAGAGATTCGACTTTCTTCACGCCCGCCTCGTTGATGAGCGGGCCGACTTCCACGCCCTCCTCCAAGCCGGGGCCGATCCTGAGAGCCCGCAGGCGCTCCGTGAGACGGTGCGTGAATTCCTCCTCGATGCGGCGCTGCACCAGCAGGCGGTTGGCCGTCACGCACACCTGCCCGCTGACCAAGAATTTTAGCTTCATGAAGTCCTCGCTGGCGAGGTCGAGGTCGGCGTCTTCGAGGACGATGAAAGGGGCGTTGCCGCCGAGTTCAAGCTGAACTCTCTTCAAGGTGGCCGCCGCCTGTCGCAGGAGCAGCAGGCCGGTGCGCGTTGAACCCGTGAATGACAAAGCCAGCACCGCCGCTTCCTCCATCCAGCGTTCACCGATGGCGGCAGCGTCTCCGAAGACCACGTTGAGCACTCCCGCGGGCAGGCCGGCGCGCGCCGCCAGCCACGCCGTGGCCAGGGCCATGAGCGGCGTCTCCTCCGAAGGCTTCCACACGGCGGTGCAGCCGGCGGCCAGGGCGGCGGCTATCTTCTTCGCCCCCATGGCCAGGGGAAAATTCCAGGGCGTGATGGCCGCAATGACCCCCACGGGCTGGTATTCCACCATGGCGGTCTTGCCCGCTTCGCGGTGCGGGATGGTAAAGCCGCAAATGCGCCGCGCTTCCTCGGCATACCACAGGTAGAAACTCGCGGCGTAGTCCACCTCGGCGCGCGCCTGCGGCAAGGGCTTGCCCTGCTCCAGGGTGAGCAGGCTCGCCAAGGGTTCGCGGTGGGCGATGAGCAGGTCGTGGAGGCGCCGCAGACAGTCCCCACGGGCGGGAGCGGGAGTCGCCCTCCAGCCTGGCAGCGCCTGGGTGGCGGCCGCCACCGCCGCCGAAGCCTCATCAGCGCCGCCACAAGGCACGGAGGCCACTTCGCCGTGGTCGGCGGGGTTGAGGATGGAAAGGGTGCGCCCCGAGGCCGCGTTCACCCAGCCGCCGGCAATGTGCAGCCGGCAGGGGAATTCCAGGGATTCACTCACCCTGGGATTATGCCGTGCGCGCGGTCATGTGAAATATGGCTCATCCGATTTAAGATATTTGCCCTAACCCGGCAGAGCCCGAACCAAAACGCGCCACCGGGGAAATTATCCACTGAGAACACAGATTAGCACAGATAATATTCAAGCTGGGCAGCTTTTTAATCAGTGCAAATCTGTGTAATCTGTGGATGCTCCCGAGTTTGGAGCGCTGAGGACCAAGAAAAACAGGGAAGACACTGCCCCGAAGTACGCATTAGTCGGATGAGCCAAAAAATGACGCGCGGGCTTTACCTCTCCAGTGTCGTGCGAAAATGCCCGCGGCAATACTTCTTCCCCACGAAAGGCAACTCATGAAACGCACTTGGCTCCTCGTCCTGCTGACCGGTCTTTTGTTTTCCGGCTTTTCCGGCCTGCCCGGAATTTTCGCGGATGCCAAAGGCACGGAAGACGCCATCTCCGCTTTTGAACTGGACAAGGATCACACCACTTTGGGCTTCAAGGTCAAGCACCTCGGCATCTCCTGGGTCTCCGGGAAGTTCGACACCTTCACGGGCAAAATCATGGTCAAGGCCGGCAAACTGGTCGCCGCCGAGGCCAATATCGAGACCGCCAGCGTGGACACCGACAACGCGAAGCGCGACGAGCACCTGCGCAGCGACGAGTTCCTCAACACCGCGAAATTCGCGGCCATTACTTTCAAAAGCAAGAATGTGGTGCATGACGGGGAAAACGTCACCATCACCGGGGACCTCACCCTGTGCGGCCAGACCCGCGAAATAACGCTCAAAGGCACTTTCGGCGGCATCGTCAAGGTCGCCGACTGGAAGATGGACAAGGCCGGCCTGGAACTCAACGGTCGCATCAACCGCCAGGATTTCGGGCTCAAGTTCAGCAAACTGCTCGGCACCGGCGAGCTGATGGTGGGCGACGACGTCTTCTTAAAAATCGAGATCGAGGGCAATCGTCCCGCGGGTGGGTGAGGCACGCGCCGGGGACCCGAAACGCTGGTGGGTGTATCGGCAGCGCCAGGGCCTCTAAGAGCTTGATTAAAAAGTATAAATTTACTCACCACAGAGACACAGAGGACACTGAGAATATGCGGAGGCGAAAATAGCGATTTTCAGTATTTCTTCATATTATCTCTGTGCTCTCTGTGTCTCTGTGGTAAAATATTGTTTATAAAATATTAAAAAGCGACATGAACGACACATTTTAAACAGGCTCTAAGAATAGCAGGAACGAAGACATGCTACAAACGCTGGTGGGGTGGAATCGGCAGCGCCAGGACCTCTAAGAATAGGATGAACAAAGATGCTTAATACGCTGGTGTGGTGGAATCGGCAGCGCCAGGACCCCAAAGAATAGGAAGAACGAAGATGCTTAATACGCTGGTGTGGTGGAATCGGCAGACACCCAGGACTTAAAATCCTGTGCGGGCATTAACCCGCGTGCGGGTTCAAGTCCCGCCACCAGCATTAGACGGAGGATAGCAGGGATCAACGCAGGGGGTTTCTTTATTTAGTGCACCCCGAAAATATCAAACTGCCACATGTAGAATTTATTGGCAGCCGAGATATTAAAGATCGCCCAAATTATGGGTGCATAAATGAAATGGAAAAACTCAACGGCATGTTCGTTGTGTTTTAAACCAAATTGGGTGAAGATCCAAGCCACCGGAGCGGGCGACAACACGTAGAACACCAAAACCCCCAGCGTCATGTAGATCGCGAAAAACCCACCCGCCCCTTCCCTTTCTTCCGGCTCTTCGCCTTCCGCCTTATCGCTCATCAGCCTTCCCGATCCCCATAATTGGGTTAGATAAGCCCGAGGAAACGAAATTGCCAATCGTAAAAAGCGTTTGCTGCTGGAATGTTTGTAAAGGCCCACCCTATCGGAGCATAAAAAATCTCGATCACTGCTTTTGCGTGGTAGTTATCCTGCAGGCCAAGCCGGAGGAAAACCCAAATTACCGGAGCGGGCGATAACACGTAGAACACCAGAGCCCCCAGCGTCATGTAGATCGCGAAAAATCCTCCCGCCCCTCCCCTTTCTTCCGGCTCTTCGCCTTCCGCCTTATCGCTCATCAGCCTTCCCGATCCCCCATAATTGGGTTAAATAAGCCCGAGGAAACGAAGTTGCCACCCGTAAAAGGCATTGGCTGCCGGGATGTTATAGTAGGCCCAATCTAAAGGGGCATAAATAATTGCGAACACCGCTGATACCTGGTCGTTACGATTCAGGCCGGAATGGGTGACAACCCAAGTTACTGGAACCGGCGACAACACGTAGAACACCAAGACCCCCAGCGTTATGTAGATCGCATAAAACCCACCTGCCCCTGACCTTTCCTCCCCCCCTTCTTCTTCCGCCTTTTCGCTCATCCGCCTTCCCGAATTTCTTGAGATTTGCCATGAAATCACGGCTCTTCCACCCAGGATAGCCGCTCTCCCACGCCTCCAAGCCGCGTTTCCGGTCCCTTGACTCGCGGCGCCGTGGCGGTAGAATTGCCTTAATGACCCGAATTGCCGGGGTTTAAATCAGTGTCCCTCGTCCAGAACATCCAGGGCAGCATGACTCAGACTCAGCATGCCCAACATGTGCAGCAGCAGCATGTGGATCAGCCGCGCGTGCAGCAGGCGACCGGAGAGGTGAAGACCCGCGAACTTGAAGACGTGCAGCGCAACAGCGTGAATCACCAGGAGCACGCGGAGCTGTCGGCGCTGGGGCAAGAGACGGAACGGCGCAAGGCCAAGAACCGCCGCAAGCAGCGCGTGCTGCCCGAACCCGAGGAAGCTGATGCAGCGCTGATGCGGCTTGGCGGGCACCTTATCAACACCCTGGCTTGATGATGGCCGGGGCCTCCGGGCCCCTGGTGCCGGGGATTTAGCCCCTCATCCGTGATGATTCTGTAAGGGTTTCCCAAGTCGAAAACGCAAAGACTTAACTGAATTTTTCTTGGCATTTGGGTTTTTGGATACGCACCTGTCGTGAACGCTTACAAGGTTCTTTTTCTCAGCGATTACTTCTCGACCTGGGACATGGGCGGCGCTAGCCGCGTCCTGCTGGAGCAAATGCGCGGTCTGGCCGGCCTTAAAGACGCCAAGGTGGAGTTTGAGCTGGTTTCCGGCTACCCCGGCCTCGCCGCCGACGAAAATCTGCAATTCCCCTGGCACCGGCTGCGCTACAAGTCCGTGGGCTATCTCCCCGGCCTCGCCGCCCTCCTGCGACGACGCTTCCTGGCTTTCCGCCCCGACCTCGTCCACATTCATCAGCCGCTGGTGGGCGCCCTGGCCCTGGGCGTTCTGCCATGCGGTTTTCCGCGCCTCTACCATTTTCACAGCTTCTGGGGAGCGGAAAAAGCCCTGCACGCCGAAGCACAGCCGGGCCTGGAGAGTTGGGCCTGCCGGGTGAAGGCGCGACTGGAGCACGCGGTGCTGGCGCGCATGCCGCGCGCCGTGGCGCTCAGCGAGTATTCGCGCGAGCTGTTGCGGGCGCGCTTCCCGAAAATGGACGTGCGCGTTATCCCCGGCTCCATCCATAGCGTGGAGTGGCACCTCCCCGCTTCAGGCGCCGAGAAGGAATCGCCAGCGTTCCGCTTTATCGCGGTGCGCCGTCTGGAGCCGCGCATGGGTCTCGACGCGCTGCTTCAGGCTGTGGCCGACGTGCAGGGTGCCATGCCGCCGACCCTGACACTCGTGGGAACGGGACGCATGGAGCCGGCCTTGCGCGCACAAGCCGATGAGCCCGCCCTGCGGGGCCGCGTGCACTTCGCTGGTCGCGTGGAGCACCATGAACTTTTAAGGCTGCTGGCTGCCCACGATTGCATGGTGGTGCCCAGCCGCGCCCTGGAGGGGTTCGGCATGGCGGTGATCGAGTCCTTCGCCGCGGGGCTCCCGGTACTGGCCACCGGCGTAGGCGGATTGCGCGAGTTCGCGCGCCATGCCGAGGTATTCCACATGATGGAAGATGCCAGCCCCGAGAACATCGCCGCCGGATTGCGCTGGGCGGCCTTGAATTTCTCGCCGCGGGCCCATCTTGCTGAACGGGCTCGAAAAATAGCGGGCGAGTTTTATGATACCGCCAAGACCACCCGCCAACTGCACGACCTTTACCAGGAGATCCTCGCTGAGCGAAATTCCTGACCTCTCCCCGGTTTCGCGCCGGCGCTTGCAGGAGCATCGCCGCCGCGCGCGCGCCGTGGGCGAGCGCGAGCGCGCCATTTTCGAAGACTGCCTGGACCGCGTGGGCGACGCGCATCTCAAGCAGGAACTGGGCGACCTTATCCGCACCATCCAGCGCGAGGGCGAGCGACTCGGTCATTTCCGCAGCCTGCCACAGCTCGAGCTCTACAAGAAAAAGGTCCAAGAGTTCGTCGCCAAAGCCAACCGCGGCACCTTCAAGGTAAAGGCCAGCAGCTTTACCGACGCCGCCGGGGACTACTCCTCGCAACTCATCGTCGAAAAGGTGGACGCCGCCCTCGAATCCCTCACCAAGCTGGTCATGGACAAGGAATCCCAGGCCATCCAGATCCTCGAAAAAGTCGGCCTCATCAAGGGCCTGCTGGCTGACCTCTACCAGTAGGCGGAGGTGGCACCTCTGAAAAAGCTGAAAATGAAAAATCTCTGGCGCCACGCCCTGCCGCTTCTCGTTTTGGCAGCCTTGCTCAGCGGCTGTGGGGAGAAGGAAACGCGGAAAATCACCGTCTTCTCGACTCGTCAGGAAAGCCTTATTAGGCCGGCTCTCGACGCCTTCGCTCGCAAGCACGGCGTTCAAATAGAGTGCGTCTGCGAGGATGCGGGCGCTTTGCTGATAAAGATCGTCGCTGAAGGCGCTACTTCCAGAGCCGACGTGTTCCTCGCCACCGATGTCGGCGACCTCTGCGCGGCCTCGCAGCATGGCGTGCTGAAGCCCCTGGCCTCTGAAAGCCTGGAAGGCAGTATCCCCGCGCATTTGCGCGATCCTGGAAACGAATGGTTCGCGATTTCCAAGCGCGCGCGCGTCATCGCGTACAACAATGAGAAAATCAAACCCGAATTCCTTGCGTCCTACGCGGACCTCGCCGATCCCAAGTGGAAGGGACGCTTGCTGCTACCCGCCGCCAGGACGGAGGGCAACCCCTCGATGGTGGCGCTCCTCATCGCCGACCACGGAGAGGCGCGGACCGAGACCATCCTCAAGGGCTGGCTGGCCAACCTGGCCGCCGCGGGCTTTGCCGATGGCGCGGCGCTCCTGCAGGCCCTCGTCGCCGGCCAGGGCGACGTGGGTATCGTTGATTCTAGCGATTTCTTGCGGTTCATGGAAAAGGTGCCGGATGCGCCCCTGGCCATTTTTTGGCCCGACCAGAATGGCGGCGGCGCGTGCGTCAACATCTGCGGCGCCGGGATCACGCGCTTTGCCCACAACGAAGCCGATGCCGTGGCCCTCATCGAGTGGCTGGCCACTTCGGAGGGACAACGGATCTTCGCCGATACCAACAACGAACTTACTGCTTCTGCGAATATTCTGTACAGCCACATGCCCAAGACCAGCAACACCCCCCTGGCCCAGGCTGGGGAAAACCAGAAACAAGCCCTTATCCTCATGGATCGCGCCGGCTACAAGTAGCCTCCTTTCGGGTCGAGTCAAAGCCAAGGCAAAAAAAAACCCGCCCTACGGCCGCAGCCGAACGGCGGGTTTTGCTAACGCACAGGCCCGCGCGGGTCTTGGACCGCGCGCGGGCTCAGCCACGGATCAAAGGATCGCGTCCTTTGCAGCCTTGGCGATACGGAATTTGAGAACCGTCTTGGCGGGAATCTTGATGGTTTCGCCGGTGGCGGGATTACGGCCCATGCGGGCCTTCCTCTTGACTACCACAAGCTTGCCGAGACCCGGGATCGTGAAGGCCTTCTTGGCCTCCTTGTAAGCCAGTTCCACCAAGTCGGCGACAATCTGAGCGATCTGCTTCTTCGCGAGCCCGCTCTTGTCCGCCAAAGCCGCGATGATCGCGCTCTTGGTCATGGGACCATTGCCTTTCTTAGCCATACTTTCCTCCAGAAAAAATAGGGAATATTGACGGTGCCCTTTTACGGGACCCGGAAAGATTGCAACCCTTTTTCATCTGGCTCCCGTGAGACCCCCATAAACAAAGGCTAAACTATCTGCTGACACCCGAGAAGCCTAGAAAAACAGCGTTCAGCCCTCCCTTGCCAGCCGGATTTGCCCCTGGCTCAGACGCGCGGCGCCCCTTTTCCCCTCGTTGCCAAGTCCCAAAGCCAGCATGCCGAAATCGAAGGGTCATGGTTCAGGGGGTCTAAAATACGAAGAATTTTGGATCTGGAAAGCAGGAAAACAGGAAAAAATAGAAAAGTTTTCTGGGGCCGTCGGATATAAAAAAAGGCTCAGGCGCGTGTTTTCTAGCTCTTATTTCTGCTTTCCAGATCAAACCCTTTTTCCCTCTCGTCTTGAATTCCGGATTAAAAACCGGTGAACGCTTGCCTCGAAGGAAACTTCCTTGTGGCGTTCAAGATTTGGAATGCCCCCTACGCCGCCCATGCGAAATTTCCAGTGCCGGAGGCTCCGGCTGTGGTGCCAAGTGAAATCTGGAAGCACCACAATCGGAAATTCTCTCCACCACCGTGACAGGCAGA
Source organism: bacterium (assembly GCA_023261545.1). Classification (GTDB taxonomy): domain Bacteria; phylum Planctomycetota; class JADGBV01; order JADGBV01; family JADGBV01; genus JAHFOS01. The sequence continues at coordinate 13,482 of JAHFOS010000040.1, forward strand.
TCCGTCCACCACCCGACCGATGGGATCTCGCAAGAGCGGGCGACCGGGATCGAACCGGCGACGTCCAGCTTGGGAAGCTGGCATTCTACCGCTGAATTACACCCGCTGAGAATTCACCATTCTTATATGATTTTTTGGGGAAAGTCAAAAGGATGCCGTAGCGGAATCGTGGGAATAAAGGTCCATAAGAATAACGAATGTGATTTTTTTTAGCTTAGGCGTATCACCTCCCTCGTGAGATTAACGATGGTCGACACCGATAAAATAGGCCCCACAGCTCTTGATTTAAAATTTAAATCCCATATAATTGAAACGTTTCAAATATGACCATCAAACAAATCGCCCAGGCGCTGCATTTCTCCGTTGGGACGGTCAGCATGGGCTTGGCTGACTCCCCCAAGTTAAAAGCGGAAACGCGGCGCGAAATCCAGGCGTATGCCCGCCGTATCGGTTATCGGCCCAACTACTCCGCCAAATGCCTGGTCATGGGGAAAACCCTGACCATCGGCGTCCTTCTGCCTTCGCTGGCGGACCCCTTCTATTCTGAAATGATCGAAGAACTGCGCCGGCTCATGGACCAGGAGGATTACGCGGGACTTTTCTTCGCGGCAGGCACGCCTGAGGAGCATCAAAAAGCGCGGGAAAACATCCTGCGGCGCGGCGTGGATGGCGTGATTTCAAAACCCATGACTCCTGAAGAGGTCTCAAGGTGGCAGCAAGAAAACATCCCCGTCGTCTTCTGCGACGAGGACGAGCCAAGGGCTGACATGGACGTCGTGCGACTGGACGAAGAACAAGGCGGGCGGCTGGTGGCCTCGCATTTCTTCGGTCTTGGACACACTGCAATGGGATTCATCGGCCCCACGGGGCGGCTGGCCAAAAGATATCAGGGCTACGTCGCCGAACTGGCCAGGCGCGGAATGGCCGTGCCGGATAAATGGATCGTGGACGGTTTGGGGCTGTTGCAGGTTGGCTACGAAGGCCTGCGGAAGATATTGTTACAGGGCACCCCTCCAACGGCGATTTTCTGCCATAATGACATGACCGCGATGGGAGCCCTCAGGGCGGCAGCGGATGCCGGACTGAGGATTCCGGAAGATCTCGCCGTAGTGGGATTTGACGACATCAAGCTAGCGCGGTACACCATCCCGGCTCTGACCACCGTCAAGTTCCCCATCGCGGGGGTTTCCCAGCGCCTGGTGGAAATATTACTCGAAAAAATGAGTTCACAGGGCCCTTGGAAGGCAAAAAAAATGATTTTTGAGCCGCGCTTGACGATCCGGGAGTCCAGCGGCACTGCCGGCCAACGGGCGGATCGCGTAGAGGAGGAAAATTGAGATGCGCCATCGCGGAGATTGGGCTGTAAAATATTTCACGCTCATCGAGCTATTGGTCGTAGTGGCGATCATTGCCATACTGGTTTCCATGATCATGCCGGCCTTAAAACGGGCGCGGCAGAATGCCTATCTGGTGGCGTGCAAAAACAATCATCATCAGATCGGAATAGCCACAAACTTCTACGCCGATGACTCCAATGGCATGACGGCCTTATCCAATTGGGGAACCTACGAATGGGACGGGTATGCCGGCTATACACTTCCACCAGACCAGCGTCGCGGTTGGCTCTATGACGGCCTCAATGCCTACTCAGATTGGATCACCGCGCCCTACAAATCGAGCGACGCGGATCGGGCCAAAGGGGGTGTGTATTGGACATACCTAAACTCCAAGGCCATCTTCCACTGTCCTTCAAGTCCTTATGACTTCACAATCGGTGTGAATAAAATCAGCAGTTACCTGATGAACAGTGCCGTAAATAACTATGGAGCACCGTCCGGCCCCCCTCTTACCCCTGATTATCAATTCAGACTCGAACAATTTCGCGCTGACGATGTTCTGCTCTTCGAGCCCGAACAACGGCCACCCTCCGCCAATGAGGCGTGGGGATGGCAGGATGGCGCTGACACCCCCGTCGACATGAAATACCGGGCGGACTATTATGGAATTCTGCTCGTCTTTCCTCCCTACCATATGGATCTGGGGATTATAAGCTGCTTCGACGGTCACGTTGAGAATATCGACGCTATTGAATGGGTTGCGGCAACTAGTGCTCCCAATCCCTTCGCTAAAAGAACCCGATATTATTGCTCACCGAAAACGCCGGATTGAGAAGAATATGAATATTGAAACCATGGCTTCATCGAACCGCACCCCCCTGGATCACCTGATCTGGCGGCGCGATCATACACCCGCCGAACTGCTCCCGGCCCTCGAAATCCTGGGCAAGAGTCGTCCCATCTCCCATGAGAAACGCGCGGGAAAAGGCCTTGAGGTCGAGTTCATCCTGGGCGCCACCGCGGGGTCCTACAGCGCCGAGCACCGCGCCGGAAAAATCCGCGTCCATTACTCCGACATCTCCCGGGCGCTGCGCGCCCTGAGCGCCATCTGGGCCGGGCTCGTGCCGGCGGGTGGCAGCGCGAGCGAATCCACCTCCTTCACCACGCTGGGCATGATGCTCGACTGCTCGCGCAACGCCGTGATGCGCCCGGAACGCTTCAAGCTCTGGCTGGAGAAGTTGGCCCTGCTCGGGTACAACATGGCCATGCTGTACACCGAGGACACCTATGCTCTGCCGGGCGAGCCCTATTTCGGCTACCTGCGCGGGGCCTACAGCGCGGATGAAATCCGGGACCTGGACGCCCATGCGCGCGCGCTGGGAATCGAACTCGTCCCTTGCATCCAGACCCTCGGGCACCTCGATCAGGTCCTCAAGTGGTCCGCCTATGGCGGCGTCCTCGACATCAACGGAGTGCTGCACGGCGGCATCAAGGACACCCCGGGGGTGATGCTCGTTGATGAACCCCGCACCTACGAGCTCATCGAGAAGATGATGGCCTTTTGGGCGGGCGCCTGCTCGTCCAAAAGGATCCACATCGGCATGGATGAAGCTCATGATCTGGCTCGCGGACGGTTCATGGATCTCCATGGCTACGAACGCGGGTTCGACGTCTTCAATCGCCATCTGGCGCGAGTGGTGGAAACCGCCAAGAAGCACGGACTTGCTCCCATGATTTGGTCGGATATGTATTTCCGCATGGGCAGTGCCACGGGGCATTATTACGATAAGCAATGCCGCATTCCTCCCGAAGTAGCCGCAAAAATCCCCAGAGAAGTCGGGCTTGTTTATTGGGATTATTATCACGAGGACGAAGCCTTCTATCTCGACTGGATCGCGCGCCACCGCGCCATGGGCTGCGAGCCGATGATGGCCTCTGGCGTTTGGACCTGGGGAAAGTTCTGGCACGACCGGAACCTTACCGAGAAGCGATCCGGTCCTTGCATCCGAGCCTGCCGGTCGGCCGGTCTGAAGGAGATCCTGTTCACGATCTGGGGCGATGATGGCGCCTTCTGCGAATTTGAGTCGGCCTGGCCAGGGCTGGCTTTCGCGGCGGAGCTGGCTTATGGAAAGACCGGAACCGGTGATTCCCTCACCCGTCGCTATGCGGCTGCATGCCTCGGGGATTACGCGACGGACACCGTCGCCTCGGAGCTTCACGCCCCCGATGGCCTGGAACCTTCCCTGACGCTGTGGGACGATCCCCTGCTCGGCATCTACCTGTTCCACCAGCGCAAAAAACAACCGGCCATCCTCCAGGAGGCGGAAGCGCGCTGGGCGCGCGTCGCGACCCGGCTTGAAAAGCTCGCGGGAACACCGTCCTGTGCCGACCTTGGGCACGCGGCCCTTATCGCTCGCACCTTGGAGCTAAAAGCGGAGCTTCAGCGCCGACTCGCGGAGGCTTATGGCCAACAGGATCCCAAGGGCCTGCGCGAGGTTCGCGCCGCGATTCCAAAAATGCTCAGCTCTATCAGTGCGCTCCAGTCCTCGTTCAGGAAAATATGGCTGGCCGCCAACAAGGCCTTCGGCCTCGAAGTGCTTCAGGGACGGCTGGGCTGGCTGGCGGCCCGCTACGAAGAACTGGGGAACAGGCTGGACGATCTTTCGGTGGGAAAAATCAAGCGCATCGAAGAACTCGACGCTCAGCTCACTCACCCATTGGATAGTCCGCTTCCCGTCTTCTACTTCAAAGAAGTGGCGACCGCGACCAGTATCTGCTGAGTTTCTCTCCTGCCGTAGCGCGCGCCATTAACGGATGGCCGTCTCTCATGCTTTTTTTGGGTGTTTGCATGACAATATTTTTTAAAAATAATGATTTTTGCGTCGTTATAATCCATTCGCCCATGGTTAACAGGATCAGTGGCAATTAAAACTTCGTCACACGGTTTACGCATAACGTTGGCGAGAAAAAATAAGGAGGACAGAAAATGAGCCCGAAAAAGCACTTCTTCCAGCTTGGCCTTGCCGTGATGCTTTTCTCTAATTTAATTCATCAGCCCTGCGCGGATGAAGCCACCGGCGCCGGTCCGGAGCGCAAGATCTTCTTGCGCGTCACGCTGGGCAAAGGCTATGAAAAACCCTTCCATGTCCACATCTTCGCGATGCCGGGAGCCGGGCACTATGCCATCTCCAAGGACGGCCTTGAAAAGACCTACGACCCGACGCGCCCGGAGTCGCTGCTCAAGGACGGAGACCGCACGCCGTGGTGCGACATCACGGGGATGGTTTCCGAACACGGGGCGCGGCTCATGATCTCGCCAGACACTACTTACAGCGTCAAGGCGCCCACCTTCGATGCCGTACTGGAATTCGCCACTGCGGCGGCGGATAACGCCGTCGTCAAGGCGATCCAGGTCCACTACAGTCCGTCCACCATCAATATCCTCGTACCCGCGAGCCTCGATTCCCCGGAAAACATCGCCAAACTCAGGACCGATAGGGAGATGGCCGAAGCCACCGGAGCCATCGCCGATGCCATGAAGTGGCCCACCCTTGGCGAAGTCCCCGCGCGTTTCCCTTTCTATGTCACCATGAACCTGCTTCCAGATAAGTTTGACCGCGATGTGTGCAATCGGGAGCTGCGCACGGTGCGTCATTTCGGATTCAACGGGGTGGGCATCAAGTCGGACGGCGGGCTGGACTGGCACCGCTACTTCGAGAGCTTCGGGCTGCCCAAGAAATTCATCAACGGCAACATCTGGTATCCCAAGAGCAGTTTCTCCAGTCCTGATACCGGAAAGATGAAGGAATGGGGTGGAATCCATTACCAAGAGAACAAAAGGCGCGGACTAAGGCCGGATGAGTTGACCTACATCAACCTGATGGATGAGCCCGTCGGCGAGACTCTGGACCTCTTGAGCCGGGATGAAGCCTCCATAGCAGCCTTTAAGGCATGGGTCAAATCCTTGGGCAAATCCCCGGAGGATCTGCTGGTAGCTTCCTGGGACGAGGTGCGTCCTGCTACGGAAGCGCAGCGGGAATCCCATCCGGCCCTGTACTACTTCACCCAGCGCTTTCGCTCCCACGCCCTGGGGGAGTTCATGGTCCACCAGAAAAACGTCCTCTCCGATATCTGGCAGACCCAGTTCCTCGCCGCCGCCAATTTCAGCGATGGGGCGGTGTATTCGGCCAACTTCTATGCCCAGGGAGTGGACTACTTCGAGATCCTCCACGGCACCCAGCAGAACGCCGTCTGGGGCGAGGACTGGGCCAACATCAGCTCCACTTTTCAATGCGGCGCCTTCAACGCCCAGCTCATGCGTGATGCGGCGCGCAAACACGGTCAGACCTTGGGGAGCTTCCTCATCATTTGCGACGGGCGCAAGTCGTTGGACCTCAAGCTCAAGGCCATGGGTCTGGTGTCGCGCGGAGCCAAAATCCTGGATGGCTTCTATTACGGGGCGGCCTGGGGCGGGCACGAAAAAGGCATGCTGATCCAGAGTCCCAGAGAATGGTACGGTCTGGCCGAGGTCATCCGCGAGATCGGAGCCGTCGAGGAATGGCTCCTGGAGGCGCGGCCCAGAAAGGCGCAGACGGCCCTGCTCTATTCCTCGGCCAGCGACATCTGGACCTTGAACAAGAACCACGCCTATGGCTTCGACCGCATGCACAACTGGCTGGCGCTGACGCACGCGCAGGTGCCCGTGGACATCGTTCACGAATCCGAAGCGGCTGACGGTTTCCTGAAGGATTACAAGGTCTGCTACCTCTCCGGCCCCAATCTCTCTTCGGCTGGCGCCCAGAAACTGAAGCAGTGGGTGCTGGAGGGCGGCACCCTCGTCATGACGGCTGGAGCCGCTTCTCAAGACGAATACAACCGCGACCTGACGACCATCGCTGAATTGCTTCCCGTGGGGCGCGATGCCGTGCAGCAATTCGAGGCCCGCAACGCCGAGGGACGCGGACTGGCCAACCTCGCCGTTCAAGATACCGTGAAAACCGCCACGGGATCCTTTGAGGTTCTTTCCGTGAAGCAGGGCTTCAAGAACGGGAAGTTGGAGGCGGGTCAGATCCTGGGCACCTATGCCGATGGCTCCGCGGCTATCATCAAGGGCAAGGCCGGCAAAGGAACCGTCATCTGCTACGGGTTCCTTCCCTCGCTGCACTATATCAAGCAGGCCTTGGACCGCCGCAACCGCTCGACGTCCGACCTGCTCGAAAAGTCCTACAACCCATGGGAATATCCGTCCGATGCCCGCGACTTCATCACCGCTCCCGTGCTAGAAGCCGGAGTTGAACTTCCCATCCAGTGCAGCTCCCCACTGGTGGACGCTACCTGCATGGAGTGCAGCCGCGGAATATTGATCCCCTTGGCGAACCACACCCTGCAACCTATCGCCAGCCTTAAATTAGGCGTGCGCGTGAGCGGAGCAGTCAAGGACGTCGTATCCGTTCATCACGGTAAGTTGGAGCATAAGGTCGAGGCCCCGAATCAAATCAGCTTTTCTTTGCCCCTCGACAGCACCGACTTCGTCAAGATCGCCATGAAGTAAACGGCGGTGCTCTCATGAAAACATCGTGGACCCTGTTGTTTGGAGGACTGATGATGACCCACCTGTGCGCTCAAGGAAACACCACGGCCGTTCGCCAAGACACGAACAGGCCTGACCTGTACGTGACGGTTCCCCTGGACGCCTATGCCAACGGATGGCGAGGTGAGGCGCTCCAAAACGGGAAGCTATCCCTGGATGGCGTTCCTTTTCAATGGGTGCAAAAGGCCGGCGCAGACCATTTGTTCCTGAAAGACGCCGGTTGGAGCGACTGGAAAAGCGATCCAGCGGACTTCTACGCGGCCTACGACTCGAAGCCTGAGCCAGCGGACGCGCGCCGCCCCATCTTTCAGGTTCCGGTCGCCGATTACGCCGCCGTCTATCTGTTGGCGGCGACCGACGATGATGAAAGCCTGTCACCGGTGGTCACTTTTCGCATGGGGATCATCAACGGCTTCCACCGCGTGGTGTATCACGATTTCGCGGCGCAAGTGCCGCGCCGCGGGGCTGGGGGAGGCGCTAACGTCTTAAAGACCCTCCCCGCCAAAGGCGGCTCCATCTACCTGTTGCGCATCCCGCTGGGTGCGGCTATCGCCCAGGACTTCCGCGCGCCTTTGCAGCCCTACGCCGCGGACTGGCAGCGCTCCGGACCGCCTGCCCCCGTGGAATTCCTGGACGTGGAGGTGACCAAGGAGCTGCGGCTGGCCATCCGCCGTCCCGACCCTTGTCGCTTCAACCTGCGGCCGCTGGGCTTACCCAGCGGCGTGCGCATCTATGGGATGACCTTCATGAAGGCGCCCGTGGAAATGGAGGTCGGCAGCCGCGAGTCTGGCCACGTCTTCAATGAACCGCAGGTGCCGGCGTTTCAAGTCACTCTCAGGAATATCACAACCACCCCGCAGATCTGCGCTCTGGAAGCGGAGGCCAGGGATGCCGAGGGCCACGCGACCTCCGTTCCCGTAGTGGAGTTCTCCCTCAAGCCCCTGGAAAGCAGGACCTTTGAGGTGCCCGTCAAGGTCTCAAGGCGGGGCTACCACGACCTGACCGTGACGCTCAAGGTGGACCATTTGCCGTCGCTGCGGCGCGACACGAGCTTTGCGCTGCTGCCGGCCGATACCAGAAAGCACAGGGCAGAGTCGCCTTTCGGAACCTGGGATTTTGGGGGAGCGCATTTTACGCCTGATGACGCGGACGTGGTGGGCCCGCTCTACACCAAGGCCGGACTGCGTTACGGCATGTTCCATAGCCGCGGCTACAGCAGCGAAGCGCGCAAGAAATACGGCGTCGTGAACGGCAACGATTTCACCATCGCTGCCTGGGACGAAGGGTCTGCGGCCAAGCTCCGGGATTCGGCCAGCGCCTTCAACCCGGACTTCTCCGCGGTGAAGCGCTTGATGGTCTTTCACGAGAGCGTCGTTTCCGGACTCCACTGCATGCGCGTACCGGATATGTTCACGGGCAGACCGGCCTATCGCTTCAGCGCAGAGGAGGAGCGAAAGTTCAAGGAACTGTGGCGCATCGGCGAGGCCTCCGCCCGGGCGGTCCTCAAGGAACTGCCGGGCACGGAGATCTATTTCGGGAACACCAATATCCCGACCCTGGAACCCTTCCTGATCCGTAAATTCCCTCGGGAGCTGATGGGAACCTATGGCAACGAGTCCCCCAGTTTCATGCACCGGCCGGAAAGCCAACCTTTGGACTGGCTCTGCAACAATTCCTCGCTGTGGATGGAGCGGACGCTGCTCGATCACTACGGCTACAAGGACGTGCCTTTGCGCCAGTGTTACGAGGCCTGTTATCCGGCCACTACGCCCGGGAATCTCACCCCGCGCACCCAGGCCGCCTATCTCGTGCGCCACGTGATGCATTCACTGGCCTGGGGCATCCCGGTCATCCGACCCCTGGGCATCGCCGATGCCGGAAACTCATACTATTTCAGTCATTGGGGCGCGGCGACCTTATGCTACGCCAAACCGGATGTCCGCCCCAAACCGGCCTACGTGGCTTACGCCACCCTGACGCTGGTCCTGGATGGCGCCAAGTTCACCCGCATGATCCCCACGGGCAGCCCGGTCGTCTATGCGGCCGAGTTCAAGAAGCCGGACGGAGGCGTCGCCACCTGTCTCTGGACGGCGCGCGGGCCGAGGACGCTGCGGTTCGAGGTTCCCGCGGGGGACACTCACGCCGTGAAGGTGGACATGATGGGTAACGAGCAGCGGGCGGACCTCGCACGCGCGGCCATGGGAATTTCCGAAGAACCCGTCTTTCTGCTGACCCCTCAGTCCATAACGGCCATCAAAACTGAGGATGCCGCCCCCCAAGCCCGGCCCCAAGGAGAGGTCTTCCGCATCTCGGCTCTGGACACAATTAAAGACTGGACCGTCGAGAGCGCGTCCAGTCATGAGCTGGAGACCTACAACTTCATGACTCCGCGGCGCAAGGGCGAATTTTCCTATCGCGAGATCCCAAGCTTCGCGGGTGAGAAACAAGTGCTGGAGGTCAAGCCCAAGTCGCCGGTGCCGGGTTCCGCGTATCTGCCCATGTATTCAGTGCTGGCGCATCGCCAGGGCGTGGAGATTCCGGGCCGACCCACGGAGATCGGGCTCATGGTCCACGGCAACGGCGGCTGGGGCCGGGTGATCTTCGAGCTGGAAGACGCCTCCGGCCAAAGGTGGACCTCCATCGGCGCCGAAGCCCAAATGCCCCCGCCTCCCTGGCTGGCCGACACCATGTCCGCCGATGCCTTCAAGGCCCTGAAGTCCTCGAACGTCAGCGACTGGAACACGGATGATGCCTGGGGAGTCAGCCACGTCAATTTCGAGGGCTGGCGCTACCTGCGCTTTCCGCTTCCTGGTAACTATCCCGGCGAGGGCTACCACTGGCCCTACAGCAGCCAGTGGCGTTTCAGCGGCGACGGCGTCGTCAAATACCCGCTCAAGTTCAAGAAGCTCATCGTGACGATTCCGGAAAAAATCCTCTATGTCAAAGATTACATTTCCGTCCCGCGCCAGGAGATTTATTTCAAGGATTTGCTGGCGACTTACGAGCCCGTGGAGGAGATCCAGCTCGGAGAGTAATCGGATGAGTTATTGGAAATAAAATGTTATTAACCCCGACAGGGAGAGACAACGTTCGCGAGGCCCCTATCTTAGGCGCAGCTCTGGCTGTAACTGCGGTGGAATGTATTTTAGAGCAACGCATGCCTTCGCTTCCCCTGTTATTGCAACGATTATGCAACGATTTATGACCACCTGTCTGATAGCCGGTTCCGCCGCAGTTGCGGTAGCCGACGAATATCTCGTGCGGATCCCCATGGAAAAAGCTGAAAAGGCCGTGTGGACCCACAAAAAACAAGAAGGAAGCCTGCAGGGAAGCATCCTTTATGCGGCAGAGTCCAGTGCCGATGTTTCGGAAGAATCAAAATCTCTGAGGACATGGATTCCCAAAGCCATGAAGTGTCGGTTGTGGGTTCGGTATTATAAGGAAAACAACGCTTCGTCCGGATTTGCCGTTCTCCTTCGAAACGAGTCGGAGGAAGTCTTCGCAAGTCCATTTTTTAATTTTGAACCTTATCTGCCGCAGGCGAAGCCGTACAACAAAAAGAAAGCTGATAACGGAATGTCCGGTTTCGTCTGGGATCATGCGGATATCGTGATTGAACATCCCATGAATTTGTCGGTAAGCGTCACCACATTACGCGGCGGCGGAAGATTGGCGCCCCGTAAAATAGACGCCATGATCATCGCCGACAACGTTCGATGGGATCCGTCAAAACTGCAGAACAGTGAATTGACCAAGATTGGGGAGGCGGCTGCCAGAGACACAAAAAACGTCCCTCCCCACGCCTCTTTGTATAGCTCCCGCAAAAAAGGTGAACTGGAGATCGAACTCGCGCTCATCAATTGCGCCTCCGTGTACACCGATCATGCAAGACCCGTCAAGTGGGGGATGAACCGCGACAACCGCACGATGCCGGATTCCCACAAGTTCGGCATCACATCGATGATCGATCTCGATCCCATCGGAGAAATGTCCTCAGCTGAAGCCGTAAAATACAAGTCTCCGGAAGGACGGTTCGTGAACGCAAAAAAAGAGGTCGGTCATACGTGGAGCCTTGCGTTCGAGCCCGCACGCAAAGACCAGGAAGCAACCATCCGAAAACGGTTTGAAGCAGCCAAAGATGATCCTCGCACGGGAGCATGGCGGATTTGCAGCGAACTCGGCGGCTACATGGATTACTCCGCTCCTTCGATATCGGCTTTCCGAAAATGGCTCAAAGGTAAGCATGGAAGCCTCGATGCGCTGAATGGAAAATGGAAATCCTCCCACGAGAACTTTGAAGGAATTACACCTCCCGCCGAGCCCGGGGACGACTACGCGGCATGGCTCGAATTCCGCGAATTCTCGAACGTAATTTTCTCCGAGACCGTGGCCGAGTATATCGCTTTCATCCAGAAAAACGATCCCAAGAAAAGACCCTGCATCGGTCAAAATTCAAATGCCGATTTGCTGATTCCCCATTTTACTTCCCTGCGTCCGATGGACTACGAGCAGTTCATTGATATCGGCTTGAAGAACGCATCTCATGTGGGCATGGACGTTTATTCCGCCGACGACACTCTGGCGTGTGAGTTCGATCTCTTGAGAAGCCTTTCCGGAGGTCGTATCATGTTGAATCGCGAATGGAATGTCCACTCAGCAGATCCACGGCTGGCTGCGCGCAGCTTCTGGTTGCAAATCATGAAGGGCGTCCAGGGAATTTACATGTTCCAGTATCAGGAGGGGACCTTTCACGATTCCTATCCCAAGTGGGCGCTTCTCAAAAATGACTTTTCGCCCAAGTCCAAGCTGATGGCTCTGGTCAATGCCTGTCATGAAGTGCGGCGGCTGGAACCGTTGTTGGTTTCTTGCCAACCCATGTTTTCTGTCAAACCCGTAGCACTTTATTATTCCAGAATAGATCTTTCTCTCGAAAAGCCTTTTCGCAGCATGTGGGGCGGGCCGCTCAACAGCCCCTACCATGTGTATGGAGCGCTGAGAGGGTTGGGGTACGCCGTGCGATGGATTACGCCGACGCAGATCTCCCGCGGAGAACTAAACGACGTCGGCGCCGTCGTGATGTTGAGCGCGCAGCATGTGCCCCGGGAAGCCGCGACCAAGCTGAAGGAGTGGGTTGAACAGGGTGGCTCTGTCATTGCCGATGGCCTGCCGGGGGCATTCGACGAGTATGGCGTCCCACAGGCCACTCTTGCCTCAGTCTTCGGTGTAAAGCCTAACGCTCCAAAAAATATGGAAGGCACGCTGGCCATGCAGGAGTCATCACAAGGTTACGGAGAGGTGACCATTGCCGCAATGACTCAGGACGAAATTTCTTCTTCGGTGGGAGAAGTGTGGCAACAATGGGACTCGAATAATCCCGTCCTCAAGGAAGTCGGCGAGTTCACCCTCTCTGGCCTGGGGTATCGTCCCATGGAATGTTTTGCCGGAGAGGTCATTGGCATGACCTACGAGGGAAGGCCCGGTCTCGTGATGAACCATTTTGGAAAAGGGCATGCGCTCTATTCCAATATGTTGCTAGGAACTCTATGCGATGCCGGCCCCGCCCCTTCGGAATGGGAATCCAGCCATTCCGGCATGTCCTTCGGGAAAATTTTACACGCTTTTTTGAAGCACTCCGGAATTGAGGTTTACGCACAAAGCCAGGGACTGTCTCCGAAAGTGGCTTCCAAACTTAGAACTGAAACTCCTATGGTTTCACCGGATGGCAATATCATGGTTGGTATTACGAGTTACAACGACGAGCAGGTGCCTGCATTCCGCATGAACCTGAAGTTGCCGAAGCTGAATGGAGCAATGCATTTTTATGCCATCACGGACTCCGGCAGAAACCTGGAAGAGATAAAGTCGAAGGTCGAGGGAGAACGGGTGATCCTCGAAATTCCATCGTTTGACGTTTATGCGACGCTGTTGGAGATCCGAGCGTATGGCATTATGTTGGGAGTCAGACTTGATGTCGGCGCTCGCGATGGCGATGGCTTCGAGATGCTGCAGCCCAATCAACTCTGCAAAGTGCATGTCAACATCTGGAACCTCTCTCCAAAGGCTTCGAAAGCCGGAGAATTACGTTTCCATTTGCCGGAAGGATGGATTTTGAAATCGGATCCAAAATCAATTTCTGGTCTCGAAGCCTGGAGCATACAATCTGTGACAGTTGACATTCAGACTCCCACTTTGTGCTCACGCCCGGAAGCGCAGCCCATTAGCGTCAAGTTCGTGGAAGATGGTGGGCGCGAATCAGTTTGCACCACGGTGGTACGCTACTCCTTTTAAAAATGTGGGCGTATTCTCCTCACCTGAAATCAATCTACTCTTAAGAAAGAAAAACCATGAGCACAAATGGCACCGCGCTGAAGATGACGGCATTAATTGCGACGATCGGAATTCTTTGTGTTGGAATGGCAACAGTCCAGAGCGACACAGATGCCAAGCCAGTAGCGAAAACATCAGTCGGAATCATGGAAAGAACTTCCGCAGTTCCGCACTCCAGCCTCGAATCCTTATGCGTCGTGAATGTAGCGGAAGAATATCATCTGGACAAAACAGGAAAAACAGACAACTACGCAAAGTTAAGAGCATGGGCCGACGATGTGAATGAACGCGGAGGTGGTAGTTATTACTTTCCAAGGGGGAACTATTTTATAGATCAGTTCAAAACCATCAACCCTGACACCGAAGAGGCTGTCACCGAAACCCAAAAATACGACAAAAGAACCAATTCCTATTTAGAGGAAAAAATAAAAATCGAAAATATCGAGTTCAAAAATTGCGATGGTCTCCAGATTATCGGCGACCAGGCAAAGCTGTCCGTTACAGGCAAGTTTCACAGGAAAGCCAACCACCAGATGGGAGGGATGAACTACTCCACGATATGGCATTTGACTCCGCTGAGTTTCATCAATTCCAGGAATATTCATGTCAAAGGTTTCGATATCGACGGCAACAACCAGGACACCTCCCGGGACGAAAAAGTGATGGAATGGCAGGGGCACGGCCTGATCTTCAGCGGGTGTGAGCACTTCAAACTCGAAGATATCACCGTGCAGGGGTTCACGGTAGACGGCATCTTCGTTTGCGGCAGCTTAAATCTGGAAACTAAAAAAGACAAAATCTGTCGCTTCATGGAATTTAACAACGTTCGATGTTTGCGAAACGGCAGGCAGGGCTTCTCGATGGTTGGGGGTGCCTATGGCACTTTCAATAATTGCGAGTTTGCGGACACCGGCAAAACCGGCAAGTACGGCAGCCATGCGCCTGCCGCCGGCATGGATATCGAACCACACCACTCTCCATTGGGGGACAATTCAGGCGACATGAAATACACAAGTGATGAGTTCAGTGGATTCATGACCTTCAACAACTGCAAGTTTTATAATAACGCAGGCGGCGCGTTGTATGTCACCTCCACCATGCTCACCAAGGCGGTCCGATTCAATAATTGCATGATGGAAGTGGATCCGGATGCGAACATGGAGCATATTTTCATCGCCACATCCTGCGAAAGCACGGAGTTCAATCAGTGTTTCATCAAGGCAAGGACGCCCAAGGGAGTCGACGCAAGCATCTACCTTTACGTGAAAGGAATTGCACAGGAAAAGACTGGGGTGATCGCCGGCAAAGTGGTGAACGTGAACACGCTCTATAACTCCTGCAGCATTGAAGGCGGCAAGATCTGGACGAATGAAAACAATGATGCCGATCCGGGACAACTTGGCCTTCACAATTTCAAGTTTGTTGACACGCAATTCAACGACACCCACTTTCTGTGGACAACCAGGAGAAGGATGCTGTTTGATAACGTCAGACTGTATTATTCCGCGGATACAAAAAACAAGCAGAACGTCATTCAAAACGCAACGATCCGAGACAGCCTGTTCAAAGCGGACTCCAAGGTCACGGTTGAACTGGGAACCGGTGGAAACCAATCCGTTTTTTCAAATCTGGGCGTACAGTCCAATGTCAGCCTGGGAAACAGCAAGCGTTACAACGATTACACGAATATTGCGGAAGGGATCGAGTTCTATTCTTATTCGCCGCAATTGGAGCATATCAGAGGGAGAGACCCATCAGCCGAAAATACCGTGGGTGAGGATCGCAAAACTAGATGAGAGAATTTCTCGCACTCACTGGACTTTCTGGATATTTAGATACAATTCCTCGGTGAGCGTGGGGGTATCGGTGAGTTCCAAAGATAGGAGACTTGGCCGCATGGCTCTCCGTGGAATCCTGGAGCGGCACAGCCGGAACCAAGATATTATTGCCACCAAGCCCCCCCCTCCGAAACGGGAGATAATGAAATGCGAAAAATCAGAAACTTTCTTGGAAATTCTTGGTGCCTTGGTGGCAAAAATTCTTCGCACTCAGAAATCTGCGCAGAAAAACAAGATTTTCATGGTTCGTCCTATAGCCTTCGTGCTGTTGTTCGCGCCGCTCGCTTTCTCGGATATCAAGAGCAGCACCGGAAATATTCTTTTTGATACCAACGCCGACGGCAGCGGCGAACTCACGATAAACACCACGGGACTGGGCGTGGGCACCAGCTCCCCCTCGACGAACCTCCACGTGCTCGGCAATGCCTATATGAACGGCAATATGGGCATCGGCACCAGTTCCCCGCTTTCGTCCCTGGAAATCTCCGGGTCCATGGGCATCAACACCCAATCCGTCAGTTCCAATACCACGCTCTCCGGGAACAGCACCATCCTGTGCGACACGTCCAGCGCCAACATCCAGGTGACGCTACCTTATGCCGGCAACGTCAGCGGGAGGATCTACACGATCAAAAAAACATCCAACAGCAATTCCGTATGGGTGCTGGGCGGAGGGAACTATATTGACAGCAATACCACCATCGAGATGAAGTCGTCTTCCTCGGGCTATCCCTTTGTGGAGGTATTGTCCGACGGCAAACAGTGGTATAGCTTGAGGCAGTCGTCGAGCGGAGTTGGCGAGGTCGGGGGATCTTCCGGAAACCTCATCGGGTGGTGGAAGCTGGATGAGACCAGTGGAACCACGGCATCCGATTCGAGCGGGAGCGGAAATAGCGGAACGTTGAACGGCACGCTGTCTTTTTCCTCGAATTCCGTTGCGGGAAAGGTAGGCAAGGCGCTGGTATTCAGTTCCGGCGAGTCTATCAACGTCGCCAATACCAACCCGAGGCAGCTCACCCTCATGGGCTGGTTTAAATCAACACCTGACACGACACAGATGTTGATTACCAACGCACAAGATGCGTGGGGTTTACGGGCTCACTGGCCGGACAATGGGAGGGGACCTACTTTCGACGTTACTGCCGCCGCAACCGTCAATGCTTACGATAGCGCGAATTATACGGATGGGAACTGGCATCATGATGCGGGCACCTACGATGGCTCGGTGGCGCGGCTCTACATTGATGGTGTGAATGGAAATAACAGTCCCAGTTCCAGCACCAGCGGCGCCCCCTCCGTTACTGGCGCCATAATAATCGGAAA
>JAHFOS010000186.1 GCA_023261545.1 bacterium
CGGGCGCGGCGCACCCAGTTCGTGCCGTCGAAGCTCAGGAGATCGCCGCTGGTGTTTCCCGAAACTCCGAACTGTGTGCCGTCAAGTCGGGCGCGGCGCGTCCAGTTCGTGCCGTCGAAGCTCAGGAGATCACCGCTGGTGTTTCCCGAAACTCCGAACTGCGTGCCGTCGAGTCGGGCGCGGCGCGTCCAGTTCGCTCCGTCGAAGCTCAGGAGATCGCCTCCGGTGTTGCCTGTCACTGAGAAACGCGATCCCACGATGTCGGTGAGCAGCGCCACGGTGCCGCTTTCATCTTTGAAGACGACGGTGCGAGTGGCGGTAGGATCAACCAGTCGCAGGGAGAGTTTGATGGCGTCCGCCGTGGTCCCCTCGAAAACGATATCGCGATCCACGAGGATATTGCCGCTCACATGCAGTTTGTCTTTGGGCGAGGTGGTGCCGACGCCGATGTTGCGCGTGGAATTCGTGACATAGGTGATGGCGTTGCCGGAATCGTCGCTCCAACCGCCTCCGGAGGCGAAGGTCTGCACGTCCAGGGCTTTCCAGGAGGCACCGTCGTAGCCCAGGAAGTTGGCGCCGTTCCATCTCATCGTGCCGGCCAGGATGTCGGAGGTGTCCCCCAGCTTGACGGCGCCGCCGAAAACGCCGTTACCGCTGGCGTTCAGCGAGGTCAATGTGCTTGTGCCGCTGACGCTCAGCGCCGCGAAGGATCCGGTCGTGAAGGAGCCCGTGGAGCCTGAAATCGGGGTGTTCGTGATATTCCCCCCTGAAATAGCGGCATTGACGACATTGCCACCAGAAATGGCGGTGTTGCTGATATTGCCGGAGCTGATGGTGAGGTCATCAGCCAGCTCGTTATCGGCCCAGGGGTTCGCCGTATTCACCCAGTTGGCGCTGATGGTCCCTGCGGCGTTGAGCTTGGCGACGCTGGGATCAAAAGCCTCGATGGCCGCCAGATCTGAGGTCAGAGCCACGGTCCCCGACACGTCGCGCAGCAGCGCGGTGCGCGCGGCTCCCGGTTCCGCCACGGCCAGCGTCATGGCGTTGCCGTCGAAGTTGGCGCCCTCGAAACGCAAGGTGTTGCCGCTGAGGCTGGCCGCGAGGGCGAGCGCATCCGCGAGAGCGTCGCCGATTTGGGTGTTGCCCGTGACGGCGAGCGCGCTGAAAGAACCCGTGGACCCGGAAATCGGCGTGTTCGCGATGTTGCCGCCCGAAATAGCGGCGTTGGTGACGTTGCCCCCCGAAATGGCGGCATTGACGACGTTCCCCCCCGTGATGGCGCTGCCGCTGATATTGCCGGAGGCGACGGTGAGGTCGTCCGCCACCTCGTTGTCGGCCCAGGGATGCGCGGTGTTCACCCAGTCGGCGCTGATGTTTCCGGCGGCGTTGAGCTTGGCGGTGCCGCCGTCAAAGGCCTGGACGTTGTCCCCTGGAACCAACCCCAGGCGGCGGCGCGCCGCCACGACGTCCGCGAGGTTGGACAGGGTGCGATCCGCGAACAGCGCGCCGGGCTCCGTCCAGACCACGTTGCCGGAGTTTTCGCTCACCAGGATCTGCCCCGTTGTGCCGCGCGCGGAAGGGAAAAGCGCGCCCGCCAGATTGGCGGACCCGGCCACCTTGAGTTGCCCCTGGACGACCAGGTTCTGGCCCACCGTGACCTGCCCGGAAGCGGCGAGCTGCGCCGCCGTGAAGGATCCGCTGATTTGCAGGTCGGAAGCCAGCTTGGAGGCCGCCACCGCCCCATCCGCCAACTTGGCTGCCGAGACGCCGCCATCGGCGAGTTGCAATTTGTCGTTTTTGAGCTCGATGGTGGTGGTGTCCACGTGATCGGCGAGCCGGAAACTCTTGAAATTGACCTCGGTTTTGCGAAAGCCGGTTTCCTCGGCCAACACCTGCGCGGACTGAGGATCAAAGAAGTGGCCCTTGGCCACCGGAGAAATTTCGTAATTGCCCGAGAGCAGCCCTTGAAAACCATAAGCCCCCGTGGCACTCGTCGCGGTCTTCAGGTAAGCCGTGCCACCCGCGGAACCGACGAGGTGGACCTCCACCGCATCCAGCGCGGGACCCGCGATGCTGCCGGTGATGCTCCCATCCGGCGTCAGCACGGCGGTGGCGTAAAGGTGATCGTCGGGACTGCGGTCCCAGAAGAGGGCGCGAAGCTCCTCCGCCGTGAGGATGCCCGCGCCGGAGAACACCCACCCTTTCGCGGTGATGGCGCCAACGAGGCTGGCTCCGCCGTCCGCGCGGCCGGGAAGCTCGGGCAGGGCGCCGGATCGCAACCCCGACCTGAGCTGCTCGCCACTGCGAGCCTCGAAAATAGCTTCGAAGAGGGCGTTCAAGGCGGCGATTTGCGCGGCGTCGGGCTGCTTCTCCAGTCGGGCCGTTATTTGCAGGTAAACCGTCATGAGGTTGACGCGGTTCTTGTGAAGGTGGAAAGCCGGACGCGTGGCGGCGGGCCCAGTCACCAGGGATTCCAGGGCCAGGGCGGCGAAGTCCCCAGGCGTGTCGCCAAAGAACTCGCTGAGCAGCCCGCGCGCCGCGGCCTCCACGTCGGAGGGTGCCCGGCGCGCGCCTTGCGACCGTTTCTCAAGCAGACCGGCGAGGTACGTGGTCGCCCCGTTGAGTTTGCCGAGCTGTAAAGTTCCGCGCTTCGTGGCGGCCTCGATCTGGGAGGGAAGGATGGCGGTGCGCACATCATTGGCGCCGAAGCGCCGGGCGATGAGGATGTAGGTCCGTCCCGGGATGAATTCGGCGCGCAGGACCTGATCCACCTCCCCCGTCACGGCGGTTTCCGGCAGGGCGATGTGCGCGCCAGCCAGCTCGAAGATGCTGAAGGTATCGCCGCGGCCAGCGGGAAAAAGCGCGGCGGGCTTGAGCAGGATCTGGAGCCGTCCGTCATCCACGGCCCCGCCTTCCCGCGCCGCGGCGGCGCTACCGCCGGACGAACCGCCACCACAGGCCAGGGCCAGCAGCGCCACCAGGGCGCAGGCGGCCAAGCTCAGGATGGCCTGTCTTCTCCGCGCTCCCCGCGTCTCCGCGTGCAAAAAAAATTGGCTCATCCGAATAATGCGTACTTTTCAAGAGTTTTCACACGGGACCACGATCTGGCAAGGCGGGAACCCCATCGCAATACCGGGGGATTTTTCCACAGATGACACAGATTAACACGGAAAGTACTCAAGGGCTGGGCTCTTTATCAGTGCCCATCGGTGTAATCTGTGGATGAATTCGAGTTAAGAACACGGAGCCTTCGGGAAAAACTGGGGAGAGGAAACTACCAGAGGTACGCATTCTTCGGATGAGCCAAAAATTCTGCGTTCAGCGATGGTGTGAAAAATGAAAAAGAAGACGGGGATTTATTCACGCGGAGACGCGGAGAACGCGGAAGGGGAAGCGGCTGGTGACGACTTTTTTGGTTCCGGCTGCTGGATGGGGGTCATGTGACGGAAGCCTGCTTTCTCGTCCCCATCTTCCTCGGGGAGCGGGGATAGAAAGGCCGGCGCCCCGACGAGGTTTTTAGGGTGGCTGCGGGGTCTCGCTGGCGGGCGCGCCACCGGGCAGGGTGAAGTAGAAGGTGGCGCCTTTGCCCTTTTTCGATTCGGCCCAGATGCGGCCGCGGTGGATCTCGACGTTCCTTTTGCATATCGCGAGGCCCAGGCCGCGGTTCCTGACGGAGGCCGGCGGCTGGACGCGGGGGCTGGAGAAAAGCCGCCGGGCATCCTCGACGGCCATGCCCGCGCCGTTGTCGGCCACCCAGAGCAGCGGCTCCCCCTCCGACGTTCCGCCGCCGATGCGGATGAGCGGGCGCACGGCATCGTCGTTTTGCAGGGCGTTGGCGATGAGGTTTTGCAGGATTTGCAAGATGAGGGACGCGCGGCCACGCACCTTGGGGAAGGGGCCTTCCAGGCTGAGCTCGGCGCCGCGGGCGCGCAGGTCGCGCTCCAGGTGGGCAACGGCCTGCCGGACGACGGCTTCGCTGTCCAGCTCCTGCGCGGATTCCTGAGTCAGGTCCATGCGGGAGAAATCGAGCAGGTCGTCCACGAGCTGCAGCATGTTCTTGGTGATCTCCAGGACTTGCGGCATCCAATTCTTCACCTCGCTGGCCGTACCGCCCGCCGTCAGGGTCTGCAGGTGCATGAGGATGGTCGTGAGCGGGGTTTTGAGGTCATGCGACAGGTAATGCGCGAAATCCGAAAGGCAGCGGTTGGAGGATTCCAGGGCCTCGTTGGTCGCGCGCAGCTTCTCATAGACGTTCTTGCGCTCCATGGCGTGGAGCAGCAGGCGCCGCAGGGAGAGGTCGGGCAACTGGCCCTTGACGAGGTAATCCTGGGCGCCCTCGTCTATGGCAGCCTTGCCCAGCGCGTCGTCATCGAGCCCCGTCAGCACCACCACGGCGATCTGGGGGGCGCGCCGGCACAGTTTACGCACGGTCTCCAGACCGCTGCTGTCCGTGAGGTTGAGGTCGAGCAGCACCAGGTCGTAGTCGCCTTGAGACAGCTTGCCCAAGCCGCTCTTGAGGCTACCGGCGCAAGCCGCCTTCAGGTGCTGGCGCGCCAGCGCCTTCTCGATAAGCAGCACGTCCTCCGGATCGTCCTCGATGAGCAGCAGTTTCATGACGGCGCGGGCGCTCCGTTCTGGCGGGTGGCTCTTTCCGGGGGCAGTTCCACGATCTCGATCCAATAACTGGAGACGGATTGCATCACCTTGATGAACTGGTGGAAATCCACCGGTTTCTTGATGAAGGAATTCACCCCCAGATGGTAGGAACGGATGATATCCTCCTCCGATTGGGAGGTCGTCATGATGACGACGGGAATGCAGCGCAGCCGCGGATCGCTCTTGATCTCCTGGAGCGCCTGCATGCCGTTCTTGCGCGGCATGTTGAGGTCGAGCAGGATGATACCCGGCACCAGAGTCGGCTTCCCGAGGTAGTCCCCCTTTTGCTGCAAATAGTCCATGAGCTCCTGGCCGTCCCTGACCCAGCGCAGCTCGTTGAGGACGCGCGTGTGCTGCATGGCCTTCAGGGTGAGGAAGTAGTCGTCCTCGTCGTCTTCGGCCAGCAGGATGATCACCGGTTTTTTCTGGACTTCCGCCATTATAGCTCCTCGATCATGCTTTGGGGAAAGGTCATGGTGAAACAACTGCCCTTGCCCGGTTCGCCCCGGGCGATGATGGCGCCTTGGTGGTTCTGGACTATTTTGAGACAGATGGAAAGGCCGATGCCGGTCCCCGCGTAGTCCGCGCGGGTGTTGAGGCGCATGAAGGGTTCGAAGATCTTCTCCGCGTACTGCGGCTCGAAACCGATGCCGTTGTCCTTGACGGTGATTTCCAGCTTGCCCTCCGCGCGGCGGCCGTGGACGGCGATATGCGGCTGCACGTCCTTGCGGCTGTATTTGACGGCGTTGGACAGGAGGTTCTGGAAGAGCTGCGACATTTGGGACTTCACGGCCTTCACCACGGGCAGGTCGCCGCTCACCTCGACGTAGGCCTTCTTCTCACCGATCTCCGTTTCGAGGTTTTCCATGACCTCCTGGAGGATGTCCCGCAGGCTGACGAGTTCGAAGTCGCCTCCGGCGCGCGTCGCCCGCGAATAGGCGAGCAAGGCCTGGATGAGATCGCTCATGCGCAGGGCGGCCTTTTTCATCCTGTCCAGGTATTCCCGGGCGGAACCCTTCAACCCGTCGCCCAGTTCCTCGGTCAGCAGGTTGCCGAAGGCCACGACTTTCCTCAAGGGTTCCTGCATGTCATGGGAGGCGATGTAGGCGAAGCGCTCCAGCTCCTCGTTGCTGCGCTTCAGATCGCCAGCGTATCTTTGGATTTTGTCCTGGGCGTTGCGGCGCTCGGTGATGTCAATGATGGAGGCCAGCGCGCAAATCCCCTCGGGGGTTTCAATGGGGTTCACGCCGATTTCGACCGGGACTTCAGAGCCGTCCTTGCGCAGCCCGAAGAGGTCGCGGCCCGCGCCCAGCGACAAGGTCTTGGGGTTCGCGAAAAAGCTGCCGCGAAAATCCGGGTGTTTGGGGTGGTAGCGCTGGGGGATGAGTTTTTCCACGAACTCACCGACAAGCTCCTCGCGAACATATCCGAACAGGCTCTCGGCCTGGCGGTTGATGAGGAGGATGCGGCCCTCCTGATTGACCATGAGCATGGCATTGGGCGCCGACTCGATGATCGTGCGCTGGCGTTCCGCGGCGCGTTTCTCCTCCGTGATATCGCGGATGATGGCCGAAAACCTCTGCGTCTGTTGCGCCGTGTCCAACAGGGGAGAGATGGTCAGCGCCACGTCCAGGACCGCGCCATCGCGGCGCCGCAACTGGCGCAGCAGTCGCAGCACGCCGGGTTTGGAGCGCAAACCGGCGAGCATTTCGCCCACTTCTCCCTGGTTCGCGGCCCATAGGGTCGCCACGCTGCTTCCCACCAGCTCCTGAGGAGCGTAGGAAAAAAGATCCTCCGCCGCCTTGTTCCAGCTCAACACGAGGCCCTCCGGATCCATGCTGATGATAGCGTCGGCCGTCGTCTCAACAATGGTCCCTAAGCTCTGGGTACGCTCGCGGTCGGCCTCGACGAGCTGGCGCATCCTCATGGTGAGCCGGTGGATGAGCAGCGTGCCGATGGGCAGCACGATCACCAGGGCGCCGATGTTGATGAGCAATAAATGGATGAGGCCGCCCCGCGTCTGGGCGTCAATGCGCGCCAGGGACAGCCCCAGGACGAGCACGCCCAAGCGGCCGCTCTCGCCCTTGGCGGAGTCGGGACCGAGGCTGAAACCGCGGGGGACGATGGGCGTGCGGAGCTCCAGGCAGCGCGTGCCGGAAGCCAGGACGACCTCGCGCCGCGGGAGGGTCGTGACGGCCTCCAAATCGCCCGGGTTCAGCGGGGGAGTCTGGCCGGCGTGGCGTTCGTAAATCCGACCCTGGGCATCCCGCAGCATGAGGTACTCCAGGTCGGGCTCCTCCATGAAGGTGGCGAGCAAGCGGCCGAGTTCCGCCTCATCCTCCAGCATCAGCGGGAGGATCAGGGACTGTCCCAAGCTGCGGCGCAAGGTGGCGCCGCGCTCATGGAGGGAGTCCAGGAGGATGGACCGTTCATTCTGGAAGGAGAAATAGGTGCTGGAAAACCCAATGATCAGGACGCTGAGGAACAGGATGCCCAGGATCCAGGCGCCAAACCGGATCCACTTGATGATATCCATGTGGGGCCCCGAGGCTAATCAATGAGCACGACTTTCCTGTCGGCGGGGGCCGTCACCTTGAGCTTTTCGGCCAGCCGGCGGTTGAGGAGAATAGTGGAACGGCCCGCGACTGGCGTGATCCGGGTCGCCGCGGGCGCGAAGCCGGTGGCGTCCGAAAGCAGGCGCTCAATGGCCTCGGAAGCTGTTTTGACGAGCTCCGCGGGATCGGGTTCCAGGCAGAACAGGGCGCCTTTGCGCACCTCGTTCAAGGCGGGCGCGATCACGGGTTTGCGCTGCTCCAGGAACTCCTTGAGCGCGTATTGGAAGGCGGGACCCTCGCAGATCAGGGGATCGCCCAGCACCCAATAAACGTCGCTGTGCGCCGCCAGTTCGCGGATGGCTGGCGCGATATCCTGCCTTTTGTAGATGCGCTTGGCGAGCAGTTCCACCCCTTCGCGGCGCGACTGGTCCATGGTCTCCAGGATGAGGCGCGTGTAGCCGTCGGTGTAGATCACTCCGACGACGCGGCTTTCCGGCAGCAACTGTTTCGCCGTGAGCAGGATTTCGAGGGGAGAGTAGGCCATGACGCCAGCGAGTTGCGCCGCCTCCAGGTTATGGCCCGACAGCACGGTGCCGCCCACGAAGAAAGCGTGGGTGTCTTCGAGTTCCTCCACCACGAAGCCGGTGGCCCGGTCCCCCAGCGTCACCACCAGGCTGCAAGCCGCCATACGCGCCAGGGTTTTGCCGCGATCCAGCGCGTCCAAGTTCCTGGTCTGCGTGTAGTCCAAGCGGGTCAGGGTGTGGCGGCCGGCCAGGAGCTGGCCGATATCCTGGGCGAGCCGCGCGTTCACCGC
>JAHFOS010000187.1 GCA_023261545.1 bacterium
TCGGCGCGCCTGTGGCTGCGGAGTCTCGATGCCACCAAGCTTTGAACCGGCTCCACCGGGATGCGCGCGGCTGGAGTTTCTCCTGTTCCGTGATGCGCAGCGCGAGCGTTTTTGGCGCGCCGGAGGGCGGCGGCACCTTGGCCACGGTGGATTTTTTCGCGCCGCCGAGTTTTCCCGAGGGAGGTTTCTCCACAGGCTTCTTACTCGCCGCCTCCGGTTCAGCCGTGACGGCGGCCAACCGTTCCGCCAGGATGATGCCCGAGGCTTCGCGCGTGAGCACCGTTTCCATGTTGGCAACGCGTTTCAGATACCCCTGTGCCGAGGCCAGGATTTCCTGAAGGTCCGCTTCGCAGCGGTAGTAGTTCTTCTGGCTGGGAGGGTTGCGAACCGCGAGCCGGATGGGCACGCCGCTCTGCCGGGAGGCCTCCTGGAGCAGTTCTTCGATGTTGAGGCTCAGGCCCTGGAGGTGGATGAGCTCGTCGCCGTAGGCGCCGGCGCAAAACAGGAACAAGAATGTGATCCAGCCGCGGCTCACGCTGGGCGTATCACGTCCATGAAGGCACTCACGGAAAACAGCGCCCGGCCCGGCCCGGCGGGTCCGTAGCCTGGCGGGACCGGAAGTTGGTGAGACTCAAAGACTTCGCGCCAGGCCACGAGCAGCTTGCAGTAGTATTCAAGGGGCGGGGGGGCTTGGCCTCCCAGGGCTGAGAGCGGCTCGGGGCACCACGTCGTGAAGCGCGGCACGACACCGTGGCCCATGAAGAACTCCAGGCCCGCGCGCGTGCTGGCGATGGCCTCGTCCACCACGGTGAAGCCGTGCGGTTGGGACATCTCCACCCCGGCCACGAAGTTCGGAATCACACAGGAAGGCCCGAAGACTTCGGCGGCCTCCACCACGCGGCGCAGCCAGAGGTCGCGGCCAATGTGCTGATCTTTGCCGGGGCAGATGGCCGCAAAAAGACGCGCGTCCCACACCTCGAAGTTGGGGTGGTAGATTTTGAGCCCCGCCGCCTTGAGCCGCTGGCAGTCTTCCTTCTTGAAGGCTTGGACCACGGCCTTGGAGATCCAGCGACCCGGAAAGCGGTCCTCGATGGCCTCGATGTAGCGCAGGTAGAAGTCCACCTCGCTCTGGCCCTGAAGAGAGCTTGTGATGCTGCCCCCGGTGAGGGTGTAGGCCTGGGCTGTAGTGTCCTTTTCCGCCACGTGCTCCAGGGCTTCCAGGACGGTGGCGATGGGTTTGACCGCCGTGTAGGGGCGCCCCGCGTCCCGCTGCTGGCGGTAATTCTCGTTGATGTCGCAGAACTGGCATTCCTCCTTGGTTCCCCAGTACTGGCACAGGCGGTAGGCCGTGATGTAGAGCAGGTAGCCCCATTCGAGGACGGGGACGATTTCCGAGATGACCTTGCCGGAGGAAAGCCGCGCGCCGTAGAAGGCGGGCTTGCGGTGGAACTCCACCGCGCCCAGGTCTTCGCCCTCGAGGAGCAGGCGCGGGCCGTCCTCGCGCCACGCGACGCGGTAGGGTGATTGGGGATTGACGCGCACCGAGATGACGGTGGGGAGAAGGTTCAGCGGGCCGCCCGAGAGGCGGATCTCCTCGGGAGCGCGTTGCGCCAGCGTTCCCTCCATGGCGGAAAGGGGCACCATGTCGAAGGAAAAAATGAAATAATCCTTGGGTTTGTACTCGGGAGCGCGGCTGAAAACCTGCTCATCGAAACCGAGTCCCAAGCGCAAGACGTCCTGCTTGACGATGGCCTCGGCGGGGAGATCCGCGCGTTGTTCGAGCTGACCGTAAAGCTCGAGAGCCGTGCTGGAAAGCATCCCTCTACTATAGGGATTAAAGGATGTCTTCAAGCTGGCAGGGGTCGGCCAGCAGACCCGTCAGCAGGCGCCTAAAACTCGCGCGCTGGCCCAGAATTCAGGGTCTGATTGTAGGAAAAAACAGGAAACCGCCGCGTCTCGGGTCTAGCGGGTGATGTTCAGAATAGTCCCCTGGAGACGGCCCGAAGCGCGCCCCGCGGCCACCGAGAGCCGGGCTTGCTGGCTGGCGACGATGAGATCCACCACGGCGGACAGGGCCGAGTCCGGCTTGCCGCTGTTGATGGCGCTGGCGGCTTTGGCGAGCCGTTGGGCTGCCTGCGCGAGACCGGATTTCACCAACGTATCTAAGGTCGTCGCCGGTTGAGGTGCCTGGGTCATGAGAATCCTCACTCAGCCAGAATTATAACGCGGAATGCGCCAACTCCAGACCATTTTCTCAGGTGTTTTTCAATACGGCGCTTCGGCCTAGAGGGCAGCGGACCGGAGCGAAAGACAGCTCCTGCGGTTCGGCTCAAAAACCTCGCCCGCCAGTGAAATCCCATGAACAGGTGACGACGGTTGAGGATAGGGTGCGGGTTTAGAACGAGTAGGCCTCTTTGAGGGCGTCTCCGAAAAGGTTGAAACTGACGACGGCCAACAACACGGGGACCGAGGGCAGGAGCAGCCAGGGGTAGTCCAGAATGACTCGCAAGTGCTGGGCTTCTTCCAGTAGGACACCCCAACTGGTCATGGGGGGGCGGATACCGAGCCCCAGGAAACTCAAAGCGGTTTCGGCTAGAATGGTGCCAGGAATGGCGAGTGTTGAGATGACGATGAGATGATGACTGCAGGAGGGAATGAGGTGCCGCAGGATGATGTGACCGTCCGAGGCGCCAAAGGAACGCGCAGCGAGAATATTATCGGCGTGCCGCAGGGAGAGCACCAGGCCGCGGATCTGTCGGGCTAGCCCTCCCCAACCTACCAGTGAAAGGATGATAATGATGCCGAAATAGACACCCAGTGGGCTCCAGTGAGGTGGCAGAGCGGCGGCCAGGGCCATCCACAGGGGGATGGCGGGGAAAGACATCAACAGTTCGATGAGGCGCTGAATGAGTGTATCCGCCCAGCCCCCATAAAACCCTGAAATAGCACCCACCAGGGTTCCCAGGACCGTGGTGACCAGCACCCCAACCAGACCAATAGTTAGAGAGATGCGTCCCCCATGAAGGATGCGCGAGAGCAGGTCGCGACCCATGCGATCCGTTCCCAGTGGAAACCAGGGAATCTTCTCCGTTCCGAATAAGTGAAGGCGGGTTTTTATGAAGCCTAGCAAGCGGTATTCCTCTCCACGGTGAAAGAGGCGCAGAGGATGCCGTTTTCGCGTGTCCAAAACATAGTTGCGTTCCAAGCCATCAGCGGAGATACGCACATCACAGTCGTAGATGAAGGGCCAGTGCATTCCATCCTTATCAAAAAGACGAAGCCACTGGGGTGGATTATGGACGCGCTGAATGAACTGCGTCCCAGGCCCGTAGGGAGCGAGAAAATCGGCAAAAAGGGCAGAAATGTAAAGCAACAGGATGACGATGCCGCTGGCCCTGCCCAGTCGGGTGCGACCGAGACGCATCCAGAGCCAGCGACAGCCTTGCGGGGAGGGCGAGGGTTCCGGTCCCCGCATTGAATGCGAAACCTCTTTCAACAGGGCCTCAGTCATGGCGAATTCTCGGGTCCGCCACTGCCAAGGCGATGTCGGCCAGGAGATTGCCCAGGATCAGCAGGGCGCTCATCATGAGCACCAGCGTGCCGGCCAGATACATGTCCTGAGACTTCAGACTCTCGAAGAGCAGCAGACCCGCCGTGGGTAGGTTCAGCACGATGGAAATGATGGCTGAACCAGAGATCAGTCCTGGCAGACTCATGCCCAGAATGGAGATCATGGGGTTAATGGCCATGCGCAGGGCGTGGCGGCCCAGCACCTGGCTCCTAGACAGCCCCCGGGCCCGAGCGGCCAGGATATAAGGCTGGCCCAGCACATCCAGCATACTAGAGCGCATGATTCGGGCTAAACCCGCCGTGCCGTTCAAGGCCACCACCAGGACAGGAAGCGGCAGATGGATCAGCAGATCCAATATCTTGTCCTGATTCCACGGGCTGAAGGTGAATTCCGGCGAGTTGAGGCCGATCAGGCAGTAGTCCAGGTAAAATACACCGAAGGCCAATAGGAAGAGTGCCAGCAGGAACTCTGGAATGGAGAGCGCCGCGAAACTGAAACAGCTCATGAGCGTGTCCTGCCAGCGCCCCCGGTGCTGGGCCGCCCAGGCTCCCAACGGTAGAGCCAGGGCATAAACCAGGATCAGGCTGAGGGATGAGATCAGCACCGTGTAGCCCAGATAACTCCAGATGAGTTCACTCACCTCGCGCTCATAGGCAAAGGATTCGCCGAAGTCGCCGTGGATGACGATCCCCTTGATCCATGTGAGGTAGCGGATGAGGAAGGGTCGATCCATACCATAACGGCGCTTCAACTGCTCCACATGGATCATGGAGGAGGCGTCACCACTCACCATTTCAAGCTGCACCAGCTTCTGCTCCAGGAAGCTGCCGGGGGGCAGTTCAATGATCACAAAGCTCACGAAGGAGATGGCCAGCAGCATGGGAATCGTCATCAGGCAGCGTCGCAGGATGAAGGCGGCGAGCATCTTCAGGGTTTTCCGTAGAGACGCTCTGGGGAGAAGCAGAACTGTTCGGGAAAAAGCGATCCGGGCTGGCAGATGGC
The DNA here is from genome assembly GCA_023261545.1 of bacterium. Taxonomy (GTDB): domain Bacteria; phylum Planctomycetota; class JADGBV01; order JADGBV01; family JADGBV01; genus JAHFOS01. Next base: position 4,574 of record JAHFOS010000187.1, read on the forward strand.
CCAGGGTCCGAGGATGCCGTTTTGCGGGACATTACGCATTGTCTTGCTCACCACCACCAGCGACTTCTGGCGCCCGCAGGTGCCGATCATGAAGGGCCCCTCGCGCAGCTGGATATCAATGGCGTCCAAGACCAGGTTGTGGCGCTTTTCGAGATCCGGCTCGATTTTACAGCGTTCGTAGAGTTCGATCAGATCGGCCATGAAGCCTTCAGGGGCCTCGCCCTCCTTGCCTCCCGAAGCGTACCAGCGCCCGACTCGGGGATGCCAGGTTTTGCTGTCCACAGGGAAAACATAGCCCGGAAAGGTGAACAGATCCATTTCCGAGTTGTGCTGCATGTACATGTCGTACTTTCCCAAGTGGATGCGCGACCAGAGATCCGTGCCCATGCGACGGCGCACATGGGCGCGCAAGCCCACCCGGGCCCAGTCCTCCTGGATCAAGGGAGCCTCATCGGCGGCGACCGCATCGTCGAAGAACTCGAGCATCAGTTCAAGGGGCCGCCCCTCGTAGAGGCGAAAGCCTTCCGCGTCGCGCTCGACGAGTCCGGCCCGATCCAGCAAGGCCTCCGCGGCGGCGGGATCATGCTGGGACCAGTCGCCAACCCAGCGGTGCAACACATCCTGGCCGCGTTGGGACTGGAAGTGCCACGACTCATCGGTGATGGCCGCCCCCTGGGGGCGGCTCAAACCGCCCCAAACCACCTGATTGATGCGCTCGCGGTCAATGGCCAGGGCGAGGCCGCGGCGAAAGTCGGGATTGCGAAAGAGCTTCCGGCGTGCGGGATCCTCCACCGACCAGTTCAAGAAGATGGCATTCCAGGCCGCCGTTCCTTCCTCCCAAGCCCGAACCCGGTATCCTCCTCTGGACTCGAAGCGCTTTAAAAGGGCGTAATCTTTAAATTCGACTTCACGGAATTTGGCGTCCACGGCCCCCGAAATAGTCAGCAGAACGCCGGACTCCGGGTTCTGGACGTAGGTGGATTCGATGCGGTCAATGTAGGGAAGCTGCCTTCCCTCCGGGTCCACGGCGTAGTAATAGGGATTCCTTTCCAACAGTGCTCTGTCGCCGGTGGGTGAGTAATAGGTTAGCTGCCAGGGTCCAAGAGTGGGACGCTCCGGGTTAGTGGCTGGGTTGTTGCGGCGCAGCAGCTCGTTGAAATCCAGGTGGCCGGCAGAATGATCGGGATGAAATTTCTTCAGGTAGTGTGACGGCAACAGTACCGACTCCGGCACCCAGAATCCCGTGGCCATGATGAGCGGCAGCAGGTGGAAGGCCTCGGCGTATTCGAAAGTAATGCTCCAGGGCCCAAAGGCGCGCACTTCCATACGTTTTCCCTGGGAATAGGCCCACTCTGGAGGGGAGAAAGATGTGCGTTTGTCCAGGCATAATTTCCACCAGAAAAGGATGTCCTCCGAAGTAAAGGGCTCGCCATCCGACCAGCGCAGTCCCTCGCGCAGATGGAAGGTGATGGAACGCCCCCCGTCGCCTTTCTCCCAGGACTCGGCGATACCAGGGATGATGCGGTCCACCTTCCGGCTCCAGCGCGTGAGTGGGTAGTAATTATTGAGCAGACGCAGGGCCAACAGGTCGGCTTGGGTGTGATAAGTGCGCCAGGTGCCACCATAGAGCCCTGGTTCCTCAACGGTTTCCACGATCATGGGGTGCGCGGGCAGGCGTTTTTCGAGAGCTGGCAGATCGCCACGGGCCACACGCTCCGCCAGTATGGGGGCCTCCTTCATGACACGGTTGGCCTGAGGTGAGACGCCCAGGTGCGTGTTATGGCTCGCGAAGCGCTGATCCGCCAACGATGGAACCCCGGCGGCAAAGCCAGCCAGCGCGATGAGCAGGGCGGGAACTCTCAAGGGGCCTCCCCGCGCGAGGCCGTCGCCTTGATCGCCTCGGCGTAATGGCAGGCCGCCCTATGCCCTTGGGAGATCTCCCGCAGGGTGGGCGCTTCCTGCTGGCAGCGCGCTTGGGCGTGGGCGCAGCGGGGATGAAAGACGCATCCGCTGGGCGGGTGCGCTGCATCGGGGATCTCTCCAGCTAGAGCCCGGGGACCACGGCGGCGCTGGGCGGGGTGATTGACTGGAATGGAGTCCAGCAGCCCCTGTGTGTAGGGATGGAGGGGGGCTGAGGAAACCCGTTGGGCCGGCCCGACTTCCACCACCCTGCCCAGGTAGAGCACAGCGATGCGGTGGCTGAGGCAGCGCACCAAGTGGAGGTTGTGGGCGATAAAGATGCAGGACAGGCCCATACTTTCCCGAAGTTCCATGAGCAGGTTCAGCACTTGGGATTGCACGGAAACGTCCAAGGCTGATACGGGCTCGTCGGCGATAAGCAGACGCGGTTTTAGGGCTAAAGCCCGGGCGATTCCCACGCGCTGCAATTGTCCGCCCGAGAGTGCCCGGGGGGAGAGATCACCATGACGTGGCAATAGACCCACCTGGACGAGGAGATCCTGAACTCGGGATTTCAGTTCCTGCCCGCGGGCCAAGCCCTGAACCCGCAAAGGCTCGGCGATTATTTCGCGGATGCTCATGTGCGGGTTCATGGAAGAGGCTGGGTTCTGGAAGACCATCTGCACGGTGCGGCGCGCACCGGCCAAATCCCGCCCACGCAGCTTTCCGAAATCAACCAAGCCGCCCTGCAGTCGCAGGTGTACCGTCCCGCTTGTGGGCTCCTCCAGGCCCATCAGCAAGCGGGCCAGTGTGGACTTTCCCGATCCGCTCTCCCCCACAAGACCCAGGGTTTCTCCCGGACTCAACTCCAAATCAACGCCATCCACGGCCCTGAGGGTGCCGGTGGCCCGATGCAGCAGGCCACGCCGCAAGGGGTAATGCTTGATCAAACTTCGCGCTTGCAATAGGAACGGGTTTTCTCCGTTAAGTTTAGGGGGCGAACTGACTTCCTGGGAACTCAATGTATTTTCGACCCGTTGTTGGGTCCTGCATGCAGCCAGCAAGCCACGCGGTGTTCCGCACTGATGTTGAGAAGCGGAGGGGCCTGGGTGCAGGCGGAGTGTTCCTCGGCACAGCGCCCGCGAAATGGACAGCCAGCGGGCGCATGGATCGGGTCGGGTACCGAACCGGGAATGGCTGGAAATGGCCTGCCGGCGGGGGTTTCCGGGCCAGGTGCGCTGGCCAGCAGGCCCTGGGTGTAGGGGTGCAGAGGAGCATCGAAGATCGCGGCCACGGGACCCGACTCCACCACCCTGCCCAGGTACATCACCACCACTTGGTCGGCCATCTCAGCCACGATGCCGAAGTCGTGAGTGATGAGCAGGATGGCGCTGCTGTGGCGCATTTGCATATCGCGCAGGACTTCGAGAACCTGGGCCTGGATGGTCACATCCAGGGCCGTGGTGGGCTCATCGGCGATTAG
>JAHFOS010000041.1 GCA_023261545.1 bacterium
GGTGACAACCATCGCCGTGGAATTCGCGGAAGGCCGCGTGATCCGTCTGCGCCGCAATGGTGAGGAAATCCCCGCCATCGAGCTCCGCGCCGAAAACGTCGTCTCCCTGACAGCCGACGGGCATCCGTTGCTGCGCCATTTCCCCCTCGGCACCGACAAGCAAGGCCGCGACCTCTGGAGCCGCGTCCTCTATGGCGGGCGCATCTCGCTCTCCGTGGGGCTGGCGGCCACCCTGGTCAGCATGTTCATCGGCGTGCTCTACGGGGCCATCTCAGGCTACGGCGGGGGGCGCGTGGATCGCCTGATGATGGGCGCCGTGGACGTGGCTTATGGCCTGCCCTTCATGTTCCTGGTCATCGCGCTGCTGGTGATTTTTGGCAGCGACATCGTGCTGCTCTTCATCGCCCTGGGGGCCGTGCAGTGGCTCACCATGGCGCGTATCGTGCGCGGCCAGGTCCTCTCCCTGAAGTCCCGCGAGTACGTGGAGGCCGCGCGCGCCTGCGGCAGCGGGGCCGCCTTCATCCTCTTCCGCCATCTCATCCCCAACGCGGCCGGACCCATCCTCGCCACCACGGCCCTCACCGTGCCGGCGGTTATCCTCGAAGAGAGCTTCCTCTCCTTTATCGGCCTGCAGGTGCAATACCAGGGCCGCGCCCTCGACTCCTGGGGCGCGCTGGTGCAGCAAGGCGTGCTGGAACTGGGAACGCGCGGCGAGCACGCTTGGTTGCTCGTCTATCCCGCCCTGGCCATGGCCCTGACGCTGCTGGGCCTGAACGCCCTGGCGGACGGGCTCACCGAAGCCTTCGACCCGCGCAAGCGGGGGAAGTGAGCCTCGTCCGAATCGTAATCCCGGGGAAATTTTTCCACAGATGACACAGATTAGCACAGAAAATAATCAATCAGGGCTGGTTTTTTTAATCAGTGCCCATCGGTGTAATCTGTGGATAAATCCGAATTGAGAATACGGCGCGCTAGGAAAAAATTGCCGGAGAAAGACACTGTCCGAGGAGCACATTCCTCGGATGATCCGGAAATGAGCACTCATTCGCTAGATCCCCTCCCCTATCCCTTGTGGAGTCGGCTGCAAAATTTTGTATTGCTTTTTTTCTATCTAGGCTTACTTTCGTTTGCCACCGCCGAAGAAAAAATTTTGCGCCTTCCCGTCACGCGCGATACCTGGGTTTCGGCCTATCCGGGCGAAGAAAATGGCAACCAGGGCGGGGCGGACAAACTCAAGACCAAGGGCATCCAGGAATTCGCGCTGCTCGATATTGATCCCGCGCCGCTGCGCGGCAAGCGGATTTTGCGGGCCGAGCTGCATCTGCACTGCATCTCCAAAGACATTCAGCGCCGGCTGACCGTCTCGACGGTGCCGACTCCCTGGAAAGAAGGAACCTCGCGGGGCTACGCCATTGAACCCGGAGCGGCCTGCTTTCTCTGGGCCGAACACGGACAACGGCCCTGGGCCTATCCCGGCGGCGACCTCACCGCAGTCCTATGCGGCCGCGGCGGAACCCTCTGGGGTTTCGCGGACGCTTCGCCCCCTGATGCTCAGGGCTGGCAGGTGATGGCGGTGGACCCCCGCGTACTCGCGGCCCGCTCTGCGGGCCTCGCCGAAGGCTTCGCCGTCCTCGACGACGTGGGCTCGGAATACGAACGCGATGGCGAGAAGTTCACCTACCACCTTTTTCCCAACCGCTTTTTTTCCAGCCGTGAGTCGGGGGAAAAGACGGCGCCGTTTTTTACGGTGGAGGTGGTAGATATGGACGACCAAAAACCCGAACCGCCATCAGGGTTGAAGGCGGGCACCAGCGCGGATCTGCCGCCAGATGAAGCCTGCCTGAGTTGGATAACACCTAACGACCGCGGCCGAGCGGGGATGCTCGGCTTCGACGTGCGCCTCGGCACCAGCACTGACCCCGGCTGGGCAATGGCCCTCCCCTTGCCGCGCTATCTTATCCCCATGGCGCAAAAACCCGGCGAGCGGATAACGCTCCGTTTGCGCGATCTCGATCTTCCGGAGGGAACGCCAAGACGTATTTTTATTCAATCCGTGAACGCAGCCGGCAATCGCAGCACGCCAGTGGCTCTGAATCTCAGTGCCGCGCCGCCGTACGCCTTTTGGGGCCTCCCAAACTCTTCTCTTGGAATTTTCAAAGACACCGCTCCCTTACCCAAGCTCGGCAACATCACCCTAGCCGTGGCGGATGAACTCGACAAGTTCGATCCCCTGAGCGGAGAGTGCGTACCACCCCGCACCGATGGCACTCTCGCCGCCAACCACCTTTTTTCATCCGTCCAGAAGCTGATTCGCATCTCCGGATCCCGAGGCGAATCTGTCGCGTTTCAGGTGCTGCTCACTGGCGTAGCCAAGGCCGTTACAGCGGAGCTGCGCTTTCCTGATGCGCCCAGCAAGGCTTTCACGCCCAGCCTTTTTCTTGTCCGCCACGTTAAAACCGCCTCTGGCCGCTTTCTTCCAGACCCGCTGCTACCGCTGCGCGGAGCCTTCCAGATCCCGGCTCCAGAAGTACCGGGAGCCAAACTCGCCGCGCTCTTCGCGGAAGTGGAGATCGGCCGCAATGCGCCGGCAGGAATGCAGCGCGGTGAATTCGTCTTCGTCGCCGGTCAGGAGCACCTCGTTCTCAACGTACAGCTAGAAGTGCGACGTTTCACCCTGCCTTCACGGCTCTCTTTCGTGCCGCAAATGAACTGCTACGATCTTCCCCCTCCCCCGCTCGAAATCGAGTATTACCGCCTCGCCCAGCGCCACCGCACCTGTCTGAATCGCCTGCCCTACAGTTGGAGCGGCGAGGTCGCTGATGGCTGCGCCCCGCGTTTCGATGGCCAGAACTTCGATTGGCGCGACTACGACCGCCGCTTCGCGCCGCTCTTCGACGGCTCGGCCTTCGCGGATTCTCCGCGCGGCCCTGTGCCCGTCGAAGCCTGCTACCTGCCCCTGAACGAGAACTGGCCGGCGAATATCCACCGCCATTTCAAGGGAGGCTTCTGGATTGAAAACGCCCTGCCGGCGGAGTACTGGCGCGACTTCGAGCGCGCCTGCCGTCTCTACGCTGAACATTTGGAGCACCAGGGCTGGAAACGTACCTTCTTCGAGTTCTACCTCAACAACAAGGTGTATTTCAAGCAAGAGCGCGGCTGGAGTAAAGTTTCAGCGCCCTGGGTCTTCGACGAACCCACGAACACCCAGGACTTCTGGGCCCTGCGCTTCTACAGCCAAGCCTTCCAGCGCGCGGTGTTTCCCCTGCGGGAAAAAGGACTGAACGCCCTGTTCCGCTGCGATATCTCGCGGCCACAGTGGCGCCGCGATCTGCTGGACGGGCTGCTTGATGTCCATGTCGTGGGCTCCGACTTTCGCCGCTACCAGCGCGAAGTGCTGGATCAGAAACGCGCCTACGGCGAGATCGTCATTCCCTACGGCTCCCCGAACCCGGTGGAGGAATCCAACGTCCAGGCCGTGGCCTGGTGCCTGGACCTCTGGTCCCGTGGCGCCGACGGCGTGCTGCCCTGGCAGACCCTCGGAACGGAGGATTCCTGGAAAACGGCCGACCCCCTGGCGCTTATTTACCCAGGCGCGCCAGCCGGAGAGAAGGGGCCCGTGGCCAGCCTGCGGCTCAAAGCTTTTCGCCGTGGGCAGCAAGACGCGGAAATCCTGGCGCTGCTGGCGCGCCACAGAAGCTGGTCACGTGTGATTCTCGGTCTCGCCATCCGGGCACCCCTGCATCTAGACGATTCCCGCGCCCTCAAACAGGATGATACGGATGCCGGGAGGCTGACCTACGACAATACCGACTCCCTAGCCCTCTGGAGCCTGCGACAACGTGCCTCGAAACTTCTTGAGGGCTGTAAACTTGACGGCGCTGGCCTTGCACCCCCTCCGCCTCGCAATCCGGACACGCTGCCTGAAATTAAACCCCTGAATTCGGATCGGCCTTGAACAAACTCAACATCTTTTGATTGTGGTGCGCCGTCCTTGAGAGCCTGAGCCCTTTCCTACGATGCCCCCGACGACGACCGGTGAGGTGGCAGAGCGGTCGAATGTGCTTGCTTGGAAAGCAAGTGTACCTGCAAGGGTACCCTGGGTTCGAATCCCAGCCTCACCGCTTTCGCTTTACCGCCATGCGTGGGGGTTTCGAACCCAGACCCCCTCCATCCTCCCCCAAAGGGGGAGGCTCCGATAACTACCCCTAACTCCCCCATGGGGGATTGGATTCGAATCCAGCCTCACCGCTTTGATTTCACCGCCATGCGTGGGGGATTCGACCCAGAGCCTCCTCCATCCTCCCCCGGAGGGGGAGGATCCGATAACTACCCCTAACTCCCCCATGGGGGATTGGATTCGAATCCCAGCCTCACCGCTTTCGCTTTATCACGATGCGCGGGAGTTCCGACCCCCACCCACCCTCACTTAGTCGGCTTCACTACCACAGGTTTGCCAAGCAGCCCCAGCTTTTTGAGCCTCGGATTGGAGACGCCCCGGACGTAGGCGTCCGCGGGATTCAGGCGCACATAATCCTGGTGATGGGCCTCCGCCGGGTAGAACGCCTCGAACATGGTGATCTGCGTGGCGATGCGCTTGGGGAGCTTTTCCTGCTCCTGGTCCCGCGATTTCAGGGCCGCTGCGCGCTGCGCCTCGTCATGGCACAGGATGATGGATCGGTACTGGCTGCCGAAATCAGGTTCCACGCCGCGCTCATCGGTCGCATCGTGCGACTTCCAGAAGACCTCCAGGAGCGCCTCGTAGCTGACCTTGGCGGGATCATAGGTGATCTGGATAACCTCGGCGTGCCCCGTATTCCCCTCGCTGACCTGCTGATAGCTGGGGTTCTCCACCGTGCCGCCAGCATACCCGGAAACCACGTCAAGGACACCGGGAACGCGCTCGAAAACGGCCTCCATGCACCAGAAGCATCCGGCACCAAGCGTGGCCTTGGCGGTGGTCGGCTCGGCGTGGATCGCCCCGAAACCCGCTACCAGGGCCACCACCGTGACATAGCAACCGTATCGCAGCGCGCGCAAGCTCATGGGACCTTCTCCTTCTTGGTTTCGTTTCCGGAAGCCTCCATCCGGAACAGACTGGCGAACCGGCCGTAACCCTCGGCCTCCAGCCTTTCGGCGGGAATGAATCTCAGCGCGGCGGAGTTGATGCAATAGCGCTGTCCGGTGGGCATCGGCCCGTCCCCGAAAACGTGACCGAGATGGGAGTTTCCCGTCACCGAGCGCACTTCATTGCGGATCATGCCGTGTTCGGTATCGCGCGCCGTCGCGATGGCGTCGCCCTGAAGCGGCCGGGTGAAACTCGGCCAGCCAGACCCCGAGTCGAATTTATCCTTGGAGCTGAACAGCGGCTCGCCCGAGACGACGCACACGTAGATCCCGTCCCTGTGGTTGTCCCAGTACTCGTTGTGAAAGGGCGGCTCGGTTGAGCACTTCATGGTCACGTCGAATTGCAGCGGCGTCAGCCGCTTTTTGAGCTCGGCGTCTGCTGGGGGTGACGGGCCTTCCTGAGCGGTCGCTGGCGGTTTTGGATTACCGTGGACGACGCTAACGCCGAAATCGAAGTAAAAAGCGGTTGCAGCGATGACTAAGAGAGCGATGACCAAAAGAGCAAAGACGACGATTTTCATGATCCTGGCGACCTCAAATTTTTCGTTTTTTACTTTTTGGATACAACCCCGATACTTCAAGATTCTACCCATCAATACAGGATTGCTCGCCGATTCGAGGCACGGCGCAACCGCTAAAGGCTCCCGGTGACTTCCTGAAGCCCACCCTAGAATGCGCCGGTCTGCCGGAGGTCACAAAATGAACAAGCCCCCATTGCCCTCGCTGGTGTTCGCGGTCATGGCCATTTTCGCGCTCGCGACTGGGTTCTCCAATGTCGCGCAGGCCGCCGGGTTCGGCCGCAGCACTCAAGAATCGGAACCGGAGTATGCCCCCGAGCCTGCTCCCGCGCGCACCGCCGCGCCCGCCTCAAAGACCGCGCCTCCCCGGAACTCTGCCGTGCCCGCCAAGGCTGCCCCTGCGGCAACGCGATCCGCGCCCGTCGCGGAAAAGAAATCCTGGTTCAGCGGCGTCTTCAAGAAAAAAACGGCACCGGCTCCGGCCGCGGCCTACGGCTCAGCACCGCCTTCACCGGCCCCGGCAGGTCGTGCCCCCCTCCCCCCCGAGGCGGCGCCGGCGCAGGTTCCCGTCGTGCAGGACACGCCCCAGCCCGCCGGCTGGCGCAAGTCGCTTTTTTCGGGAAAATTCGCATTGTTCTCCAAGAAAACCGCCAAGCGCGGTGGACGCGAAATCGCGCCCATGGATTACGAGCAGAACATCGGAGCCGTGGGCGACGTCGAACTCCGCGAGGGGGACACGCCCTTCCCGCGTCACGGCCGCTACGAATTCATCAACCAGAACGGTACGGTGAACACGGGACTGCCGCTGCCCCTGTTCGAGGGTGACGCCCTGGAAACCCATGAGAATCGCGTGCAGGTCATGCTGCGTCGGCCGGCCTTGCTGGGCCTCGACCGCCTGACGGTGGTGCAACTCGAACAGATTCAAGAAGTCGGTGAAGTCGTCTTGAGCCGCGGGCGCGTGCGGCTTATGATCCCCGCCGGGGGGACGCCGTGGGTGATCCACACCCTGGAAGCCAACGTGTTCCTGAGTCCCGGCGCGGACGTGGTGGTGGACGCCAGCGAAGCCCTGTTCCTGCGCGTCTATGCCCTCGCCGGCGGCACAAACTTTTCCCTCCCGGATCGCCTTGAGTCCACCGCGCTCGAAGCGGGTCAGTGGGCCAAAGTGCCGCTGCGCCGGCCCGTGAGCTTCACGGCGGAAGCTCTGGCGCCAGAAACCGCCGACTACCTGCACGGCATCTTCCCTCTCCCGGCCTACGCGGGCGCGCGCGACTACGGCTCCCGTCTCGCTCCCGCGCGCGCCTTCCATTCGGCCAGCAGCCTCGACTGGCCCCAAAAAGACCGCACGCTTTCGGGCGTCGTCTGTCCCCACTGCGCTTATGTGTTCAGCGAAGGTGAAGACGCGAAAGAGTATTGCCCGCACTGCTCGCATCGCCTCCAGAACCTCGCTTCCATGGCGCGCTGCCCCTCCTGCTACAAGCCGCTGATGCAGGAGGATTACAACGAAAGCCGCTGCCGCCAGTGCGGCATCAAGCTCAGGGTTTCCAGCGGCACGCCGCAATACGCCCCCGCGGGAACGCCGCCGGGGATGTGATCTCACGTGTGGCCGTTTGACAGGCGGCCCTCCGGCATACCTTTGAATCGTGCTGCCCGGTGGTGTAATGGGTAACACAACAGATTTTGGTTCTGTTATTCGGGGTTCGAATCCCTGCCGGGCAACTACTTGCAAATCAAATAGTTGCGTTTTATTCCCATCCCGCGGGCGACGCGCAGGACGGCTGACGTTGACGCTACCTTAGTGCCGAACTCGAAAAAATCGCTCCCCATCTTGGCTCCGTCAATTCCGGAAGTGCTGCCGGAGCAGTTGAAGGCCGCCATTGATTTCCTTGAGCAGGTAGCTGGGAACCGGGAACTGCTGGCCCAGCTCTCTGCTGAAGAACGCGGGCGGCTGTACAAGTTGGCGGGTGAAATTTATTGTCCCAATATCGAACAGCGCCGCCGACTGGTGAAAGCCACCGTGCGCAGGCGCAAGGCCGAGCGGGTGGTCCACGAAGAGACCAAGCTCCGCGCAACGGGGATCCGCAAACTGCGGCGACAAAACGTCTTTACCACGCCGAACGTCTTTCCACCTGAGAACTTCACCCAAAAGGACGTTGAAGGCGATCCGGAGTTTCGCGAAGCGGTCGAGCCCAAGCATTGCTATACGTGCAAAAAAGACTACTCCGCGATCCATCACTTCTACGATCAGCTCTGCCCGGCCTGCGCGGAGCTGAATTACCGCAAACGCGGCGAACTGGCGGATTTGCGCGGGCGCGTGGCCTTGCTGACCGGAGGGCGCGTCAAAATAGGCTATCAGGCGGGAATTAAACTCTTGCGTTCCGGGGCGCAGCTCATCGTGTGCACGCGTTTCCCGCGCGACGCGGCGCGGCGCTACGCCGCCGAGGCTGACTTCCCGGAGTGGGGAAGCCGGCTGGAAATCTTCGGATTGGACTTGCGCCACACCCCAAGCGTCGAGGCGTTTTGCCGCCAGCTCCTGACCACGCGGCCTCGGCTCGATTTCATCATCAACAACGCCTGTCAGACCGTGCGGCGCCCGCCGGGTTTTTACGAGCACATGCTGGAACTTGAAACGGCGGCCTTGCAAGAAATGCCCGAATCCGCGCGCCAGCTCCTGGGTGCTTATGAGGGTTTGCGCGGCACCCATGGGATGCTTGAAGCCGCCGCCGCGCTACCTCAGGCGCTGCCGTCGGAGCTTCCGGGGATCACCCACGCCGCCGCCTTATCGCAAATGCCCTTGCTGGCCGATGAAATCGCAACGCAAGAAAAATTCTTTCCCCAGGGCCGACTCGATCAGGACCTGCAACAGGTTGATCTGCGCGAGCGCAACTCCTGGCGCTTGCTGCTGGCCGAAGTGCCGACCGTCGAGTTGCTGGAGGTCCACCTCGTGAACGCCATCGCGCCGTTCATCCTCAATGCGCGGCTCAAACCTCTAATGCTCCGCACGCCTGAGCGCGACAAGCACATCGTCAACGTGTCCGCGGTGGAGGGGCAATTCTATCGCAAGTTCAAGACCACGCGCCACCCCCACACGAACATGGCGAAGGCGGCGCTCAACATGATGACGCGCACCGCGGCGACGGATTACCACGCCTCCGGCATCCACATGAACAGCGTTGACACGGGTTGGGTCACCGACGAGGACCCGGTGGAAATCGCCGCGCGCAAAGTCAAGGAACACCGCTTCCATCCTCCGCTGGACATCGTGGACGGCGCCGCGCGCATCGTGGATCCCATCATCGCCGGCTTCAACACCGGCCACCACGTCTGGGGGCAATTCCTGAAAGACTACCAGCCGACGGATTGGTAGGAGGGCCGATCACGAGCGCCCGCGCCTTTGGCAACCCGAGGAACCAGGGCGTTACCCCTGGCGAAAAGGGGTGCGCCATGCGCATTCCAACCACTGAGCCCCGAATTAGAGCTTGGGCGGCTGGATCAATTGATTGAAGTCAAGCCAGTGATTCAGCATAATCTTAACCTTGAGGCGAAGATCCTTTACCAGGTGCGGCCCGAAGAGGAACGGGCCTTCCTCGACCTTCGTGCGCGCCAGCGATAGATGCCTGCATTGGGTTTCCTCCAGCAGATCCGCGAGCCGATTCGTGTTATCGATTTCTGAGCGCATGATCTCGTAAAGCGCCACGCGATCGGACTTGATCAGCGGACGCAGCTCTGGATTTGCATTTGCATGGGGGGCAAACTGTTCGATCCCTTCCTTCGCGATCTGGAAGTCTATGGCGTTGCGAACGTTCCGCAGGAAACACATCAGGATTTCCAAAGCTTCGATTTCGCCGCTCAATTTTTCCAGATTGGGCCCCCGTCGCTCCAAGGCGCGCTTCATCATCACCAGCGCGTGATTGAATTTCTTGAGAGCGTAATCGAAGTGCGAACGGAAGAACCAGTGATGCTCCTTCCCGTCAAACTGGCGGTCGCCTTGGAGGTTCAAGAGGTCGGGGCTCTCATGGGCTTCATTGGCCTGGAACAGGTAGGGGCGATACAGTTCCTTCTCCTCGCTGCTCAGTTTTTCAGGAAAAACCACAAACGGGCGGGTGGTCCAGCGCTGGTTCATGCAGCCGAGCAGAAGCAAGTTCCCGCCCCGGTCGTGTTTCTCAAGCGTCTTGTTTCCCTGATGGAGGTCATCCCAGGCCGTGACCATGTCCTCAGCGTTTGCAGCCCCGTATTCGTTTTCTGCGATCTCCCGCAAAGCGCGCACTTTGTCGAGGAATCCGTTGCCTGGCATTCTGAGGTAATGGCCCATGGCGCGGATCATGAGGGCGTCGCCGTTCCAGTTCGACGAGTGCATCGTCGGGCGTGAGAAAAGGATCAGGTTCGGGAATTTCTGCTCCCGGGCCTCCGTCAGGCGGTTCAGGATATCCACGGGATCCGACACCCCCATCACGGGGAAAGAAGGCAGCGCGGTCGGGCTGCAGCTCATGATGCGATCTCCGCCGAGGTCCTCCGACCTGTGATTGTAAAATCCGCCCCAGGGTGGCGCCGCGGCCAGCAAGGCTGCGCGCTCGTCCACGCCGAAGGAACCTCCCGGGTAAACGTCCGCATCCCCTCCGGCTTGGACAATGCCGTCATGGATGGCGGTCATGAGTCGGGTGATGCGCTCCGCGAATGGGATGGATTTGCACCCAGTCGGTCCGTTAGCTCCCGGATAAAGATAGTTGCACCAGCAAATTCCCGTGCCGCTGTCGTTGGCGCGGAACACAACCAGGTCCAGCACTCCTTCAGAAAGGGCGGCCAGTTCCCGGTAAGCCTCGCGGTACATGGCCAGGACTTCGGGCTGATCGACGCACGGGGCGAATCGCGGCGCCAGTGAGCGGGTGGCATGGTCCACGCGCGGGCCGCGAAGGTGCGGATGCTTCTCGTAGACATCTTCTGGCCACCACATGGGATCATAGAAGTAGAGCGCGCCTTTGAGCCCAACTTTTTTGAGGATCTTAGCGCGTCTATTGACGAGCGTCTGCGCCCGTTTGCTGTAGCTTTTGGGAACCCAGTGCCGCAAAATATTGGGAGGGCAGATCTTGAATGGCGCGGGAACAAGGATGGACCAGTGAAGGTAGGGGTCCTTGGGGTCGTCGATGGCCCAATGGGCGATATCAATTTCGCTGAAGGAAAGGTGGGTGACTCCGGCATCCAGGCATTCGCGCGCAAGCTGCTCGAATTTTCCAAATTCATCCAGAAAAGGATTGCGGACGACCAATTTCTTGAAGGGGAACCCGCTCGGCGCTATTCTGGCCGCAGGGCGCGATGAAGTTTTCATTCAACGATCCTTTGATGGTTAAGCTCCGTGAACCGCGATCCTTTTTCTACCCCGGGGACAAGGGACATTCCAGTTTTTCGGAGGCATCTCACCCTTCCATCGAAGACGCGACGCGCCGGAATTCCTGGTTGGCGCTTCCGGGTTTTATTTATCCTCTCTCCGACCCATCGCGCCATCACCCGATTTTGGCCGCGAAGTAGGCCTTGTCGAAAGCCTCGCCCTTGAGTCCCGGCCGCTCTGCCCAGAACTCGGCGAAACGGCGCAGGCCGTCGCGCTGGGGGCTGCCCATGTTGCGCACGTAGTAGCCGCTGGTGCATACGCCGCAGTAGAGGGCTTCCTCCGGCGTGCCTCCGGCGAGGAGGCCGTGGCAGAAGCCGGCGTTGAAGTTGTCCCCCGCCCCGGTGGCCAGGCGCGGCTTGGGGCTGTACGGTCCCGCCACGCAAGCATCTCCGGCTTCGCTGGAGCAGGCGGCCTGCTCCACGGGGTGCACCACCACGGAATGGGCCTTGATTTTCTTGCGGATGCCTTGAGCCAGCTTCAGGGGCTCCAGGCCATGCCCTTTGACGCCCAGGACCGCGGCCACCTGTTCGGCCTCGTGCAGGTTGAGGCCCAGGATGACCCTGCACAGCTTGGCGTACTTCTGGAGCACGCCGAGCGCCTCCAGCAGGTCCGCGCGCGTGCGTTTGGCGGGATCGGCGAGGTCAATGAAAAGCCACTTCGCGGAGAGGCCCTTCACGCGCGGCAGCACGTTCTTGAGCATCCCCTTCCACAGCTCGGTCATGCCAATCATCATCGTCCAGTTGGTCATGGCGATGAGATCGCTTTCCTCCACGAGCCGCGTGAGGCGATCAAGGCCGACGCGCTCCATCACCGTCTTGTAGCCCACTCCCGCCAGGGATTCGTATTTCCCGAGCATCAGCTTGCCGTCGGAGAACTCCAAGGCATCGGTGACGCCGGGCGCGCCGATAGAGTCAACGGCTTTGCAGGCGTCGGCGAAGGGCTTGAACACGGGGGCGATGGGGTCGCCGAGCACGCCCATGTAGCTCACCGCGAGTCCGGCACGGCAGAGCGCGTTGGCCATAATGGGGCCGTTGCCGCCAAGCTTGGTGGCCTTGATGGCCAGCTCGAAGTTGGCGCTCTTGCCACCCGCCGCGTCCACGGCTTTGGCCCATTCTGGAATGGTGGCGTAGGGCTCGTAGCTGGCGGCATCACGGCGCGTGCGCACCACCGCGATGATATTGTCAATGAAGCCATCCATGCCGACGAAGGCCTTCCTGCCGACAGGCATGGCGCCCAACTTGGCGCTGAGGCTTTTGAGGGTTGATCCATGATCCATGGCGGTCCTTTCCTTCGTGAATGCCCCGCTT
Source organism: bacterium (assembly GCA_023261545.1). Classification (GTDB taxonomy): domain Bacteria; phylum Planctomycetota; class JADGBV01; order JADGBV01; family JADGBV01; genus JAHFOS01. The sequence continues at coordinate 12,330 of JAHFOS010000041.1, forward strand.
ATTATGCCGCGGGCGCTAGGCGCGAAAGATCAAGGATTCTCATGGCGGTAGCGAAGCGACGACCGAGTTCGGCGGAACACACCGATTTACACCGCTCTAAGGCCTTGGAAATCTTCACTTGTTTCCTGAGGCAGCGGGGGCTTTCGGACACCGCCGGGCGACGCGCCATCGTGGACTGCATCTACGGCATGGAAGGACATTTCGATATCTACGAACTCGATCAACGCCTGCGGGAGCTCGGCTTCGCCCACCGCGCCACTCTCTACCGCACCTTGAAGCTGCTCATGGAGGCCGGCCTCATCGCCAAGGTGCGCACGGACTCCCACTCGCGCGTGGCCTACGAACACACGCTGGGGCACAGCCATCACGATCACCTGGTCTGCGACCGCTGCGGGGAGATCGTCGAGTTCCACGACCATGGCATCGAGAGCCTTCAGGATGGCATCGCCAGCCGCTACGGGTTCAAGCTGCTCCACCACAACCTGACCCTCACGGGGATTTGCCCTTCCTGCCAACAGACCTCGCGCCGCTACAAGCGCACTCCGTCACGCGTCGTTCACCACGCCGTGGAAGCGCCCTAGGCTCGTCTTGATATCCGCCCGCGGTCTCGTCAAGGCCTATCCCACGGGGCTCCAGGTCCTCGCTGGAGTTGATTTCACCGTCTCCAGTGGCAGTTTCTGCTCCCTGGTCGGTCCCTCCGGCTGCGGGAAGTCCACGCTGTTGCGTATTCTCGCCGGCATCGAAAAATCCAGCGGGGGTTCTTTTTCCGTGGAATTGGCGGATTCCAGAAATCTGTCTTACGTCTTCCAGGATCCAACCCTGCTGCCCTGGCTCTCCGTCGCTGCCAACGTGCGCCTGCCACTGGAGCTGCGCGGCCAGACCCAAGGCCAGGCGCGCGCAGCGGTCACCGAGGTTTTGGAGCGCGTGGGCCTCGCGGATTTCTCCGCGGCTTATCCCAACGAGCTTTCGGGCGGCATGAAAATGCGGGCCTCCATCGCCAGAGCCCTGGTGACTCGTCCCGGCGCGCTGCTGCTGGACGAGCCCTTCGCCGCCCTGGACGAACTGGCCCGCGCGCGCTTGCACGTTGAGCTCATGAACCTCTGGCGCCGCGAAAATTGGACGGCCCTGTTCATCACCCACAACATCGCCGAGGCTATTTTCCTGGCCGAGCGCGTGCTGGTGATGAGCAGCCGCCCGGGCCGCGTCGCCGCCGAATTCCCCGTGCCCTTCCCCCAGCCGCGCGCGCCGGCGCTGCGTTCCTCGCCCGAATTCGCGGCGCTCGCGGGCCGCGTGTTTTCCGCCCTGGAGGCGACCTCCGCGCCATGAGCCGCGCTGCCGCCACCGGCTTCAGGCGCTTGCTGCCACCGCTGCTCACGTTGCTGCTGGCCTTGGCCACCTGGGATCTCGCCGTGCGGCTGTTGGACCTCAAGCCCTTCCTGGTTCCAGGGCCGCTGCGGGTAGGGCGGGCGGCCTCCGACCATGCCGCGGATCTTTCCCGGGCCTGCCTGCTCACGGGCGGAGCGGCGCTGTGCGGGCTCGCCATGAGCCTGCTCGCGGGGTTTGCCGCCGCCCTGGTCTTCTGCCAGGCGCGCCTCATCGAGGTCGCCCTCTACCCCTACGCGGTCTTCCTGCAGACCGTGCCCATCGTGGCCATCGCCCCGCTCATCATCCTGTGGATGGGCCCCGGTTTCGCGGCCGTGGTGGCGGTTTCCTTCATCCTTTCGCTCTTCCCGGTGCTGGCCAACACCACCGCCGGGCTCACGGCCGTGTCCTCCGCGCATCTCGACCTTTTTCGCTTGTACCGCGCCTCGCGCTGGCAGACGCTTTTCAGGCTGCGCCTGCCGCACGCGCTTCCCCACCTCGTCACGGGCGCGCGTATTTCGAGCGGGCTCTCGGTCATCGGCGCCGTGGTGGGCGAGTTCTCCGCCGGCTACGGCAGCGACAGCCACGGGCTCGGTTACCTCATCATCTTCACCAGCGGCCAAATCAAGACCGACCTGCTCTTCGCCTGCGTGCTCTCCTGCACGCTGCTGGGATGGTGCCTGTTCAGCGCCGTGAGCTGGTCGGGCCGCCGCATCCTCGCCAAAGCGCATCTGGAGCCCGTGTGAAACCAACGTTTTAACGGGATATCTCCTTCCCTCCCGTAAGTTCGCTACAAGTCAAACAATATTTTTTATCTGGAACTCAGGAACTCAGGAAAAGAGAATATGACGAAAAACATGAGCGAATTTTGCGCACAGAGCCGACGCTGGGCGTTTTGGCTTCGGTATTTTCCTGAGTTCCTGAGTTCCAGATTCAGATTCTTGATAAATTTTCATACACCTCGGCTACGTGCTGGTATTGCAAGAGCAAATGGGCGATCCCCTGCGTTTCATCTCGCCCTGCGGTTCCTGTTCTTGCTTGCGATTTGCAATGTCAACACGATCCACGCGCTCGATCCCATGGGCAACGCCAGCGTCGCGGCCACCCCCGCCAAGGTGCGCCTGGCCTTGAACTGGTTTCCCGAGGCCGAGCACGGCGGCTACTACGCCGCTCAAAGCGGCGGCGAATTCAAAAGTCGCGGCCTCGACGTGGAGATCCTCCCCGGGGGGCCCGACGCCCCGGTGATCCAGCGCGTGGCGCTGGGCCAAGTGGATTTCGGGGTGGCCAACGCCGACGACGTGCTGAACGCCCGCGCCCAGGAAGCGCCTGTCGTGGCCGTCTTCGCGCCGCTGCAGGTGAATCCGCGCTGCATCATGGTGCACGCCGACTCCAAAATTACGGGCATCGCGGAGCTGCACGACCTCACCCTGGCGCTCTCGCCGCGCCCCGCCTTCTCCCATTACCTGCGCAAAAAATTCCCCTTCCAGGGCGTGCGTTTCGTGCCCTACCAGGGCAGCATCGCGGCTTTCCTCGCCGACGCCAACATGGCCCAGCAGGCCTACGTCTTCAGCGAGCCCTACCTGGCGCGCCAACAGGGCGCCGACGTGAAAACGCTGCTCGTGGCCGACATCGGCTTCAATCCCTACGCCAGCGTGCTCATCGTCTCGGAAGCGACCCTGCGGGAGCGCCCGGAGGTCGTGCGCGCCATGGCGCAAGCCAGCCGCGAAGGCTGGCGGCGCTATATCGCGGACCCCGAGCCCGCCAATGCCCTCATCCAGCGCCTCAATCCCGAAATGGATCCGGGAGCGCTGAAGCATGGAGCCGAGGCGCTGAAAGAATTGGTGCTCGACGCCTCGGCACGACAGGCGGGGCTCGGACACATGACGCTCGAACGCTGGAACACCCTGGCGACCCAAATGGCCGAAGCGGGTTTGCTGAAGATCGAAACCCTGAGGACGCAAGAGGCCTTCTCCACCAAGTTCCTCGCGCCCTGAATCCGGCCTGCGCCCCGGACCCGTCCAAGTCCATCAGCCAGGGGCCGGAGCGCTCTGGGCCCATACCCCCACGTCCCTGGGGGCAATTTCGAGGACGGTCTTGCCCTTGAGTTTCTTGGCCTTGACCCCTGCGCTGATGAGGGCCAGCAGTTCCTCGCCGCTCGCAAGGATCATGCGCTGAGTCGTGCGGCGGCGATTGAAGGCGAAACGCAATGTGGCATTGCCGCTGTCGAGATCACGGACACAGAGGCCGCGCGCGGACGCGCGCGGCGGCAGGCCCAGGCTCCCCAGGATGGCGCCGAGGACCGCCTCCTGATCCGCTCCGGCGTTCTTGCCGCTACGGCGTCCCTTCAGCGCCTCGTACCATGAGACGCCAAGGCTGGTCCCCAGCCATACGGCGTTGCCGTTCCTCAAGGCTCCGGGCCGTCCGTCCCGCCAGCGCCCGATGATTTTTCCAGAGGATGGTTCCAGATAGCTCATGAAGCCACCGGGCGCGATCTTGCGTTTTCCCATGGATAGCACGTCTTTTTCGTTTTCGACGGCCACCCGCTCGGCGCCGCGCCCGCCGAAAATGTCGGCGAGCGCGCGCGGCGGCCAGGAGGGCCGAACCCAGGTGACGGCATCGCGCAGGCCGATGCCCTCCTCGGCGATGAGCCGACCACCGGCGCGCGCATAAGCCGCGATCTGGCCGATTTCTTCCTCGGAAAGCATGAAGGCTTCGGGAAGGTAGAGCAGCTTGAGCTGGGGGAGTTCCTGCGCCAGCTTGCGACTGTCCACCCAGCGCGGCGCGATGCCGAGATTGCGCAGCAGGCCATACATCCCCCAAAGCGCCTTCTTGTAGAGATAGGGCTGGCCGCCCCGGAGTTCAAAAGACCAGAAGGACTCCCCGCCGGTGTTCTCCACGCGGTTGATGAGGTCGCTGTCCAGGCTGTAAAGCAAGCCGATGCCGTCATCGCGCACCCGTGCTGCAGCGAAAAGCCGCTCGTGTTTCTTGACCGCCAGCGCGATGCGCCGCGACTCCGCGGTGACGGCGCGCGGACGGCCGTCAATATCGGCGAGGCCGGCGAGGTCGCCCTCGTTGCCCACGCGCTCGGCACGGTACTGCCAATAGAGGATGCCCTTGGCGCCACAGGCCAGGGCGCTCCAGACCTTGAGCTTGAAATCGGCCGCGCTGGCGCGGCGGTTCCAGCCGCCCCAGTCAGGGTAAACCTCGTAGGCCCACCAGTAAGGACGCACGTGGCGCAGCCAGTCGCCTATCATGAAAGGGAAGGCCTCGTCGGCGGCGTCGCGGAAGTGCACGGCGGTGGGCCATGAGGTGCCGTAAAAATCCACTTCGTTGGCGTTGGCGAAGTCATCCGCGCCATTGCCCGCCACGTCCTGGATGACACTGCAGCAACCGACGTGGCTGATGATGGGGCGCGTGCCGGCGAGCGGCCGCAACTCCGCGACCATGAAGGCCACGCGCCGGCGCACGGAGTCGAGCGACCACTTGCGCCACAGGAAAAGCTCGGCGTAATCGCCAGGCATGGCGGGCGGCTCCACCGTCGCGAAGTCCTCCCAGCATTTGCCGAAGCGCTGGTTGAGCGCCGTGATGGTGCCATAGCCCGCGCGCAGCCACTCCTGGTAGCTGCGCGTCGAATGCGCGCAGCCGCACTCGGCGAGCGGCCGCGCGGTGGGCTCGTTCCACACGTTCCACAGCAGCAGTGAGGCGCGATCCCGGTAGCGTTCCGCGCAGACGCGCACGAAAGCGCGGGCTTTTTCCATCACGGCGGGATTGTCGAAACACGGCATCCAGCCGCCGGCGTAATAGGCGCCGATGGCGCCGGGGCGCAGCGGCGCCCCGTGCATATCGCAGCGCGTACCGCCGTACTTGCGGAAGATATAATCGGGGGCGCATTCCATCAGGAATTTGAAAATAACCTTGAGACCGCGTTCCTCGGCAAGGTCGAAAAGCCGGTCCACGTCGGCGAACTCGTATTGCCCTTCGGCCCTCTCGTTCCAGCGCCACTGCACGCGGATCTGCACGGCCTCCAGGCCCAAGTGAGCGATCTCCGCGAGGTCGCCCGCCCATTCATCAGGCAGCGGCGTGGGCGCGCGGTAGTACTGGGTGCCCAGGACGATGCCGGGCGGCAGCTTGGCTTTATTCTCCATGCTATCCCCTCCTCAAGGCTTGGGCGCTGGTTTGGCGGCGCCTTGGACTAAATAACAGGGTTGGAAGAGCGCGGGATCCTTGCCCTCCGCGATTCCCGATCCCCATTCTATCCAGCCGCGCCGGCCCGCGCCGTCGTTGTCGTTGACGAGCATGGAAAGGCTGAAGACGGCCCCGGACCGGGGGCGGAAGAAGGGGTAGCGGTCGAGGGGAAAGGAGGCCTCGTAGATCGTCTCCCCCGCGCCGCGCGCAACGGCTATCTCGGCCCCGGTAGCGGGACCCGTGGCGCGACCCGCGGGCGCTCGCCATACGTGAACACAAGGCTGATCCTTCACCAGGGCCAGGCCGATTTCACAAATTTCGCCCGGCTCCCAGGGCGTGCCGTCCTTGATGGCTAACTGCAAGCTGTCCCCCTGCCAGATATCGGCGCCCGCGAAGGGTTGGCTGTGAACGTCGTCGCGCACGCGCGCGCAGAGGTGGAAGTGCTTTTCATCCCAGGCGACGCGCACTTCGGCCCCGAGGTCGTCCGCGCCCTTGTGGTCTGGAACACGCACACTGCCGGATTTCAGGAAATCAATGGCGTCGAGTTCGCGCCATTCCCCGAGATCGCCGTCCACGCGCACCGCGAGCCTGGGTACGGGATTGTCGCTGGCGAAACCCGCGAGGAAGGCGCCCGTGTTGGCCTCTTCACCCTTGAGGGTGACGCGGTAATAACGCTGCTGATAGGGGGCGGGAATGGGGTCGAGGGCCGTTTCCAATATCTGGGTTGAAAGAGGCGGGAGGCGCAGCTCTGTTTTGCCGGAGCCATGGCTGCCCTCCGACTCCCATGCGATTTCGCGGACAGAGAGCGCGCGCCCGGCTGCGCTATTGCGCAGCAGCACGCGCAGGTTCCCGTTCTGGAGGTGCAACTTGGATGCCGGCTGCAGGGGGCGGCGCACACGGATGGAAACTGGGCGGTACAGTGCAATACCTTCCGGCAGCTCAAAGCTCGCCTCGCTCCAAAAGGAGCGCTCGCGGCTCTCCGCATCGAGATTGAGGCTGCCCCGGCTGCAAGCGTTGGCGGGAATGGCCACCTCAAGGCCGGGTCCGCCGCGCAGCGCCAGCCGGCCCTTGATGTCTGTATGGGTAAGGTTGCGCAGTTCGTAAGCGAGCGCCGGCTTCTCACCGGTGGCGGCTTCTATAGTTGCGGCCATCTTGAAAGCGAGGGCGGCCTTCAAACTCCGCACTTTGCCGGAAAGGTAGCAGGGCGTGGCCAGGGGCAGCAAGGCGCGTCCGGCCGCGAGCCGGGTCTCATCCCCCAGCAGCCCGATGAGCACGGCGGGGCCCTCCAGATCCGCATCCACCACTCCGCCGGCCACCGTGGGCCATAGCACGCGCATATCGGCGTCGCCAATGCGGAAAAGCAGGCAGCGCAGATCCGCTCCCAAATCTTCGCGTTTCTGAAAAACCGCCGCGCTGAGCGCGCGCGTCATGGTGGCGTAGGCGGCAAAGGCCGGCTTGGGACTCAGCGCAAAGGGGCTCGCGGTGCTGTAAAGCAAGCCGAGATGGTGCTCGATGTTTTCCGGGTCCACGCCATCGTCCATGAAGTCGTACCAGAAGATGCGCCGCGCTCCCGCCTCGAAACCCAGCGCGTGCGCGCGCACGAGATAGGCCGCTTGCTCCAGTTCATTGGAACGCAGGCGCGGGCCGGCATCGGCATCGAATCCGGTCAGCGTGTTATCCGGCCAGCCTATTTCGCTGAACCAGAAGGGCTTTTTAAAGCCATTTCGAGCAAGGATTTCCCTGAGCCGGCGGGTTTCGGGCTCCAGGTACTCGGGCGCGAACTGCCAGTGGTAGGGATGCACGGAGACGCCATCCATGCTCGCGCCCGCATTTTCCAAGGCCAGCAAGCGATCCAGCCAGCCCACGCCATCGCCGAGTTCCAAGCCCATGACGGCCCCGCCAATGACGCGCAGATCCTCGCGGTCAGCTTTCAAGGCCTTCGCGGTGTCACGCAGCAGATCGCGGTACACTTCCGGCCGGCTGGCGGCGGGCCCCTTGCAGAAGGGCGCATAGTTCCATTCGTTCCACACTTCGACATCCTTGATGTCCTTGCCAAAGTGCTTGAGCACCTGCGCGGCGTAGGCGGCAAAGGCCGCGCGCGTCTCGGGATCATGCGGGGCGTCGCCGTTGCCGTGATGAGGATTGCCATAGCTCAGAATGATGAGCGGGGCAATGCCGTTCTGGCGCAGATCCGCCATATAGCGCTCGAAAACCGCTGGTATTTCAAACTTGCCGCGCGCCGGCTCCACGGCGGACCAGTAGATCTCGTCGCGCACCGCCCCGGCGCCGGCCTGTACCACCAGGGGTATGAGGGCGGGATCCCACCCCTGGCCGAAGTGGGTGCAGACGCCGAAGGCAAGGGATCCAGCGCCAGGGCCGGCACTCCTGGGGAGCACCGCGAATGGTTGCGCGGCCAGGGCGTTCCCAGCAACCGCGAGACGCAATTGATACCAGCCGCAAGGCAGGACGGCCAGCGTGAGCGACGGGGCATCGGGCTTGACTCGCCCGCGCGCGCGCTCTCGTCCACAGCCATCGAGGACGGCGTACTCCACCTCCCCGGCCAGGCCAGTCGCGCGCAAGGCAAACGCCGCGGCTGAACCTTCAGTGAAGATGGCCGCGTAGGCCATGGGCTGGAGCTGAAGGCGCGCAGGCTCCTCGGAGTGGGCCTCACCTTGCAGACCATCAAGCCATAGCACCGCCGCCTTGGCGCCGTTCTTGAGGCCGGCGCGGTCAAGAACAATCGCCAGGCCTTTGAGGGGGGGATGGAAAATGCCATCATTGGCCCCACCCCAATGCTCCCGGCCCGAGGCTTCGCGCGTGTTCACCACCAGCCTCTCAAACACCCCGCCATGGCGCAGCGGCAAGCCGTCAAACTGGTGGACCTGACCGCCGGAATCCTTGAGACGCACCGTGATGGTGCGCGCCTCGGGGCATTTCACCCAGAAAACCAGCGTTTCGACGGTGTTTTCGGGGATGTCGCGCTCGGCGGCAACGTACTGGCCACCCGCGAAAAAATCGGCCTCAAGACGAAGGGAACCCTGGCCCTCAGCGGCCTCGTAGGGGTCATGGGTGAGACGCCCGCGGGCACCGTGGAACTCCGCGCCCGCGTTGTAAACCCAACTGTCTGTCCCTTTTTCAAAACTCCCCAGGTCCACAGTTAGGGACGGCCGATTCGGGCTTTCCGGATCCGCCTTCAGGTGGGGCGCTAGAAAACTGGCGCATCCAGCGAGCAACAGGCCCAAAACTTTGCAGTGAATTTTGGTGTTCATAAATTTAATTATATAAATTATACTAATTATATTAAAAATTTAAAAATAATCAATAAAATATTTTTTAATTTTTAACTATTGATTTTTAATGTAATTAATATAGAATAATAAGTATAATGAAAATCAGCATTCATCGGGACAGCCCCCTTCCCATTTACAGGCAGATCGCTGGGGAGTTACGGCGGCATATCGCTGATCAGAATTTGACACCCGGCAGCCAGCTTCCAAGCCTTGAGGAAATATCCAATACCGCCGGGGTTTCCCTGCGAACAGCGGAAAAAGGAGTGGGGGAGCTGATTCGCGAGGGCCTGTGTGTGCGCCGGCCCAAAAAGGGAACCTACGTGGCGCCCACGCTTTCCCCTTCCCGCCCGGCGCGCCGCGTCGTTCTCGTCCACCAACCCTTAGCCCCACAAGCCTGGGAGAACGACATGCTCCAGGCCTCTCTGATGCGCGGCATGACGTGCGCGGCGCATGCCGCCGGAATCGATCTCCTGATCATCGGGGGAGAACTGGGCCAGCGGCTCGCCGGGCATCGCCGTGAGGAATACGAGATCCGCGGGGTGGTTTTTCCTTATTTTGATACCCTGGATGAAGGTTCCGCCCTCGCCGCCCAGCACCCCGACTTGCGTTTCGTTTTCCTGAACTACGAATTGCGCGGGTTTGACGCCACGCCGGAAAACATGAGCGGCATCTTCAGCGACGACTTCGCCGGAGCCTACCAGGCGACCGGCCACCTCCTGCAGCAGGGCCGCCGCGCACTTTCTATTTTCGGGCTGGACATCGTCTGGGAGAACTATCGCCGGCGCATCGAGGGCTGTCGCCGCGCCATGGAAGACCATGGCTTGTCCTTGCGCAAGGAAAGCGTCCTCTCGCCGACTCGCACTCAAGGGGATGACCTCCAGGATCTGGGCCGGCGCATGGCGGAACAACTGCTCGTGGACACGCCAGGGTGCAACGCGGTGTTGTGTCTCAACGATCTTCTCGCCGCCGGGGCCGCCGCCGTTTTCGCCGAACGCGGTGTCGCGGAGCGCATCAGTGTCGTTGCCTACGACCATCTTTTCAAGGCCTCGAATCGCCGCCATGCCGCGGCGGCGGTGGAAATAGATTTCGCGCGCATGGGAGCCGCCGCCGTGGAGCGGCTGCTGGCCCCGCCGGGAACGCGCTACCCCAAGGTGATGCGGCTCACCCCCCAGTTCATCGCGCTGCGACCTGGGGTAACGCTGACCGAAGCGCGGGAGAGCGTGCCGTGAGAAAGCAACACCGACCGGCAAAGCCGGAACAAAAACATTATCGCCACCAAGTTACCAAGGCACCAACCCCCCGAAGCGGGGGGTAAAGAAATGCAAAAAAACGAAACACGCTCTTGGAAATTCTTGGTGCCTTGGTGTCTTGGTGGAAAAATTTCTTCGCTGTCCGAATTCCGCGCAGAAAAACAAGATCCTCATGGTTTGTTCCACAGGCCACGGAATTTTGCGGCTCCGCGCGTTCGCCCGTGGCAAGCCAAGCGCGCCTTTTCCATGGTCGAAATGCTCGTGGTGCTGGCCATCATCCTTATTCTGCTTTCCCTGTTGCAACCGGCGCTGCAGCACTCCTTGGCCCTGGCTCATGACGTCGTCTGCAAAAATAACCTGCGCCAGGTTTCGCTGGCCATCCACACCTACGTCGAGGACTGGGACGGCATCTACCCGCGCGGGGCCAGCGAGTGGGAGGTGCGCTGGGCGCACAAGGATCAGCCCCTGCCCGGCTATCTGGGCCTCGCTGAAATGCCGGACGACGACTTCTACCGCACGGATGGGCACACCAATCTCAACTGCCCCGCCTCGCCCTTCGATTTCAACGAACCCTCGCCGCACCACGACGGGGACTGGTACGACTACGCCGTGAATAAGCACCTGATGTGCACTCCCTGGATGTCGCGCGAATCCACGCGCGTGAACGAACTGGAACACCCCGCGACCATCTTCCTCGCCACGGATCGCAACAAAGCGGAACCCGGAGACGGCAGCGGCTACTGGGGCATCTTCGGCTGGGACGAATACACCAGCTCTCTGAACTGGCGTTTCAAGACCTATCGGCACATGGGGATGGTCAACTTGCTTTGGGCCGACGGATCGGCGCAATCCGCCTTCATTGACAGCCTGGCGCGCGAGAATTTCGGACCCGAGTTCAATTATGTGCCTTGGCGCTGAAAGTTCCCCCGTCGGGATTTCTGAGCCTTGTTTTTCAAGGAAAATCCATAGAATTCGAGCATGAAGCGGTGGTGGTGGACCGTTCTGCTCGCGTTGCTCCATCATGGCTACGCCGACCTCAAGGGCAGCGGCAACATTTCCTTTGACGCCAACGGCGATGGCGTCGCTGACGCTATCCTGAAGCAGGGCAACCTGGGCATAGGAACGCTGAGCCCGGCTGCCAACCTCCACGTCACCGGCAATGTGGCTGTTCAGAATGGCAACGTGGGGATCGGCACCAGCAGTCCGCTCTCCAGCCTGGATATCTCGGGAACAATAGGATTTTCCGCCCAGACCGTCACCGCCAACACGACGCTCAGTGGCAACAGCGTGGTGGTAGCCGACACTTCCTCGGCCAATATCGCCGTAACCCTCCCCTACGCCGGCAACGCCTCGGGGCGCACCTATATCATCAAGAAAACGAGTGCGAGCAACAAACTCTGGGTGATCGGCGGCGGCAACCTCATAGACCAGGAGCCCAGCATCTACCTCAGCACGGCCTCCTCAGGTTTTCCCTTTGTCGAAGTGGGTAACAACGGGAGCCAGTGGTACGTGCTGGGGCGATCCGCGGCGCAGATATCTTCGCTCACCACGTCCTCGAACCTCGTCGCCTATTACAAGCTGGATGAGAGCTCTGGAAATCGCGCGCACGACGCCACCAACAATGGCTACCATGGAACCCTGAAGGGAGCGACGGGCACGCCAGCGTGGATTGCCGGAAAATACGCCAACGCCCTGGATTTCGAGGGGCAGAACACGACGGAGCAGGACTACAAACGCTATGTGGACCTGCCGACCAACACCGTGATGAACGACCTGCAGGAGGGCGCCGCCTATTCGCTGAGCGCGTGGTTCTATCCCAAGACGGTGCCGACGGGAGTCGAGGGGACCGATAACACCTCAAGCTATGCCATCATCATGAAAGCCGGCTGGCACCTGGGAACCCGCATGAAATCCGATCAGACTTTCACCATGAGGCACTACCTCACGGGTGACACCTTGGTGAATGCCGCCAGTGGCAACACCTTTGCCGCGGGGAGTTGGTATCATGTCGTGGGCACCGTGAGCAAGACCCAGGGTCGCGTCCGGATCTACGTCAACGGCAACCTGGAGGGAACGGCTGCCTTCACCGCCGGAACGGCGGGACGCGATTACGGCAGCAACCCATGGTACCTCGGGACCGGCTGGTTCGACGACACCAACTTCAGATGGTGCGCCGACGGCCTCATTGACGACGCGCGCTTTTACGACTACGAGCTCAGCTCGGGCAACGTCACCGAACTCTACACCAACGACGGGTTGTAGAGGGGCGACGCGTCCCAAGGGTGCAAAAAAATGCCTCAGCCCGCCCGGGAGGGGGCGATTTTCAGACCGCGGCGCTGGATCTCGTCGAGGATGACACCGCCGCCGCGCGCCACGAACAGGCGCTCGCAGAGGACCAGTTGCCGCGCATAGTCCTCGCGGTGCTCCGGATCGAAAGCGGCGAGGTGCTCGAACAAGATATGGGCCAGCGGCAAGTCGCCGTAGCGCAGGCCCAAAACGGCGAGGCGCTGTATCTCCGCCGTGTTCCTGGATTCCAGGAGCTGCAATCCCATATCCATGAGGTCATTCTCGCCGATGAGTTCCCAGCCGACGAAGGCCTCGCGGTGGTTCTCGTAGATGAGATCGAGGTGCAGCCCCGAACCGTCGGCGGAGCTCACGGTGCCGTCAATGCCGTGGCGTGAATTACGAAAACGCACCCCGCGCTTGCCCTCGGTCTGGATCCTCTCCCTGAGCGCCGCCCATGACAGGAGGTCCTGGCGATGGATTTCGGCGAGGGGAGCGATGTCGTCCTGCACTCCGCCCGCCGCCAGCTTGTCGGCGATCTGGCGGGCCAGCTCGCTGTAAAGTTTGCCGCGCCGCAGCAGCCGGTAGTTGGGCATCTCTTTAAGCCAGGCCGAAAAACGATCCGCCAACCCCGCCGGAATCGGCGGATCGAGGGTTTCGGCCCAGCGGCGAATTTCGCCATCCAGGGGTTCCGCGTCCATGGCCGGCTGGGCTTTCGCCACGGGCTCCGGGTGCGCCGGCTCCGCGGGCTTTTTCTCCGGCATCTTGGGTTCCTCGCTGGGACGCCGGGTGCGCGTCATGCGGGCGGGGTTTTCCGCGGAAACGTCATCGTCCTCCGCGGCGACTTTCACCACCGAATCTTCATTTCCAGCCCGGCGGTCGCGCGGCATGATGAAACGGCGCATGTCTTCATCCAGGCTCGCTGGCGCCTCCGCGGGATTGCCGTCGTCAAGGCTGCGCTGCCAGCGCGTGTAGGCGAGGATCTTCTGGAGCTTCTGGCTGTCCGCTTCGTTGAGGTTTTCCTTGCCGCTGAATCCCTCCCTGGCCTTTTGCAACCAAAACAAAGCCTCCAGGCGGTTGCGCTCGTGATCTTTCTGGATGAGCGACAGGGCTTTTGAAAACTGGCGGTCGCCGCCATCTTCCTCCGCGCCCAGGAGCCCGATCCAGTGATACGACAAGGCGACGGCAAGCCATCCCCCTAAAATAAAATGCCGTACTACGCTGATCCCTGCCAAGCCATTTCCTCCTCTTGATTCCTCCAGGTAGCTTACGCGCGAACCCTGGAAAAAGTTGCCCAGGCACCCGCCCCTGCGGCGGATTAAATTCAAATCTTCAGGAAAACAAGGCCGGCGGCCGCGAATTTTTCGCAAGCGTTCAGCCTTTTTAGCGCCACACGACAGCCCCCCTCAGGGCCACCTCGACAGGCTCAGCAGGGCGACGAGCAACGCCTCGACAGGGCTGAACCCTTACAAAAAGGTAACAGCTCAGGCCTAGGTCCCCTCTACCTTCGGGAGAGGGCAGGGTGAGGGGGGGCACCGCCAGTCAAAGGCACTTTCAAGCGCGTACCACGTTATTTTTCGCCTCTTGGTTTTCACGATGCGGAGATCCCTCACCCCGACCCTCTCTCGAAGGAAGGGAGAGGGAGGATCGAAGATGCCTGAGCAGTTACACCAAAAGAACCAGCGCTGGAGAGACTTGACTGCACGTGGCCCTGGTATGGCCTGGCTCCGAGTCCGCTTCAAGCGAGCAGATCGTCCATCGGGCTTTTGACATGGAGCCCCGGCCGGTTGAGCACGTGCGTGTAGATCATGGTGGTGGACACATCGGCGTGGCCCAGCACCTCCTGCACGGTGCGGATGTCCTGCCCCGACTCCAGCAGATGCGTGGCAAAGGAGTGCCGCAGACCGTGGCAATTGACGCGCTTGGTGAGCCCCGCGGCGTCCGCCGCCGTTTTGATGGCACGCTGCAAGGCGTTCTCATGGATGTGGTGCCGTCTGGCGACTCCCAAGCGGGGGTCCACCGAGAGCCGCGCTGACGGAAAGACGTACTGCCAGCGCCATTCTCGAGGCGCATCCGGCCACTTGCGCGCCAAGGCATCGGGCAGGAAAACGCTGCCATGGCCCAATGCGAGATCCTCCTTATGCAGCGCCTTCACGCGCAGCAGATGATTCCTCAAATCTTCCCGCAAAGTGGCCGGCAGGGGCACCACACGGTCCTTGTCGCCCTTGGCCTCGCGGATAATGATAGTGCCGTGGTCGAAATCCAAGTCTTGCACCCTCAAACGCACGCCTTCCATCAGCCGCGCGCCCGTGCCGTAAAGCAGCGACGCCATCAGCCTGGGGGTACCCTCCATCTTGGACAACAGAGTCTTGACCTCTTGGCGCGAAAGCACCACCGGCAAGCGCCGCGGCCTTTTGGCCCGCGTTATCTCACCCAGGTCGCCAACGGAGCGGCCCAGCACATGCCCGAAAAAAAACACCGCCGCGTTGAGCGCCAGGTTCTGGGTGCTCGCGGAAACGTTTTTTTCCACAGCCAGATGCTCAAGGAATTCCCGAACATCCGCCCCAGTCCAGAGAGCGGGATCCTTGCCGCCCAGAAATGCCGCCAATCGGACCGTCCAGTGCAAATAAGTGCGCTCCGTACGAATGGAATAATGCAAAGCGCGGATCTCCTTGATGAGCCGATTGACATAGGCATCGGGGAAAGGCCCGTCCTTCGCGCCGGCCACATCATTCAATCTCACCCCATCACCCGCCTCGTCCACAAGCCCGTGCTCGCGGGCCAGCGTGGGATGATCGGAACCAAGCTCATGCGCACCGTCAATCCATTGCGTCCAACCGAATTCAAAAACCCACGGGCTCTTGACCATGCCTACGAACAGGATCTCCAAAGCCCTCACCGCCTGCTGGAACTGCCAAGTCTTGACCTCGGATTCCCGCCCCAGCTTTTCGAGAAAAACCTCCACGTGTCTCGGGCCATGCTCTTTGAGCTTCACCCCCTCATTTTCACGAATGTACCGCTCAACCCATTTTACGTGCCATCGGTCCTTGGGAGCTATAATGTCCACCTTATGAAGCAGGGAGATATACTGGCTCCAAAAGGCATTTTCACGGTCGTGAGTTTCGGCGGGTGGTGGGAGGTCAGGCATGGTGGGGACGGAGAAAATATTTTTAATTATCATGCTAGACAGAATCCGTCCAGTACAATAATTAAAAATTCCGTATAAGACACTGTTGGATGAAATAGCCATGAATGAAAAGGAATTGTCCTATATCGAGACATTGGGCGAGGCTGGCGTTTTAATGGCCATCGCCAAAGGAGAATTTGGTGGCAGGGGCGCGACAATGCTTTTCGAGGCCGAAGCTTGGCTCCGGGCGAAGGCCGTGTTGCGTTCCAAAGCCGATTCAGACAAGCGCGATGCCCGTGAAGAACAAACACTTTCAATCGCCGCCCAAGCTCGATCCGAAGCTCGGCGTGCAAACACCATCGCAATAATAGCAATGGTGTTGAGTACAATTATTGCCGCCAGTGGCATCATTATTGGTGTCATATTTTCGCGTCCTTAAAACATCCAACCAGGCGCACCAGCGGAAGCCGCCACGGCGGCCCCGCTGTGCTTGTCGTTAGGGCAACAATGATTACGATTACAATCTCTCTCCCTCCCAGCGCGGTGATGCTGGCATTTCCGTGATGCGAATCTCTTTTCACCCTTGCGCTCAAACTCAAAAAATGTTGTCAGCGTCATAATGCACATCGCAAAACATAGCTCACCATCACGTTGCCTCGGCACCCTAACCAGGCGCACCAGCGGAGGCCGGCTTCGCCGTCCCCGCTGTGCTTTCCGTTAGGTGACCTAGAATACATAATGAATTTACCATCACTCTTTACGACTCGTGCAGTCACGATCATTGGGTCGGTAATTATCATCCTCGGCTTGGGCGCCTTCGCCTTATATAAAATCTTTACAATGCTGGGTTGCAGTCCACTTTAAAAATCATGCGCCCAGAATTGGCCCTACACCTAACCAGTCGCACCAGCGGAAGCCGGCTTCGCCGTCTCCGCTGTGCTTGTCGTTAGAATATTAAAAGGAGAATCGCATGAACCGCACCACAAATATTCTGCTTGGAGTCATTGCTTTCCTTCTTCTCTTCATTGCCTTAATGGTAGTATTTCCCCTATACACGTCATCCACTTCGTCAACAAGCTCACAAGCTGAATACAAGCGGCAAGTATCCGCGGCCAGCGAAAATCAGGCAAACTACAAAAAACAAGTGGCGGCACAAGAAGTCTATCTTCAAAAAATGGTCGAGGATCAATTAAAAACTGAGGAAGCTCTTAAAAAAACTGCGGAACAACAATTGAAGTACGACGAGCTTCTTGAGAAATGGTTTGAACAAACAAAAAAAATAGAATTGATGATTTCTGAATTAGATAAAAAAAATAAATGAACTGTTCTAACCAGGCGCACCAGCGGAGGCCGCCAAGGCGGCCCCGCTGTGCTTGTCGTTAGAGCACAATGATTAAAAATAAAAAAATATGTGGCCTCGACCTCCCACCCATGCTGGCCGTAACGATTAAGTGTATCCCGC
>JAHFOS010000042.1 GCA_023261545.1 bacterium
CAGGAGGCCCACGAATGTATCCGCCCCACCGAAGTCGCGGACGAGAGCCCGGCGGGACTCGCGGGAGATCCCTTGGCACTTTACCGCCTGATCCGCGACCAGTACGTCTCCTGCCAGATGGCCCCCGGACTCGACGCCCTGAGCGTCGTTGAACTTGAGGCCGGACGCCAGCGCCTGGAGGCGCGCGGGCGCGAGGAACTCTTCGATGGCTTCCGCTGCGTGAACCGCGGGCTCATCCAGGAAAAGAGCCGCGCCGAGGAGGAGAGCGCCGAAGAAGAGGGCCAGCAGTTGCCAACTTTCGCTTCGGGAGAACAGGCCCCCTGCAAAGGCGTCGAGGTCAAGAAGTGCAAGACGCGCCCGCCGCCGCGCTACTCGCAGGCGAGCCTCATCAAACGCCTGGAGAAAGAGGGCATCGGCCGGCCCTCCACCTACGCCGCCATCCTCCAAGCCATCTACAAACGCGGCTACGTGAAGCTGGTGCGCAGATACTACCACGCCGAAGCCCTGGGCATCGAGGTGAACGACTACCTGGTGGGCCATTTCCCGCGCATCGTGGAGCTCAGCTTCACGCGCCGCTGCGAGGAACGCCTGGACGCCATCGCCAGCGGTGAACTCGACAGCATGGACTTCCTGAAAAAGTTCCGCGACTACCTCGAAGGCCTGCTGCGAGAGGCGAATCGCTTTGCGCCCGCCTCTGATTCTTCAACACCGAGGAGCACCCGCCGGCCCCCGCGCGCCATGGGCGCGGGGAATGAGGGAGAGGGAAGGGATGCGCGGGATTCGGACTGGCGATCGCGACCACCTCGGGATCGGGGTAGCTTCGATGTCCCTGGCGCGACCCGCCGCACGGAGGCTGGGGATCGGAGCTACGAACGCCCCGAGCGTCCAGCGCGATCCCCCCGTGACCGCCACGACTCTGGAAACACCCCGCGCAGCCGCGCCACGCGAGAAAGCGTGAGCCCGTCCTGCCCCGCGTGTGGCGGCCCCACGCGCTGGCAGGAAAGCCGCCGCTGGCCGGGCCGCACCTTCTTCTGCTGCCACGCCTGCCGCCGCTATCTCGAAACCGACCCCGCGCGCCGCCCGCTCGCGAGCGCGGCCTGGCTCGGGGACGCGGGGGGATGAATCTTAAGGAGTTGATGCAGCATCTTGACATCTGATGTTTGATGATTACGATAATCCCATGAGAACGACCCTGGACATTGACGCCGATGTGCTGGAAGCGGCTAAGACCATCTCCCGTTCCTCCCACAAAACAACCGGCGAAGTGGTTTCCGAGCTATTGCGCAAAGCGCTTCAGCCGCCCTTAAGGCCCGCCGGGATACGGAACGGTGTGCCCGTCTATGCTTGCGAGCCCGGCGCCATGCCCCTGGGCTTAGAGCGGATCAACGAACTCAGGGATGAGCTCGCCGAGTGAGCGTTTATCTCCTGGATGTCAACGTTCTCATCGCGCTTTTCGATCCGGCCCACGTTCAACACGAAGCGGCGCACCGCTGGCTCGAAGCTCATCGAGACGATTCCTGGGCCACCTGTCCGCTGACGGAGAACGGCTTTCTGCGTATTATTTCCAATCCTGGCTATCCCAGCGTGCGCACCACTCTCCAGGAGGCGCGGGCGCGGCTGGACGATTTCATCGCCGCCTCCCGGCACGTCTTTTGGCCCGACGACATTTCTTTCCGCGACGCTACGATCTTCAGGCCCGACCGGGTCGTCTCGTCCAGGCAGCTCACCGACGTTTATCTTCTAGGCCTGTGCGTTAAACACCAGGGCCGGTTGGCGACTTTCGACGGGCGCATCACCAGTGACGCCATCGTCACGAGTCCCCGACTCGTCGAGCTTTTGGCAGGATCCGTGGGATGAGCTCGGCACCCCGGGTCGGCACGTGCATCCGCTACCTGGAGACCGACCCCGCGCGCCGCCCGCTCGTGAGCGCGGCCTGGCTCGGGGACGCGAAGAGGATGAGCCTTGATGAATAGCTTTTTTCTCTTTTTTATTGCGACGACCGTGTGGGGATGCTCCTTCGTGGATACCCAGGTGCTAGGCTCGAAAGGTGAGGAAAAATTCGCTGATTTGTACAAAATAGACCGTAAGGCCTTGGGGTTCACGGAAATACCCAAGGGCTCGAAATTATTTATAACCTACGAAAGTGGGGGTGACGCTTATGATGCGGTCGTCAGCGTAATTTTGAGTAATACCAAAAGCAGAAGAAGAGTCTATTTTAAAAAAATCGATGATGAATACAAATGGGTTGGCGAACAAGAAAGCATACTCAGTGGGAAACTGTTTGATAGTGTTGATGGGTTGGTGCAGGAAAGCCTAGATATCAGCTTTGAAAAGAAACGGATGTTTGGCAGTAAAGAAGGCAAGACCAATATTTACTATTCTGGAAACGACCCTAGACTAAAAAACAAGCATGACTTGACCATCAGCGATGTCGCGCCAATAATTCGCGAATGGGGCATTGAATATTGATCTCCGGCATGGGTGCTTTCGCTATGGCATCGGACTCAGCGCCAATCTTCCACGGCCAGCCCCCGGATGCGGGAAAAATGGCGGGTGTTGCCGGTGACCACCACCAAGTGGCGGCTTATTCCCAGGGAGGCGATCATGGTGTCGGACATGCCGATGGTAACGCCGCTCTGTTCGAGGCGGTTCATCAAGGTACCGTAGATTTTGGCCGCCGCGCGGTCGAATTCGACGATGCACAGGGGCTCGAGAAATGCCGCGACGAGGGCCGCGAGCTTGCGGGAGCGCCGCTTTTCGACTCCGTACCACAGCTCCGCTTCCGTGATGGAACTCACCGCAACGTCGGCGGGAGGTGTTTGGCGCAGGCGCTCCCCGACCCGTCCCAGGCCTCGCAAGGCGAAGCTGACGGTATCGGTGTCCAGCAGGTATTTCATTTGAAGGGATCCCTGGGGGAGCTGGGCTGGATCCGGGGGAGGTCTTCGTTCCACGCGCCAAGGCTGTCCAGAAAAGATTTCGGCCATTCTTCTATGGGTTCGAGCACGATGCTGCGGCCCTCACGCCGCTCGCGCACGCGCATACCTCGGGGCAGGCGGCACTGCCCAATGAGGCGCACGGCCATGCTGTTGCCGCTGCGAAAGACGATGGTTTCTTCGTTCATGGGCTAAGTATATCTGCCATGTATATCCTGAAAAGGGTTTTTCCTGAGTTGGGCCAGATTGACAGGTCTGATACCAGTTTTATGTCAAGCATAGAGCAATCTCAAACGCGATGACCGGCGATAAATTTCAGGTAACTCGTGGATTCTTTTGCGCGATTACTCCATGTTTAACAGCAAATTGGTATGAGCGGAACGCCACAAGTTTGAAGCTAGAAACGGCAGTTGAAAACTGACCGGCCAAAAAGCAAGGGAGTGTCCCTTGCGATACAAAAACTTAACTTTTCCTGGGCAGCGGCTCGGCGGAGCGAAGGCTTTGCCGTGTCCGATGGGCGACGGGGCGTGCGGTTGACGAGGATCAACCGCCTCAAGTGATCCGGCGCGCTTACTCCTGATAGATGGGGAGGTACTGGTAGCGCACGCAGAGGATGATGACGGCGAAGGCGGTGGAATACACGCCGGCGTGGGCGTCGCCTTGTTGGGGGAAGGCGCCGTCCGGCTGCTGAATCCTGAGCAGGGCGTTCTCCATCTTGGGCAGAAAGACCGCGCGGTACTCGTCGCCCATCATGTTGGCCGCCGTGGCCAGGTAGTAGCACATATAGTAGTAGTACGATCCCCCGGAGGGGTCGAAGGTGAGCAGCATGCGCGCGGAGTTGCGGATTTTATCAACGTCGGCTTTCTCCTGGTTGAGCCCCAGCACGTTCATGGCGACCACCCCCGCCGGGGCCATGGCCGGCGTATTGTTGGCGGCGGCTCCCTGGTAGGTGAAGGCCTGTGCCTGGGGGTTGTACTGACGGCGGATATACTCCATGGCGTCCTTGACGGCTTGTTCAGGGACGGGAAAGTTGCTGTTCTGGGCGGAACGCAGCACCAGGATCTGCCAGACGGAAACGGAGAGGTCGCCGTCTCCGCTGGTGGGCTCATAGCGCCAGCCGCCGTGGTGCTGCCCTTTGGTTTTCGACTGGGAGGCCAAAGTCACCTTGAGCACGTTTTCGAGGACCTCCTTGATGCGCTGGTTCTCCTTCTCATCCTCCATGATGCCGTAGGCCTCCAGCAGGGCCAGCGTCGCTATGCCGTGGGTGTACATGCGCCCGTTGCCCTCGCGGCCAAAGTACCAGTCTCCCTTCTGGGCCGCCCGCAGCAGGAATTGGATGCCGCGGCGCAGGTTCTCCCCGTAAAGGGAACGTCCGGGCTGGTGTCCCGCCGCCATGAAGGCGATGCAGGCGAGCGCCGTGAAGGTATTGGGCAAAGGACCTTGAAAAACGCCCGTGGAGGCGTCCTGCTGAGTGGCGATCCAGGCGAGCCCCTTCTCGATGGCGAGATCCACCGAATCTTTTTTGGAGATCAACTCGACGTGTTCGCGATCCCCCGTCTCGGCGCTCCTGAGTTGCGGAGTCACCAGCAGCGCGGGCACAAGCACGGCCACGACCATGGCCCGC
Source organism: bacterium (assembly GCA_023261545.1). Taxonomy (GTDB): domain Bacteria; phylum Planctomycetota; class JADGBV01; order JADGBV01; family JADGBV01; genus JAHFOS01. The sequence goes on from JAHFOS010000042.1 coordinate 4,558, forward strand.
AACCGGGAAAGGATTCTGGGGATAAGTCTCACTCGCCTTTCCTGCCTTCACGGGTTAAAAGTTCAAGATAGCGCTGGTTCGCGCGCCGGTAGTAATCGCTGTAGGTGTTGCGCTGGCCCTGTGCGCCCGCGCCTTCGATGCCGCCTTCTACGCCCTGCCAACTGTCGCCGAGGCGCAGTTGCGAGAGATCCACGGCGCCATCTCCATGCCCGATGCTTTTGTCATCCTGCTTACCGCCTTCGCCGCTGGGCGCATTGGAGTTGGGTTTGCCGCCCTGTTCGCCAGGCTTGCCGGACTGGCCGTTATCAGGCTGCGCGGCACCCTGCTGACCTGACTTGGCCTCCGCCAGTTGTTGGGAGGCGGCCAGGGCCGCCGCGCGCGCCTGCTCTTCGATGGCGGCCAACGCCGCCGCCGCGGACTTGAGCGAACCCGTGGACTTGGGGTTGGCCGCACCCTTGTTCAGCTCGTCGCGGGCCGCGTGCAGATCACCTTTGGCCGCCGCTATTTTTTCGTGGGCGAAGGATTCACGAGCGGAATCGCGTCCGCGGCCCGCTGGCTGACCTTGCTGAGGATCTCCCGGCTTTCCCTGGCCCGGTGGCTGGCCTTGAGCCTGCGCTCCGGCATCGGTCTGCTGACCTTGCTGGGCATCCCCAGTCTTGCCTTGGCCCTCTGGCTGACCTTGGGCCGTCTGCGCTCCGGCGTCAGCTTGCTGACCTTGTTGAGGAACTCCTGGCTTGCCTTGGCCCTCTGGCTGTCCCTGGGCAGCCTGCGCGGCGGCGAACGCCTGAGCGGCCTCCATCGCCTCCGTCGCCCCCTGGGCGGCGGCGCGCGCATTCTCAGCCGCCGCCTTCAAATCGCCCTGCGCCTGGCTGCGCGCCTGTTGCAGTTTGTCGCGCATGAGGTCCTGCTCGGGCTTGCCCAAGCCCGGGCGACCTGTATTAGCCAACGATTTATCCATGCCCTTCTGGGCCTGCTTCGCCATTTTCTCCTGGCGGCCGTGGGCCTCCTTCATGGCCTTTTGGACCTCCTTCTCGGCCTGCTTGTTGAGCTCCTGCGCCTCCGCTATGGCGCGCAACAGCTCCTTGCCTTCCTTCTTGGAGTTGCGCGCGGCGTTGGCGGCATTCTGCAGATCGCCGCGCGCCGCCACGCGCGCGGCATTGTCGAGGATGCTGCGGTCGCCGGGATCCTGTATTTCGCCGCTGCGCTCGATAGCCTTCATGGCCGCGCGGTCAACCTTGGCCTTGGCCTCCATCCACAGCGCCGCCGCCTTCTCTCCGCCGTCAGTCTGTGCGGCGAATTCTCCCGCCGCGGCAAAGTGGTTTTGCCGGCCTTCCTCCAAGGCGCGCTTCAAATTCTGCTCATCGGACTGGGCCTGGCCGGCCTCCTCCAGGGCCTGGGCCTCCTGCGCCTCGGGAACCAGGGGCTCGGCGGCCTGGCGCGCCAATTTTTCCGCCGCGGCGAAATCCCCGCGCTGCGCGGCCGCCTGGGCCTGGTCCAGGAGCGGCTGGCGGGCGGGCGTGGCCCGCCGCTTGGCCTCCGCCAGCCGGTTCATTCCCTGTTGCGCGGGAGGGCCGTTCTCTGAGCCCGCCGCGTCCTCCTTGCCCGTCGCCGCGAAATCCTTGCGCAGCGCCTCCAGGACAGCCAGGGCCTTTTCCGGCTCATCCGCCATGGCATCGGCCTTGAGACGCTCGAACGCGTGCTGGGCGGCCTCGCCGGTTTCCCCGCGCGCCTTGGCCAGCTCGCTTTGCGCGGGACCAGCCTCCGCGAGCGCCTGCTGATCGTGCTGGTGGACCTCGCCGCGGCGCTGATTGCGCTCGTTGACGCGCTGCTGGCTCTGATCCAGTTCACTGGCCAGTTGGTTGAGCTTTTGCTGTTGTTCCGGAAAACCCTGCAGGCGGCTGGCCAGGCTGCGCGCCTGGTACCCGGCTGCCTGGTAGTTGCCTTTGTTGAGCTCGCCAACGGCCTTTTCCCAGTCCCCGCGGCGCTCGCCTTCAGCGGGCTCCATGGCCTCCAGCGTTTCCTGGGCTTTGCGCGCGTCGGATCGCAGCCTGTTCTCCAGGCCCTCCGCGGCTTTTTGCGAGGCCGCGGCATTGGTGAGGTGTTCCTCCACGCGGTTCAGCACATTGCGCACCACGTCGCGGTTCGGTTGCGCCTGGGGCTGGGGGGCCGCCTGGGGTGTCAACGGCCCCTGGGGCCCCTGGGGCTCCTGACGCGGGGGCTTTTCCCCCGCCAAGGCGGCGAGTTCTCTTTCCTTTTGCGCCACGTCACCCGCCAGTTCATGATTCTGCTGGGCGTTCGGCTGTTTCTCCAGTCGGGCCGATTCACCGGCCAGTTGCTCTACGTCTTGCCGCGCGGCGCGGACGTCTTCAAGCCGGGCCATCTCCTGAACGACCTCCACGGGCAGAAGTTCCTCGGCCACCTTCGCCATCTGTTCGCGTTGCTGCTTTTCCTCGGCGTGGGAAAGACGCGCGTCTTCGGCTTTCTCGTGGGCCGCCGCGAGGCTGGCGGTGTTTTGCAGTTCCGCGATGGCCTGCTCGACTTCGGCGCGCGCGCCTGCGAGGTCTTTGCGGTTGGCGGCCAGGGTTTCCGGGGAAAGCTCCGAGCGCCGCCCCTCCCCTTCCTGCGCGCGCTGTTCCGCCGTGCGCTCTGCGGCGCCCTGGAGCCGCGCGCGCGCCGGGCCTAGATGCTCGCGGTCGGCTTTTTCGATGGCGGCCGCCAAGGCCAATTTTTCCTTGGCCGCGCGGGCATCCCCGCGCGCATCCGCTATTTCGCGCTCGGCGTCCCGTTGCAGCGCGTTGGCTATTTTGGCCAGATCCACGCCCGCGTCTTCGAGTTCATGCTGCGCCTCGCGCACGCCTTTGACGCTGGAAGGATCCGCGGCCGCGAGGCGCGGCGGCAGCGCCGCCAGCTTTTGCAGCGCCTGCCCCAGGCGCTCCGAGGGCTGTCCTTGCAGCGCTTCCATGCGCTCGCGCGAGCGGTCGGCCACCACCTCCGCCGTGATGAGCATTTCGTCCAGATCGCGTTGCGACTGTTCCAGGGCGCCCTTGACCTGGGCCAGGCGGTTCTTGGAATCGGGAAGGCGGTTCTCCAGCATGGCTTTCTGGGCGTCTTCGAGGCCGCGCGCGGCCTCCGCGATCTGCCGCTCGCTGTCGGCGGCCTTGCCCTGCCGGGGGCCGGCGGCGCGCTGCGCCAGCTCCTGCTCGAGCTCGCGGCGCATGCCCTCCATCTGCTGCTGTATTTCTCCGCGCGCGGCTGGATCCTCCATCCTCTTGCTCCACTGCTCCATGGCGGCGGCGAAGCGCGGCAGCTTGGCGTCCATCCCCCCCTTGGCATGGCGCGCGGCATGCGCTTCGACGAGGTTTTGGATTTCCGGCGCGGCTTTCTCAAGGAGCTTGCCGTCCTTTTTGGCGGCCGTCTCTTTCAAGAACTCGGCGGCCATTTCGAGATCGGCGCGCTCCTTGAGGTCTTGACTGGTTTTGGCCTGTTTCTCCAATTCAGCGCCGGCACGCTGCAGCAGCAGGCTCGCCGTGTCGCTTTTGCTGGAATCCAGATCGCGCGCCAGGCGGCGCAAGCGCTCTTCGAGGTTGGCGAGTTTGGCGCGAATGCTCTCGGCCAGGAGGTCCAGCTCGCGATAGTCCTGAATGCGGCGATCCAGTTCCGCCAGGACGATATCGAAAGGCGCGGATTCTCCCTGCGGGACCACGGGCACCACCGGCAGCAGGAAGTCGCCGGGGATGACCTCCTTGGCCCTGCCCGGCGCCTGCCACAGGAGTTGCACGCCGCCCGGCCCGCCCCAGTTGAAGAACCACAGCTCGATGGAGTGCAGGCCTTCCTTGAGTTCGAGCGTCCCGCTCTTTTCGATGATGGCGTGGCCGCCGTCGTTGTTCACCACCCACTGCCCGTCAATGTACACCCGCGCCCCGTCGTCGGAGTTGGCGAAGAAAGTGTAGGCGCCCGCGACCGGTGCCCGCACGAAACCCTTCCAGAACGCGGCCAAGACGGCGTTCTGCCCCATGCCCACGGAACTGATATCCAGGAAGTTGACCTGTGCGTCCACCACCTCCCTGTCGGGTTTGCGCTGGGCGCGTTCTTCCGGGGTCACGTAGTCAACCTTGCCCAGGTAGTAGCGGCCCCACAGCCCCGGCCCGTTGAGAGCCGCCGCGGGCCGCTCGGAGTCCTGGCGCGACGGGAGCGTGGAGAGGTCGCGAAACTCGCCGAAATCCTTGAGCTTTTCCCGCCAATCCCGTAGCACGGCGTCCTTCCTCTCCTTGTCCACCTCGAAGCGGCCGCGCATGCGGCGTCCCTCGGCCTTGAGCACGTGGTGGCGGCCCTTGGACATGAGGCCCTCCACCATCTTCCGGCCCAGATCGAGCATGTCGCGAAAATCACGCGTGCCGGATCCGGATTCGCCCGGCACGGCGATGGCCGGCAGCGCGGCGACGCGTTCCTGGGCCGCATAGCGGCGCACCAGGCCGGAATACTCCGCGGCCTTGGAGAAGAAGGCGAACTCTTCCACGCGCCCCAGCGTTTCCTCGCCGCCCTCCAGCAGCCGCCCCATCTCCTCCACGCGCGCGTCGAGCACGCTGCCGTCGTGCACCCTGTCCTCGGAGGCACCCGCGCCTTTCTCCCGCATGTGGTCGCGCAGCTCTTCGGCGGCCTTGAGGGACTCCATCTCCAATCCGGTCAACTCGATCCATTCGCGGCAGGCCGCGACGAAAGGCTCGGCGTTCTTGAGGTTGGCGGATCGCGTCATGGTCAGCAGCACCTTCTTGGATTCCCCGCTGTGGCCGCTGCCGTCATAAACCTTGATGGAGAGGGTGACAACCTCGTCCTCCTGCGCCCCGGTGGACGCCAGGGCGAATTCGTGGTTCCCCGCCGCGCTGCTCAGGGCGACGATTTGCGGCGCCGCCTGGAAACGCGACCAGCGCAACTCCTGGCGTTCCACGGCGAAATCGTCGCGGGCGACCCAGGAAAGTTGCAGCGTGTCGGAGGCTGAAACATACTGGTCGCTATCCGGGCGCTCCAGCACCACCGTCGGCGCTTCATCCTCCAGGGCCGTGATGCGGTAGGCCGGCTCCTTCAAGGGCATGAGCCCTTCCGCGTCCCTGATGAACAGCCGGTAGCTTCCCGATTTCTCGATGACGCCCTGGTATTCCGCCACGCGGCCTCCCTCGGAAAGCCGCATGAGCGTCTTGGGTCCCCAGCCGTCGATCTCCATCTTTTCCAGCACCTTGCTCGCGCGCACCACGAGGGTCGCGCGCGTGCCCTTGAGGGCTTTCAAATCCCCCGAACGCGACGTCTGGCGCGCGGGCTCCAAGCGCGAGAAAGCCGGATACTCGTAGGTCAGGGTGAATTCCTCCACTTTAGGACGCGGGGCCACCTTGACCAGCCGTCGCTCGGAGAGACCTCGTCCGGAACGCACCCAGAACGTGAAGTCGCTGAGGACCTTGTCGAGGGTGAACTCGCACAGGTTCTCAGAGGCGTTCCACGCCATGGGAAAACTGCGCAGGCGGTTGTCCTGCACGAAGAGGTCCGCCTCGCGTGCCCGCGGGTCGCCGAGCCTGACCGCGAACTGAACGGCGTCGCCCTCCACCCGGCGGCCGGGCAGCGGCTTCACGACTTCGATGGGATAGGCGCCGGGCCGGGCGTCGGAAGAGCGCGGCAGCAGCACCCGCTTCACCAGCAGCGGCATCTGCAACCCCGGGATGCCCATGGCCACGAGGAAAACGCAGCCCAGCAAGGCCGGCCAGCGGAAGTAGCTCCAGCGCATGGGGAAGACATCCACCGGATGCAGGTCGTAGAGATCCACCTCGGCCTCTTCGAGCAGGCGCTCGACCATTTCCGAAGACATATGGACATGGGGATCGCCGCTCAGTTCCACCGAGGAGATCAAGCGCTCATTGAGCTCGGGGCGGGCGTCTTCGAGCATCCAGGCCATGCCTTCGCGGCTCAGGGGCTTGCGGTAAGGGAAGAACCAGCGCCAATACACCAGGAGGGTGATCCCCAGGTAGCAGGCCAGCGCCAGCCCGTAGCGCCCGGCCATTTCGAGCTCGAAGACATAGTCCACCGCGGCCGCCAGCGCCAGCGCGACCACCGCGGCGGCGGCGGCGGCGGCCAGCCCGCGCGTGAAGACCACCTTGCGCCAGCGCGCGCGCATCTCCTCGATGCGCGACTCGATGCGGTAGGGGCTCTTCTCTTCGCGTGGGGTCATGGATTCCTCCTAGTGTCGTGACACGCAAATAATGAAACGTGGTGATTCCACCGGTCGAAAAGCCGTTCGCCCTTTATCCCCAGTTTTGGGGGATGAGCTTGTCGAAGGGTGGACGGCGGTAGGGGCTGCGATCCGTTCATGCTTCGACGGGCTCAGCACGAACGGGCTTGATCGAGGACAAGGCAATGCGAATACGCTTAGAGATTTATAGGGCATGAACCTAGACCAGTTTTATTTTCTTGCGCATCTGCCACTCGAAGCCGAGCAGCCCGGCCACCAGCAGCATCCAGCCCAGGTGGTCCCAGACCTCGTAGTCGGTGTGGTGCTCCTCGCGCTTCTCCACCTTCTCCACCCGGTCTATGAGCTCCTCCATGCGGTAGAAAGGCCGGGTTTCATTGGCTAACTGGCCCAACTGGGACTCGTTCAAGGTGAGGTCCACGTACTCGCTGGTGGGCAGATCCTTGACCTCAAAGGCATAGTCGGCCTTGATATCCTTGCCCGCCAGCTCCGCCACGCGGGGCACGATGGTGTATTTCCCGCGCGGCAGATCGCGCACCTCGGCGCGGTATTCGCCGCCGGAGTTCTCGAGGTAGTGCAACTGGGCGTTCTTGATGAGCTTGCCGGAGGCGTCGCGGATTTCCGCGGAGGCCGTCGCGCGCGCCATGGGCACCTGCTCGTCGTTCAGGATGCGCGCCTTGATCACCACGGATTCCTCGGGCGCGTAGAAGGGGCGGTCGGTCATGAGCTTGACGTGGCGATCCGATCCGGTGGTGCGCTCCAGGGTGGCCCAGAGCAGCACCTGCCCCCAGAAGCGATGGTGGTATTTCCAGCGCGCGCGGTAGCGCCAGCGCCAGAACGAGTCCGAGCCGATGTACAGGAGCTTGCCGAGCCCCACGTTGGCCTTGAGCAGCAGCGGCCAGTGCTCGTCGCTGGTGCCCTGCGCCAGCACCTCGCCCGCGGCGGTGGGCCGCACGCCCGGGTGCATCCAGTTCATGGCCGGCAAACCCGCCCACAACAGCTCGCTTTCCTCCAGGCTGCCGCCGATCTGCGCGAGGTCCTCGAACTTGCCTTCTTCGCTGAGCGCGATGGGCACGCCGGCGGCGGGTTTGGCCGCGTTGGCCTTCTCCTCAGCGGCGGCCGCCAGGGAGAACGGCAGGACCTCCGCCAGCGGCGTCGAGAAGTAATCGCGCGGCATATGGTGGGGTCCCGCCATGAGGATGACCGCCCCGCCCCGCTCCACCAGGAAGGCGCGCACGTCCTCGAGCTGCGACTGGGTGAAGTGGCGCGGATCCACGTCGCCCAGCACCAGGATGTGATAGGCGAAAAGCTCATCGCGCTTGATGGGGAACCCGCCCTTGCCCTTGACGAGCCGGCCGCCCTCCATGGAGGCCACGAAAAGGGTTTCGAGGTCAATGCGCCGGTCGCGCTTCAGCATCATGTTGGCGTAGCGCGTTTCCCAGCGCGGGAATTCGTCCACGATGAGGGTGCGGATGCGGTCCTTGAGCACCTGGACCGCCACCTCGCGCTCGTTGTTCTCGGGCAGCACCTCGCCTTTTTGCAGCTCGGCGCTGACGACGTACACACGCTGCCCGCTTTTTTTCTCATCGAAAGAGATATGCACGATTTCACGCGCCTGTCCCGGCTCGACGAATTGCTCATGCACGATGGCGCCCTCGCACTTGACGGTGATGTGCACGCGGCTGCTCTCGTAGCCGCGCCGGCCCAGCGCGACGTTCATGTGCAGCGTGTCCTCCACGAAAATCGAACGCGGCGCGGAAACCCTCTCGATGAGCACGTCCGCCGGCGGTTCTTTCGTGCCCAGGCCCAAGGCGTAGATGGGGATGCCGCGTTCATCGGCGGTTTTCTTGATTTCCGCCACCGGGCGGCCGGCGTTGCCATTGCCATCGGTCAGCACGAAAACAGCGGAGACCTTGCGGTTGTCGTAGCTCTTGAGGATCTCCCGCAGGGTGGAGCCCAGGCGCGTGGCGGGAAGTTTGGCCTCTATCTTGCGGACCTCGCGATTGGAGAGCGGGCGGATTTCCTCATCTAAGGTATAGATTTCCACCTCGCCCTTTTCGGTGAGCTCGCGCAGCAGCGGCGCTTCCTCGTCATTCAACAGCATCTTGGCGTAGTCCATGCGCTGCAGGGGATCGATCTTCTGCAGCGCCACGTCCACCTCCTTGACGCCGGCGGCGGCCAGCGCGTCATCCGCGGCATCCTGCAGGCCGTGCAAAGCTCCCGCGAGCTTGTGCAGCCTATCCTCGATGAGCGGCATGCGCGCCAGGCGATCCGCGAGGCCCTGGTCCTGCCCTGCCCCGGCCCCCTGTCCTTTCCAGGCCGCGAAGAACTGCGCGTCCTGTTCGATCTCGCGGCCCAAGGTCGCGGCGGACTCCACCGCTTGCGAGAGCAAGCCGCCGTAGGCGAGCGAACCCGGGTTCCCTCCCCAGGGGGCGAGGAAGGAGCCAGGGATGGGTCCCTCGACGACACCATCCGGCCGTTTCCATGCCACGCTGATATGGTCGCCACCTGCTCCCTCTTTGAAGATCGCTTCGACATAGTAGGCCTTGCCCGCTTCCAGCTTGACCGGCTGGCTCGTCTGCTGAGGATATTTGCCCCATTCAAGGTCATTGGTCCAGCCCGGCACTTCGGCGATTTTGCGTTTTTTCCCGGGATCCACGCTATCGCTCAGGGCGAGTTCGCCGTTGTCGTCCGAGGCAACCTGGAATACATAATCCCCACTCACCGGGGGAAATAGGAAGCCGCGTAGCAACGCCCCGTAGTTATCCCCTAAAGAGGCCACCGTGAACTTGTCGGCCTTGATGCTGCGACTGGGCTTGGCGGGGAAGGCCGGACTGGCTCTGAGAGGCGCCAGAGCATCCCCGGGGATGTTGTCGAAAATATCGCAACTGAGCCCGCCCTTCTGTGTGACGGCGCTGCCGGCCGACGACTTCAAATAGGCCGTCCCCTCAGCGGATTTGCGCAATTCATCCCCGAGCTTCAACAAGGCGTCCTTGAACTCCTGGAGTTCGCGCGCGAGGTTCTGGACGCCGGGCTCGGCCTCCCGTACCCAGGACGCCCCCTCGCCTTTCTGGCGCGCCTGCTGAACCGCCTGAGCCAGTTTGCCGGAAATCGCCAGCTTGCGCTCCAGCTCTAGCGCCTTGGCCGCGAACTCGCTGTTCCTGATGTTGCGCGGAAACAGCCGCAGGTGCCAGGCGATCTGCACTTTCTGACAGGAGGCATACACATCGCGCACGCCCATCGAGCCGGAGTTGTCCACGATGATGGGAATGACCCCCTTCTGCACCAGGGTGGAAGTCCACACCAGCACGGGTTGCAAGAGCGTGACGGCCAGCAGGGCGACGGCGGCCAGCCGCACCAGCGGCAGCACCCAGGACCACGGCTTGGGAAGGTCCTGGCGGCGGTAGATGTAAAGAGTCCAGGCGCCGAAGACGATGAGAATGAGGACACACCCCAGCGCGTCCCCACGGCCAGCGAGGATGAGCTTCACGAGCTGAACCTCCAGCTCACCCAGGATTCGCAGGCCAGCAACAGCAAACAAGCCAGCAGCAGGAACTTCCAGGCTTCGCGCTCGCCGCGCTCGTGCTGCATCAACTGGCGCAGACCGCTCAGATCGGCGGCGAAACCCGCGCCGGCGTAAGCCTCGGCCTTTTCCTTCTCGGGGCCCTCCAGTTCGCTCAGGTCCCCCTCGCCCTCGGGGAGCTGCACCGCGTAATGTTTGGGGGTTTGACCCGCCACCTCGGCGCTGTAGAGGCCGGGATCAACGGTGTTCGGCCACTCCGCCACCCACGATCCCGCCTCGTAGCGCAGCGGCAACTCCTGCACCTGGCCGCGCGGCGTCTTGAGGCGGCACTTCTCGCCCTCCTTGATGTCTTTCTGGGGCACCGCGTAGAGCAGCGCTTCGCGCTGGCGCAGGTTGATGGGCGGCTGGACGTTGGCCGAGAGGTGGATCACCAGGTTTTGCACCAGGGGCAGGAAGTCCTGGGTGATGGGGAAGTTGCTCCAGCCGAGGTCCATGGAGGTGGCCCAGAGCGCCACCCGGCCTTCGCCGAAGCCGCGCACCGCCAGGAACGGCTGGCCATCCACGAAGCCCAGGGCCTGCGCGTCGGCGGCGGGTTTGATATCCCAGCGCTGCTTGATCTTGACCTCGTTGAGCACGCGTGTGCGGCTCAGGTCGAAGATGTCGAGCACCGCCTGGGCCTGCCCGGCGGGAAAGGTGGGGTTGGAGACCGCCCGCTGCGCCGGCAGCGGTTCCAGCACGGCGCAGGGCAGGAGGCCCCGCCCCGCGCCGTGCAGCCTTGCATACTCGGCGGGCAGGATGCGGTCGCCGAGCACGACCATGAGGCCGCCGCCCTTCTCCACGAAACGCTCGATGGTGAACTGGAAGTATTGGGAGAAGGAGGGGATGTTGACCAGCACCACGGCCTTGTAGCGCTGGAGCGCGTGGGCATCCAGGCGTTCCATCTCGAAGTAGCTCTTGCGCTCCACGCGGATCAGGCTCTCCTCTCCGGGAACGGTGGCCGCCTGGAGCGCCAGCGCCAGCAGCCCGCCGTCCGAGCGCAGCAGGGAGCCGCCGCGGCCCTCGAACATCAGCACGGGAATGCGGTCCAGGACGTCGAGGGCCGTGGTGCGGCTGTCGTCAATGGGGAGCTCGTCCTCCTCCACGGCGGCGCTCACGTAATGGGAGCCGGGGGTCGAGAAGCTGGCGTCGAAATCCACGCTGTTGGCGCCGGGCTTCAAGAGCACCTGCCGCTCCCCGGCCAACTGGCCGTCCACGAGGAACTCCACGCGCGCCTGGCCGTCCTGATCGCCTTGGACCTCAATTTCGGCGATGAACTTCGCCTGGCGGTAGATATCCACTACCGGCGAACGCGGCGTGAGGCTGCGCACGCTGCGGTTGACGCTGCGGCGCGGCGGAGCGGTGTTGAGCACGTAGAAGGCGGGGCGCACCTTGAGGGTCTCTAAGTGCGCCTTGAGGCGGTTCCATATACCCTCGCTCGTGAGCGACCATCCCTGGCGCTGGGCATCGGTGAGCAGGTAGATGCGCTGGCGCGGCAGCGTGGAGCCCTCCAGGGCGAAGAAGGACTGCTCCAGGGCGCGCGGCACGTCGAGCCGTTCGGACCCCGCTTCCAGCGCCTGGATGCGGCCGCGCAGGAAATCCTTGTCGAAGACGGGCTTGGGAAAGATGAGCTCGGGGCGCGACCCGCCCCAGAGCAGCAGCATGTTGTCGTCCTGGCGCATGCCGTCCACGATGGCGAGGGCGGCCTGCTTGGCGCGCGTGAAAGCGCTGTCGGCTCCGCCCTGGCGCATGGAGTAGGAACCGTCGAAGATCAGCAGGTGCGTGACGGCCCCCCCGGACTCGCCGCTGAAGGTTCCGCGTATCACCGGTCGCGCCAGGGCCAGGGCCAGCAGCGCGAAGAAGCCCATGCGCAACAGCAGCAACAGCAGCTCCTGCACGCGCAGGCGCTGGGCGCGCACCTGGATGGCCGAATGCAGGAACATCATGGCTCCCCAGGCCTCCACCTTGAAGCGCGATTTGTTGAGCAGGTGGATGACGAGGGGCACGCCGGCGAAGAGTCCTCCGAGCAGCAGCGCGGGAGCCAGGAAGAAACTCAACGCCGCAGCCTCCCCGCCATGTACGCGGCCACGGTGCGCTCGAAGGGGTCCGCGGTGTAGATCTGCTGGAAATCAATGCCGAGCTGATGGCAGGTGCGGCGGATCTTCGCCTGGTGTTCGCGGAACTGGTGCAGGTACTCCTTGCGCAGGCGCAGGGGATCCACCAGCTCGAAGGACTCCCCTTCCATGGAGACGAAGCGCGTGAGGTCGGTGAAGGGAAAATCCTCTTCCTTGCGGTCGAGCACCTGGTAGAGGATGACCTCGTGCTTCTTGTGGGCGAAGTGGTTGAGGGCGAGGATGAGGTCCTCCGGCTTGTCGAAGAGGTCCGAGAAGATGACGATGAGCGCGCGGCGGCGGATCTTGTTGGCCAGCGTGTGCAGTGATTTCCCGAGCCCGGTCTCGGCCCCCGGGGTGATGGCGGTGATGACGTCGAGGATGTGTTTCATGTGCTGGCGGCTCGAACGCGGGCTGATGAAGTGGCGGATCTCATTGTCGCAGGTCACCAGCCCCACCGAATCCTGCTGCTGCAACAGCATGAAGGAGAACACGCCCACCAGGAAACGGCCGTAGTCGAACTTGGTGTATTTGGCGGAGCCGTAGTTCATGGACCCCGAGATGTCGAGCACCAGGTAGGCCCGGAGCGACGTGTCCTCCTCGTACTGCTTGATGTAGTAGCGATCCAGCTTGCCGACCAGCTTCCAGTCGAGGTGCTTGAGGTCGTCGCCGGCCACGTACTGGCGGTGATGGTCGAACTCGATGGCGAAGCCCTTGAAGGGGGACTTGTGCATCCCCGTGACGAAACCCTCCACCACCGAGTGGGCGATGAGCTCCAGCCGCCGGAAGATGGCGTAGCGTTTGGGATCGAAGAGGTCGGTGGCGGACATGGTGCTAATTCAGTTCATGGACCGCAACGACAAAGCCGCCAGCAACGTAAAACGTAGGCGCTCAGGCCTGTCGAGAAGCTGCTCGCCGTTCGCCCTTTATCCCCAGTTTTGGGGGATGAGCCTGTCGAAGGGTGAACGGCGGGAGGCCTCGACCATTCGTGCTTCGACAAGCTCAGCACGAACGGGCTTGGCTGCAGACACCACAAGGCAAAGACGTCATTCACAGGATGAACGCTTGCCATAAAGCCATAGCGCAAGGGTGAACGATAACCCATCGCTCACGACCCCTTGCGCTTGGGAACCTCCTTGAGCAGGCGTTCGATGATCACCTCGCTGGTCACGCCATCGGCCTCGGCGTTGAAGTTGGTGTTCAGCCGGTGGCGCAGGACCGGAGCGGCGAGGAACTCTACGTCCTCGCAGGTGGCATAGTAGCGCCCCTGCATCAGCGCGCGCGCCTTGGCCCCCAGGATGAGGTTCTGCCCGGCGCGCGGGCCGGCGCCCACCTCGATCCAGTCGTTGATGAACTTGAGGGGGTTGTTGGCCCCCGGCCGCGTCTTGCGCACCAGGTCCACGGTGTACTGGAAGACGTGGTCGCCCACGGGCACGCGGCGCACGATGTCCTGGAGTTCCAGGATCTCCTGGGATGTAATCACCTCTTCGAGTTCGTGGCTCGACTTCACGGTGGTCTTCTTGAGGATGTCCATCTCTTCCTGCTCGCTCGGATAATGCACCGCGACGGAGAACATGAAGCGGTCGAGTTGCGCCTCGGGCAGGGGATAGGTGCCCTCCTGCTCGATGGGGTTCTGGGTGGCCAGCACGAAGAAGGGGATGTTGAGCTTGAAGGTGTGCCCGCCCGCCGTCACCTGACGCTCCTGCATGGCTTCGAGCAGAGCCGCCTGGGTCTTGGGCGGGGTGCGGTTGATCTCGTCCGCCAGCACGATGTTGGCGAAAATAGGCCCCTTGTGGAAGACGAGGCGCCGCTTGCCGGTCTCCGGGTCCTCCTGGATGATGTCGGTGCCGGTGATGTCCGACGGCATGAGGTCGGGGGTGAACTGGATGCGCTTGAAGGTCAGGCTCAAGACCCGGGAGAGCGTGGAGACCATGAGCGTCTTGGCCAATCCCGGCAGCCCCACCATGAAGCAGTGGGAGTTGGAGAACAGGGCGATGAGCAACTGGTCAATGACCTCCTCCTGCCCCACGATGACCTTGGCCACCTCCGTCTTGAGCCGCCGCGTCGCCTCCGCGAGCTTCTGTGCCACCTGGATGTCATCCGCCATCGCTTCTCCTTAATTCAATGATGCCGCCTACAGTCCTTTAACCCCGCCCGGCAAAATTATAACAGGCCAACCCCGGGATGATCGCCCGGGACTTGATCCAGAACATCGGGCCGAGCGGCGCCAAAATACTCCCCGTGGCCCGAATGCTAGATCACCTCGCCGCACCCACTCAAACCACCAACGGTGTCCACCCTTCAATTTCCGCCATTGTACAAGGCCCAGATTTCCTCGTAGGTAAGGATCCGGGTGTAGATACGGACGTCGTCAATTTTCGCTCTGGCGAAATTGCCGTCCGTGCGGGCCCCGAGGATAAGAAGCGCGGTGCCGTTTCCCAAGCTGCCCGTGGGACTTGTGTGCGTGCCCACGCTGACTCCATCAATGAATCCCTCCAATTTTTCGCTCTTCTTTATGGTCATGGCGTAATGATGCCAGGCACCATCGTTGACGGTCATTGTCTTTCCTACGCTCAAATGTACCGAAGAACCATCTAAGGGAAAAGTCGAAAAGTTTATTGTCGTATTATTATCGTTTTCAATTTCGTATTCATAATTGCTGGCGGTTCCTTTTCCTATATATTTAGCTCCTGCGCCCCCAGCGCCGCCGCTCCCGACAGCCGTTGCATTGGTAGGGACATTGGCCCACAGTGAAATCGTGACCGGACCCACCGAAGGGCTGAAGACATCCTGGTCCGCCATCCATACATAATCGTTCGATCCGTCGAAATCATAGGCCAGTCCTATGGCTCCGGTGACGCCGATGTTTCCGGAAGCAATATTGGTATTGGTTCCGGTGTAGCTATTGCCGCTCGAATCAGTTGCCGTGGCGCTGCCGCTGGCTTCGTCCAACTTCCACCACCCTACGAGGTTGCTGGAGCTGGCCACATTCGTGTCGGGAGAGGCTGAATTGATATACCACTGCAAGCCATTACTGAATACTTGCAGTAAGGGATAGCCGTTTCCCGTCGAAGTCAGCAGCATCCGCTGCTTTTTGTCAATGTTGTTTCCGCCGCCGCCGATCCACAGGCTGTTCGTATTGGTGGTCTTTTTTATGTAGTAGGTCCTCCCTGCGACGTTCCCGGCATAAGGCAGCGTGAGTTCCACATTAGCGCTCGACGTATCGGCGATGACAACGGAGTTGTTGGAAAGGGTTGTGTTGCTGCTGACGGATTGCGTCCCAAATCCCAGGGAGCCGCCTATTTCGAGAGTAGATTGCGGAGAAACAGACCCAATCCCCAGCCTGCCGCTGATGTAAGCGTTGCCGGATACATGCAAATTGGAGGAGGGCGACGCCCCCACCCCCAGGCCGATGCTGTTCAGAGTAACTTCTGAGTTTCCGTCCTTGTTGGCGTCAAATAGGATATTGCCACTCCTGGAAATGAAGTCTCCCAAAATGACAGGAGGCGCGGAAAACAGCAATCCGCTCAGGATCGCGAAAAGTGGCAGCTTGGATTTCATGGCTGCCTCGTGAAGACTTGCGTCCTCGTGCAACTCGATCTCTCAACCACTCGCGCACCATGCATTCGCGCATCCAGAATAGGATACCGACGCTCATTATAGCGTGAGAAATAGGAAAATGGACTCACGGAACTATTGTGATTTTAACGCAAGCTGACCTGAAACAAGGCAGCGCCGCCGCCTGTCCTCGCCCGAGGCATGGGGGTTCCAGCGCCTCGAACAGAGCCGGGAGGCGAGAAATTATGAGAAGACTGAGGCTGCCGGGTTCCTGATGGCCCTGCGCGCCATCAAAACAGGCTCATCCGAGGAATGCGTACCTTTGGTAAAGTCCTCTCCCCAGTTTTTCCCAAATGCTCCGTGTCCTCAACTCGGATTTATCCACAGATTACACCGATGGGCACTGATAAAGAGGCCAGCCCTGATTGATTAGTTTCAGTGTTAATCTGTGTCTTCTGTGGAAAAATCTCCCTGTATTGCGATTGGGTTCCCGCCTTGCCAGGTCGTGGTCACGTGTGAAAGCTCTTGAAAGGTACGCATTTTTCGGATGAGCCTTAAAATTTGTACCAGATATACTTGGGCTCATCAGACACGCCCAGCGTCATTTGCCCTCCAGTCACGGGCGCCTGCGCAAGTCCAGAGCCATCCGCCTTGCAGACATTCACGTCCTTGGCGGGTATCTTAGACAGGGTCATGTCGCACGGCTTCAGGCTCCAGGCTACGATGACGTGGCCCATGCAGTTGCTCTCAGCCGGAGAAACGCCCGTGTTGTAGGTCTTGAACTTATAGGCAAAGCCTCCGGAATGATCGGCCTCGCCTTCATACAACGTATTTTGCATGCGCTCGGAAAGCGTCGTGATGTAATTAAAATAAGGAAGACGGGGGTCCACGTTTTTATCAAGCAATCCCCACCACGTCTGGGCTCCCAACGACACCGAGACACAGGTGTAGAAGCCATAGCCCAAGGCGCGCATCTCGGCGCGCTGGAGGACGCAATGCCGGACGATCATTTTCCCTCTGATGACATTGCCCGGGTCATCCGTGGCGATGGACATCACGGCATTTTCCGTGTTATACGAGGGGATGATCACATGGGGATCCACATAGGTCGTCTGCAAGGCTTTCAAGAATTTGACATGCTCTTCCGGCGCTTTATCGCCGAAGGTTCCCGTGCTCGGATAGTGCACCTCCGAGTCAACCGAGTGGAAGCCGAATCCGTTCATGGACCACGCCATCCCATGCGCCATGATCTTTCCCATCCAGTCGCTGATCATGCCGCATTGTCCCGGTGTGTTGATGGGGACCATGCCGCCGCTCACGATGAAACAGGTGGGGTCGGCCTCTTTGGCTCTCTGATATGAAACCGCCATCATGTGCGCGAAGCGCTCCGCGGATTCAGGGGAAATATCGCGCCAATTCGGCGGCCAAAGCGGCTCATTCCAGATCTCCCAAACCTTGGCGTTGAATTTGTTGTAGCGGTTCACGCACTGATAGACGTATTCACCCCAGGCATCGAGGTTCTCCTGCGTCGCCGGAGGAACCAGGATATCCTTGTTGCCGTTATACAGCGGGTTGTTTCCGGCAAGTATCGTCGCGTGGTAAAATCCGCGCTTAGCGCTGGTCTGCGCGTACCAGTTATCGTAATCGCCGTCGCCAGAAAAAATCCACTCGCCTTTCTTGTTCGGCTCCACATAAGACCAGATGATGGATCTCCGTATATTGATGTGTTTGTCCTTGAGGCGATCCAAACCCAATCCGCTATTTCCCATCAGTGTGGCCGCCACCTCCTTGGTGTCCACGGTCGTATTCGTCAGCAGTTGGAGGTAAAGCCGGGGCTTCAAGATGGATACGGAAGACACGACTTCGTCGCCGTCAGCGTTCGAGTCAATGCGAAAATCACATTTTCCGGTCTGTTCTTTGCCAAATTTCGCCTGGATGAAGTGGAAGACAAACCTCTTCCATGTTTTGCTGTTCGTCTTGCTGCAGTACCGGCTTTCCGGAAAATATCCAATGGCCTTGTAAACCTCATCCGTGGCATTGAATTGAACGGTAAATTTATCCGTGCCATCATCAAAATAATCAACGACCACGTCCACGTTGTAGGAGTTCTTGTCATATCCATAAGGCATTTCTCCCAAGGTGCCCGTGTCCACGCTGAAATACATATAACGATCAGCGCCTGAAGTCCGTCGGCACTCTTTCCCGCCGACCGTCGTCACCACGGATTTTCCAGAAGGGACGTCCTTTTGGGTCAACCCTGACGCCTGGTTGGAGCTTCCCAATTTAATCCAGACATCGCCATCGCTATAGTCATAGGCCACCGCCTTGACCAGCAATGCTGAGAATGCCGCCAGAAGAATGGCGCTGGTTTTTTTGATTCCCCTCATGACTTCACCTCCTGTTATTTGAATTCGCCCCAGGTCCCCATGGCCGTTGTGCCGACTCGCAAACCCCACCCTTAAATGCGCATGGCAGCGAACGCTGGGACGGACCCCAGTGCACTTTCGCTGTATTGACGATCTTCCAGGCAGTCTTGTAATACTGCCTCGGACGGACCGTCCTCCCGCTCTAGATTCAAGGCTTTGAGCGCGGCGAACAGGACCGGCAGATCGCGAAACCCCCTGATCTTGTTGAGTTTCTTCTCCGCGGACAACAGCCCAGCGGCCAACCATGGCTCGATCAATCTCAACCCGCCTTTCATCCGCCAAGGGCCGGCACGACCCATGAAATACCACATATTCCCGATCATCTTCTCGATGGACAAGTTGCTCAAGAGCGCTTGATTCAAGGCGACCGGAACATCAAGCAAGTGCAAGGCGATAAGCTGATCGCCAGGCTTGCACAGCTCCGCAGGTGCCAAAGAATCTCTACTTTTTGCAAAATCTGAAAGTAATTTCAACGCCTGGCGACCGCTTTCCGGACCTTGGGCCCATCGCAGCCGCGTCATTAATTGGTGGAACTCTTCCCGGTCGTGGCGAGGCAGGTTTTTCAAGATATCGCGTTCCACATGGCATAGGCACCTCTGAACCATGGCCTCCGGCCATCTTCGTAGCAGCGCCTTCTCCAGAGAGGCCGAACCGTCAAGGATGCAAAAAAGGCGACCTTCCACGCGAAAACCCCTGTCCGAAATGCGACGAATCAACGCGTGCGATATCTCAGGACATTCGCAGGACCTCGTGGCGAAATCCAGTATTTGCTTGCTCCCATCCGTTCTCAGGCCTATCGCGACCTCGACCCTCAGCGCACCTTCCAGCACAACGGTGGCGAGTTCCATGCCGAAATATTTGTCCTTTTCCAGGTTTCGGCCACGTAGTTCCGCGAGCCGCCCCTCGCCATCATATCCCCAAATGGCCGACAACTCGCCCAATGAAATGCCTGTTCGCTTCTTGCCGCCACCGCGGCGGTGTTTCAATTTTAGGGCGGCAAGGCCTGCATGGCGACAGGGCTGACTCCGTAGGGTCGGACGACACTGTGGCCCTGAAGCTTTGGAAATTCGGCGGGACCCTCGCCCCACGAACCGAGACCTGACCGGAAGGGCCCGCAACGGCATTAGTACAGGCAGGGAGCAGCCTTCATGCGAAGCCATCTCAGAAACTCCTCATATAAAAAGCCAAGAACACTCGCGCACGGGGCGCACCTCAATGTCCGACAGTATCTAGTCTACGAATTTACGGGATGGAGAATAGCTATAAATTCGCGACAACGCATGTAGTATTTACAGTATTTTACCCGTAATGACAAGCGCTGGGGCGGCATAGCATGGGTTGCCCATCGTTCCTCACGCCGCCCATGGTCCGTCTAGCGCGCAGCCTCCGCGAACTCATCGCGATCTCCCATTTCTATGGAAAGGACCCGGATTACGTCATCGAGGGGGGCGGCAACACCTCGGTCAAAATCGGTTCCGTGCTCCACGTCAAGGCCAGCGGCGCGCGCCTCGGCAGCATCGAAGCCAAGGATTTCGTGGCCCTCGACCGCGCCAAGGTGGCCGCACTGCTGGAACTCGACGGCAAAATGGAGGAGCACGCGCTGGAGCGCATCGTCGCCGCGCGCCTGCTTGAAGCGCGGCTGGATCCCCAGGGCGGCAAGCCTTCGGTGGAGTCCGTGCTCCACAACCTCGTGGAGGCGAAGTTCGTGGTGCACACCCACGCCACCCTGGTGAACGGCTTCAGTTGCTGCGCTGATGGCCAAAATCTCATTGCGCGGCTTTTTGACGGCAACGTGTTGTGGATCCCCTACGTCAATCCGGGCCTGCGGCTGGCCTTGGCCATTGCGCGCCGCCTCGTGGATTTTCGCGCGCGCAAGGGCCGCGATCCCTTGGCGCTCATCTTTGAGAACCACGGGCTTTTCGTCGCCGCCGACAGCCCGCGCGAGGTGCGGCGCATCACGAATAGCGTCCTCAGCCGTCTGCGCGCCCACTTGCGCACTCTAAAAACACCAGTCGTGCACAACACTGTTGCCGCCCCAGCGGCGGATCCGGCCCTCATCGCTCCGCTCTTGCGCGGGGCGCTGGCCGACGGTGGGCGGCTGCCGCTGCTGCGTTACGACGGTTCTCCAGAAATCCTCGCGCTGGTCGCCGATCCCCACATCGCCCGCCACGTCGCGCGCGGGCCGGTTATACCCGACGTCATCGTCTATTGCCGCTCCTTCCCCCTGGTCCTGGAGCCGCAAGCGGCCACCGATCCAGCCCGCCTGCTCGCCGCCGTGGAGAACTATCGCCGCCGCCACAAGCTGCCTCCCAAGGTGGTGCTCGTCCGCGCCACCGGCATGTTCACCGCGGGAGAAAATGCCGGCGATTGCGCCACCGCCGCGCTCATGTACCGCGACGCGGCGCGCATCATCAAGCTCGCTGGCAAACTCGGCGGGCTTCGGGGCATCGGCCGCAAGGAGCGCGCCTTCATAGACTCCTGGGACGCCGAGGCCTACCGCCGCGCCAAGGCTTCCAGCGCCACGGAGGGCCGTCTGAAGGGTCGCGTCGCCCTGGTCACCGGGGCGGCGCGCGGCATCGGCGCGGACCTCGCGCGCGGTCTCGCCAGCGCGGGCGCGCACGTGGTCTGCGCCGACATGGATCACGCCGGGGCACGCCAGCAAGCGCTGGAAGCGGAGCGCGCGGCGGGCCGCCAGCGCGCCCTGGCCGCGCAGGTGGACGTGCGCCATGAGGACAGCATCGCCAAGATGTTGCGCCAAACCATCCTGGCCTACGGCGGCGTGGACCTCCTGGTGTCCAATGCCGGCGTGGTGCGCGCGGGCGGCCTGATGGAAATGGCCGCCTCAGACTTCGATTTCGTGAACGCCGTGAACTACCGCGCGTTCTTCCTGTGCGCCAAACACGCCGCGCGCTGCATGGCGGCCACGCGCTCCACCTGCCCCGCCTACGGCGCGGACATCGTGCAAATCAACTCGAAGTCGGGCCTCGAAGGCTCCAGTCGCAATTCGGCCTACGCCGGCAGCAAGTTCGCTTCCCTCGGCCTGGTGCAGAGCTTCGCGCTCGAACTCGCCCCGCTCGGCATCAAGGTGAACGCCGTCTGCCCCGGCAACTATTTAGATGGACCGCTGTGGTCCGACCCCGAGCAGGGCCTGTTCGCGCAATACCTCCGCTCCG
This sequence comes from bacterium, assembly GCA_023261545.1. Taxonomy (GTDB): domain Bacteria; phylum Planctomycetota; class JADGBV01; order JADGBV01; family JADGBV01; genus JAHFOS01. Next base: position 25,614 of record JAHFOS010000042.1, read on the forward strand.
GCAAGGTGCCGGGCGCGAAAACCAGCGCCGACGTGCGCGCCGCCTACGAGGCCAAGGTTCCCATGCGGCGCGGCGTGCTTCCCGCCGACATCCTCAAAGCCGTGCTCTACCTCGCCAAACAAGCCTACGAAACCGGCCAGGCCCTGCCCGTCACCGGCGGCCAGGTGATGCTGCGCTGATAATTTCCCGCGCAGCGGAACGCAAAACTCAGCCGCGAGCGAGTTTGAGGAAGTCGCGGCGGTAGTCTTCGAGCCCGGGCAGGGCGCGGGGTTCGATGCGGCGCTGCTGGATGGTGAAGTCGGCCTTGAGGGCTTCGGGGCGCAGGCCCTCGGCCAGGGTCCAGGCCACCAGGGCGGCGCCGAAGGAGGTCGCCTCCTTGATCTCGCTCAGGGCCACCGTGCCCGTGGGGTGCAGCGCGGCCAGCAATTCGCAGTAGAGGGTGTTCTTGGAAAAGCCGCCCTCGACGAAAACGGTTTCCCGCGCCGCGGTGCCGAGCAGGCGCAGCATTTCCCCGGTCTGGAGCGCGAGGCTCAGGTTCAACGCGGCGAAGTATTCCTGGCCTTTGACGCTCATGGGCCGGCCCTCCCCGGCCAGGTCCGTGAACGAGCGTGCCTGGCCGTCCTCCACCACCCGGGGCGCGCAATTGGGAAAAATGCAGCCGTCGCGCACCACTCCGGGCAGAATGAAGAGCTTGCGCTCGCGCAGAACACGAAGCGCATGTTCCAGCGTGCTCTGATCCTTGTGCTCCGTGAGCCTGGAGAAATGTTCGTACTCCATCCCGCCCAGGAAAATAGAGGTTTTGAGGAAGTGGCGGAAGGCGTCGAGGTTGAAGAAGGTTTTTGTCTGAAGTTCCTCCTCACTGAGGACCGCGTTTTCAGAACGCCGCATCCCCACGCACCAGGTGCCGGTGGAGTTGAGCGTGAAGGTGGGATACCCCTGCACCAGATAGCCGAGCAGGGAGGAGTTCGAGTCATGGATGCCCACCGCCACCTTGCAAGCGGGCGAGATCCCGCAGGCCTCGGCCCACTCGCGGCGCAAGGGGCCGAGCTCATCCCAGGGCTCCTTGATCTGTTGCGGCAGCATGCGGTCCACCCCCAGGCCGCGCGCCACCTCGCTGTATTTCCAGGCCGCGAAATCCCAGAGATAGGTGTGGTTGCCGAGATAGGTGGGCTCCACCGCCCTGCGGCCCGTGAATTCATAACCGAAATATTGCGGATAGAGCAGCACATGGCGCGCGCGTTTCCAGGCCTCGGGCAGGCGCGTCTTCATGAAATGCAGGATCTTCCCGGCGTTGATGAACCCGAAATCCGCCGTGCTGGTGCGCTGGTGGAGCTCCGGCTCGGAGCCGTAAGCCTTGAAGAAATCGGCGCAGATCTGCGCTCCCTGGGCATGCGTGTAGGAAATGACCGGGTGGACGAGGGCGCCCTGCTCGTCGAGCACGGCCACCGTGGCGCCATGCGTCGTGACGGCGATGGCTTCGATGGCAAACTCCCGCGCGGCAGCCGTGAGCGCGCCGCGCAACCACTCGAGCAGTTCCGGCGTGTTCTCTACTTCGATGCCCTGGTGATCGCGCGTGGCCACGATGCGCTTGCTCTCGAAGACCAAGGCGAGGCGGCGATCATAGACCGCGACCTTCTTGTTGGTCTTGCCGACATCGAGAACTGCGACGGCGCGGGGCTTCAAATTCAACGCCTGGAGCGAGGCGAGCGCGGCGCCCCCGCTTAAAGCCCCGTGGCCACGGTTCCCGAGCCGCGCTCTTTGACGAGCCGCTCGCGCACGCCGAGCCGGCGGTAGGCCTCCACCGGGTAGATGGCTCCGCCTTGGCGCAAGCGCGCCTCGGCGAGCAGAGGCCGGACGTCCGTGCGGTAGGCGTTCTGCAGGATTTCCTGGGCCCAGGCGGGATCGTTGTGGTCCTGGGCTTCCTCAAGCTCGCGGCGCGGCAGGAGCAACGCCTGGCCATAAGCCAGGGCGATGGCCTCCAGGCTCTGCACCAGGTCCTCCAGGGGGTCCTTGGTGTTATGGCTGGCGTCAATCATCCACGCCAACGGCGGATTCTTGATGGACCCGCCCTCCAGGAACTCCACCAACTCGACGAAAATGAGGAAGAGCTGATAGGATTTGATGCAGCCGGTGGTGAGGTCGTCATCGGAGTATTTGGAGTCGTTGAAGTGGAAGCCCGCGAGCCGGCCCTCCATGAGCAGGCGCGAGACGATTTGCTCGATGTTGGTGTTGGGCAGGTGATGTCCCAGGTCCACCAGGCAGCGGCAGCGCTCGCCCGTGGCTCTGGCCAGCAGCAGCGAGCTGCCCCAGTCGCTCACCACCGACGAATAGAAATTGGGCTCGTAGGGCTTGTGCTCGGTGAACATCGCCCAGTGGGGCGGCAGCGCCTTGTAGATCTCCTTGAGGCTGTCGCGCACGCGCTCGAATTGGCGGCGGAAATTGGCCTGGCCGGGGTAGTTCGTGCCATCGGCCAGCCACACGGTGATCGCCTCGGAACCCAGTTCCACGCCATAGCGCACCACCTCAAGGTTGTGCTCCACCGCCTGGCGCCGCACTTGCGCGTCGGAATGGCACAGCGAGCCGAACTTGTAGCTCAGGCCGCGCGGCATGTTGGAATGGTTCTTGGCGTCCTGGAAGGTATTGGAGTTCACGGCATCGAACTTGAGGCCGAGCCCGGCGGCGAGTTCGCGCGTCGCCTTGGCGTCGCGCGGAATGTCCCAGGGGATATGCAAGGAGATGCTGGCGGTCTGGCGGGAAAGCGCGCGCAGCAGGCCGGCGTCTTCTATTTTCTGATCCAGGCTGCCGGGCTCGCCGCCGATGGGAAAGCGCCCGAAGCGCGTGCCGCCGGTGCCCAGCGCCCAACTGGGAACGGCGACCTGGAAGGCCCCTATTTTGGCGATGAGCTTTTCCGGGTCCAGGCCGCGCCGGGCGAGCTGTTCGCTCAGGACCTCGACGTCGCGGCGGTGGGCCGCGCTATGAACCTGGTTGGCCTTCTCGATTTCGGCGCTGTTGAGTCGCATGATCTGCTCCCGTGGGGGCGCCATTCTCCTTTTCCTTCATCCGCCGTCAAATGCCCGGACGGGCGCTCCTGACCCGCAAAACGGCCGTCAAAAATGTGGCTCATCCGAAT
>JAHFOS010000043.1 GCA_023261545.1 bacterium
TGTCTATTGCCGTATTTTCCTATATCTGGGGAAAACTCCGCATTGTGACCTGATGTTTCACGTGGAACATTCGATTCTGGTAGGTTTCTACTTTGCCCACAAATATGGAGATGTTCCACGTGGAACACCTCTAAAATTGTAGGCGCTTTAATCTCTCAGAGCATAAAAATAGCATCCATGAGGAGTACGCCACCGCATATAGGGTCTGCGAAGAAAAATATTTAAAAGTTAGTGGTATATTTTTATAAATCATAGCGTTGAGATCCATCCATGGAATGGCTGGTATTAAGGGCGATGCTATATAAAGTGCCGTCTCGGGAAGCAGAAAGCTTGTAACTGTCGCAATCACGGTAAGAAAAACTGCGGCTAGAGGGCCAATATATAGTGTGAATGCAAGGGCTAAGCTCAAAAGCATGCCTCCCAAAAGAAAAACATTCCAAATTGCGGCTAAGGCTAGGATAATTTGTTGAACATTCCAACCAAGGTAAATAATTTGTTTCATTAACCACAGGCCTTGGGTTAGTACACATACGCTGATCACCGAAATCAATGCAAAATATTTGGCTATTAATATGGTTGTTCTCGATACAGGTTTCGTGAACAACGTCAATGCCATTTTGTAATAAAGCTCTTTTCCGAACAAGGTATAGCAAACGGTAAGCACCGATATGAAAATCGTGAAAAACAGGCAGGACTGGAGGATTTCCAATACCCCAGCCATGGAGGATCCAAAGTGAAAAAGGCCGAAAGCCGGGAGTGTTTCGGCGGCGACCAAGCCAAAAATATTAATGTACCAGAGGTAGGAAAGCTTGAAAATTTCCCTGACGGTGATGCGATAGATGGGCCCCACGTTACCGAACACTTTTTTTGGTAGAATAAGCAGTCATTCTACGCTGAAGAAGGCGCTGTCATGAGCGATCCTGTGGCCGATATCCCCGTGGACAGAATCGATCCCAACCCGTACCAGCCGCGGGAGACGTTTCCGGCCAAGCCTCAAAGAGAGCTGATGGAAAGCATCCGCCTGAACGGTTTGCTTCAACCCATCACCGTGCGCAAGAGCGGCGAGCGCTACCAGCTTTTGGCGGGGGAACGCCGCTTGCGGGCCGTGAGGGAGATCGGCTTGCCGGTCATTCCCTCCATCATCAAAGAGCTCTCGGACGCCGAGATGCGCGCCTTATCCTTGGTGGAGAATATTCACCGCGAGGATCTGAACCCCATCGAGCTTTCGCGATCCATGCGCGCCCTGATGGAGCATTTGCGTCTCACCCAGGATGAGGTGGCTGAGCGCATCGGCAAGGATCGCAGCACCATCGCTAACCAACTGCGAATTCTTGAATTACCTATTGAAATTCAAGATGATATAAAAAACGGACGCCTCAGCGCTGGACACGGACGCACTCTGCTTCCCCTCAAGGACGCGCCCTCGCTGCACGCCGTCCGGGATAGGGTTTTGAAGCGCGGACTCAGCGTTCGCGAGACCGAAAAATTGGTGAAAAAACATTTGTCGCACGCCATGCCCCGGAAGAAGAAAACTTCAGGCAGAACCACGGCTCCCGACATCCGCGAACTCGAAAACCGCCTCAGCCTCAGACTCGGCACGGAAGTGGAAATCTGGGGGGAAAGCGAGGGTTCCATCCACGTTTACTTCCCCAACATTCAGGAATTCAACCGTATTTTTAATGAAATCATGGAGAAAGACGCGTAACCTGGCAGAACCAGCGGTTGGCAAAAATCACAATTGTGTTAATTGCCGGTTTATCTGTGTCCGCGCCGGCGCGTCCATGTGGTGCCGGTCGGGCTGTCCTTGATATCGACGCCTAGAGCCGTGATCTCGGCGCGCAGCGCGTCGGCACGCGCGAAATCATGGGCTTGGCGTGCCTCGGTGCGCTGCTCCAACAGTTGGCGAATTTTCTCGCGGAGGCTTTCTTCGGACATTTGAAGCACCCCGACCATTGGGTTTTGAGTCATTCCCGCTCCAGCGCCCGGTTCCGGTTTTTCCGATTCCGTGCGAAAAACATCGAGCTGCAGCACCTCGTCCATACTGGCGAGCGTGGCGACTTTCTGGGCGGGCGGCACGGACTCGTCGTGCAGCAGCTCCCAGGTCTGGGCCAAAGCCTGGGGAGCGTTCAGATCATCCTCGAGCGCCGCGTCGAAACGCTGCAAATAGCCGGGGTGCGGGGCGGCCCCGGCGGCTGCCGCAAGCTTGTGGGCGCGCCCACGCAGGCGCTGCAAGGCCCGCTGCGCGCCTTCCAGCGCCTCGAAACTGAAGACCAGGGGCTTGCGGTAATGGGCGTTCATAAGGAACAGGCGGTAGGCCAGGGGATCGTAGCCGCGCTCCTTCAAGGCGGAAAGTGTCAGGAACGTCCCGGAGCTTTTGCTCATCTTGCCCTCGTCCAGCAGCAGGAACTCCCCGTGCATCCACCAGTTCACCCATTTCTTGCCCGTCAGCGCTTCCGTCTGGGCAATTTCATTGGTGTGATGCACGCGCACATGGTCAATGCCACCGCAGTGGATGTCGAAGTTGTCCCCGAGGAACTTGCGCGCCATGGCCGAGCATTCGATATGCCAGCCGGGAAAACCCCGCCCCCAGGGCGAATCCCACTCCATGAGCCGTTTGACGCCTGGGGCCGTGAGCTTCCACAGGCAGAAATCCGTGATGTTGCGCTTGCCCTCGGCCACCTCCACCCGCGCGCCGGCCATCAGCCCCTCGGGGTCCAGGCCCGCCATGCGTCCGTAGCCGGGAAACTTCGCGGTATCGAAGTAGAGGCCGTCGGCGAGCGGGTAAGCGATGCCCTTGCTTTCGAGCTCGCGAACCATGGCTATTTGCTCGGCGATGTGATCGGTGGCGCGGCACGTGGTATCGGGGGGATCGAGGCGCAAATCTTTGGCGTCAGCCATGAAGGCGGCGGTGAAAAAATCCCTGATTTCCCAGACCGTTTTGCGCTCCCGCGCCGCGCCGACTTCCATCTTGTCCTCGCCTACGTCCCCGTCCGAGGTGAGGTGACCGACATCGGTGATGTTCATGACGTGCCGCGCCTGATAGCCGCAGCGGCGCAGCACACGCTTCAGGATGTCCTCGAAAACGTAGGTGCGCAGGTTGCCGATATGGGCGAAGTTATAGACGGTGGGGCCGCAGGTGTAAAGGCGCGCGCGCCCGGGCTCCAGCGGCACAAAAGGCTGCACCTTGCGGCCGTCCGTATTGTAGAGTCTCAGCATCTCTTCCCCGAAGCATAGCGCCGCGTTCATGGCTGCAAAACGCCGCTATACTGCCGGCCCTGCGTGACCAACGGCGACTTCACCTTCGTTGACGATGCGGCTGGCTTGGAGCGCAGCCTGGAGGCCTTGGCTGGCGCTCCGGTGCTGGCCATGGACACGGAGTTCTTGCGCGAGCGCACTTATTATGCCGCGCCGGCCCTGGTGCAGCTTTCCGATGGCGTGGCCACCTTCCTCTTCGATCCCGTGGCCCTCGATCTGCGTCCGCTGACCGATGTCCTGAACCGTCGCGAGGGCGACCTCGTTTTTCACGCCCCCTCCCAGGATCTGGAAATCCTGCATCGCCGCTGGGCGCTGCGACCCGCGCGCATTTTCGACACACAGATAGCTTCCATGCTGCTCGGCTTCGCCAATCAGGTGAGCTTGAACCAGCTCCTGGAGGAATTCCTCGGCGTCAGGCTGGAGAAGAAGGAAACGGTTTCGGACTGGATGGCGCGCCCCTTGAGCCCCGGGCAGCTCGCCTACGCCCGCGACGACGTGGCGTACTTGCCCGCGCTGCACGCCGTGCTGGCGGCCAAATTGCGGGAAGAAGAGAAATCCGAATTTCTGGCCGAGGAGTGCCGCTTCGAAAATTTCGTGAAGGATCCCCTGGAGGCTCTGATAGAAAAGCACGTGCGCGACGAGGATTCCCCCTACCAGCGCGCGCTGCTGCGCGCCTTTCTGGGTTGGCGCGAAGAGCTCGCCGCGCGCAAGGATCTGCCGCGCGGCTGGTTGCTCAAGGACGAAAAATTGTTCAAGGCGGCGCGCAACAACGACAGTGGCAACTGGGTGAACCAGGGTATTTTGTCGCCTCGGGAATATCAAAAATATGGAGATAAGCTCAAAAGTCTGCAAAAGCATTGCGCCAGCGAGCATGCCCCGGAACCCTCCGAGCGTATCCGCCCCGCCGTTCGCAAGCGCATCGAAAAACTCGGCAAAAATTTAAAGGAAATCGTGCGTCTTGCTGGGGAAGAACGGCGCATCTGCGCCTCGCTGCTTTGCAACCAGAGAACGCTGCTCCAGCTCGCGTCCGAAACCGTTCTTCACCGGCGTGTTCCCGCCCTGGAGGGCTGGCGCGGGGTGCTGCTGAACCCCAGGATCTCCGCGCTCTTTGAGGCTTGGCTGCGCAACGGAAACACGCCTGCGGCATGAGACGCGCCAGCTTGCGGCTACCGACATTGCCCTAGGATGGCCGGGCTTTTTTATGTCAATAATTGCAGATAACTCAGGTGAGCGTTGGTATTCCAAAAAATAGACTTAAGTATTTGTTTTTAAATATTTTAATTATAAACAATTTTAAAATACCCTCTTGCTTTTCCCTTTTAGATTAAGATTATTTTTTAATGAAAATTAAAATTTAAGAAAGCAATAAAATATGAATTTCACCTGCAATAGGGAAATCCTGCTTAAGGCCGTAAGCCTGGTGGGCGAGACGATTCCCCGTCGTCCCATTCAGCGCCCGGTGCTCAATAACATCCGCTTTTCTCCAGCAGCGGATGAAACGCTGGAACTGGCGGGTTCGGACATGGAAATGGGCATCCGCCTGCGCGTGCCGCTCATCGAAGCCCAAGGTCTTGAGGGCCGAATTCTGCTGCCGGCCTTGCAACTCCTTGGGATTCTGAAAGAGTCCACCGATAAGGAGATCTCTATCGAGATCCAGGAGCGCACCGCGGTGATCAGCGGGCGCCGGACCTTCTACCGCCTGCCCTCTTTTCCCGAGGAAGGTTTTCCGGAAATTCCAGAAATTCAAGGGGCTAAAATGACCCTGCGTAAAGATACCTTGCGCCGGCTCGTCAGCGAGGTGGCTTTCGCCATGAACAAGGAGCGCGAAGGCCATGCCTACAACAGTTTGCTGCTCTGCCTCAAGGGCCGAACCATGGAAGCTGTCGCCACCGATCAGATCCGTCTGGCCTATGCATTGGCCGAAGAAGAAGGGGATCTTACCCCCGAGGAACGGCGCTTCGTCATTCCCTCGTTCGCCATTCCGGTCTTGTCCTCCTTGTTCGAAAACGACGAGGAAGAAACCGTGAGCTTCACCGAAGAACAACGCCAGCTCCAGGTGAGCTTCAAGAACGGATATTTCATCACGCGCCTCGAAGACGTGCAGTACCCCAATTACCGCGAGGCTTATCGCAGCTACCGCAACGTGACCGTGGCCGAAATCGCCACGGAAGATTTCGCCAGGGCACTGAGGCAAATCGTGCCGCTCACCTGCGAGGGTTCGCGCCACATCGCCATGACGCTGGCCCCGGATCTGCTGGAGCTCAAGGCCGTTTCCTCCCTCGGCGAGGGCAAGGTGGACGTGCCCATGCGCTACGGCGGCGAGCGGGTGACGGTGGGCGTGAATCCTTTTTTCATCCAGGACTTCCTCAAGGAAATCGCCGCCCAGGAAATCGCCCAGGTGAACCTGCGGGCGGCCGGTCCCAAGGCGCCCATCATCCTCTACCCCCACGAGAATTACCTCTACTTCATGAGCCCGGCGGCGGTCTTCTGAGCCCGAACCAGGATGGGGGAAATTCACAAGCAAGCGGGGCGGGGCCCCGTGGCCATGGCCGAAATCGTGAAGCGCGTCTTCGTCGAAAACCGCTTCGAGCAGCGCACGCGCGAGGAGGCCCTTGCGCTGGCCTGGCGTGAACATTTCGGATCGGAATACGGTGAGTTCTTGCGCCGTGAAGGCGACAGTCTGGTGGTGCGCGTCACCGACCCGGCGCGCCGCTACGAACTGGAATTCGCCAAGGCGCGCATCCTGGCCGAGCTCGCGGGAAGCGAGCCTTTCCGCGCGGTGAAGCGGCTGCGCTTCGTGGGCTGACATCATGGCCGAGGTTTACGACCATACCAGCATCCAGTTGCTCGACGGCATGGACGCCGTGCGCAAGCGGCCCGCCATGTACATCGGCGACACCTCCAGCTACGGGCTGCACCACCTCGTCTTCGAGGTGGTGGACAATGCCGTTGACGAGGCCTTGGCCGGCTTTTGCACCGAGGTCCGCGTCATCATCCACGAGGACAACTCCATCACCGTGACCGACAACGGCCGCGGGATCCCCGTGGACTGGCACGTCGAGGAGAAGATGCCCACCCTGGAACTCGTGCTCACCAAGCTGCACGCGGGAGGCAAGTTCGACAACAGCGCCTACAAGGTTTCGGGCGGCTTGCACGGCGTGGGCGTGTCCTGCGTGAACGCCCTCAGCAGCGACTTCGACGTCGAGGTCTGCCGCGACGGTTTCGTGCATCACCAGAGCTACAGCCGCGGCCGCAAGGTCACGGAACTGGCGCGCCGCGGGCACACCGACAAGACGGGCACCGTGGTGAACTTCACCCCCGACCCGCAGATCTTCGAGGAGACGGTCTTTCAATACGAAATAGTGGCGGGGCGGTTGCGGGAGCTGGCCTGCCTCAACCAGGGCCTCAAGCTCGCCATCGAGGACAAGCGCAGCGGGCAGAAGGAGGATTTCTGCTACGCCGAGGGCATCCAGGCCTTCGTGCGCTTCGTCAACGAGAACAAGGAGGTGCTGCACAAGGACATCATCCACTTCAAACGCAAGACCGGCGACATCGAGGTGGAGGTGGCCCTGCAATACAACAACCAGTACACCGAGTCGCTGTTCTCCTTCGCCAACAACATCAACACGCGCGAGGGCGGCTTCCACCTCATCGGCCTGCGTTCAGCGCTCACGCGCACGCTCAACCAGTACGCCAAGGATCAGAACCTGCTCAAGGGAACGACGGCGCCCGCGGGCGAGGACATCCGCGAGGGACTGGTGGCCACCATTTCCGTGAAGCTGCCCAACCCGCAGTTCGAGGGCCAGACCAAGACCAAGCTGGGCAACCGCGACGTGCAGGGGCTGGTGGAATCCATCGTGAACGAGGAGCTGGACCGCTATTTCGAGGAGCACCCGCCCACGGCACGCCTGCTGGTGAACAAGGCCATCACCGCCTGTCAGGCGCGCGAGGCGGCGCGGCGCGCGCGCGACCTCACGCGGCGCAAGAGCGTGCTTTCGAGCGGCAGCCTTCCCGGCAAACTCGCGGACTGTTCCAGCAAGGACCGCGCCAGCACCGAGGTCTTCCTGGTGGAGGGCGACTCGGCCGGGGGCTCGGCCAAGCAGGGCCGGGATCGCCACTTCCAGGCCATCCTGCCGCTCAAGGGCAAAATCCTGAACGTCGAGAAAGCGCGCCTCGACAAAATGCTGGCGCACGAAGAAATCTCCGTACTCATCCAGGCGCTGGGCACGGGGATAGGCGAGGACTTCGATCTGGAAAAGCTGCGCTACGGCCGCGTGATCATCATGACCGACGCGGACGTGGACGGCAGCCACATCCGCACGCTGCTGCTCACGTTCTTCTTCCGGCACATGAAGGAGCTCATCGAGAACGGCCACGTTTACATCGCGCAGCCGCCGCTTTACAGGGTCATGCGCAAAAAATCCAGCCGCTATGTCTTCGACGAGACGGTCCTCGACCGCGAGCTCATGAACCTGGGCTCCGAGGGCGTCGAGGTGCGCTATCTCCCCGCGGGATCGGCCATGGCCGGAACCCAGCTCGAGCGGCTGCTGCGCGTCATCTTAGAGCTGGAGCGCTATCGCGGCATGCTCGGGGCGTCCGGTGTACGCCTCGAGGATTACCTCGTGAAACTGCGGGGAGAAAAGGAATTGCCCCTTTACCTGGTGCGCACCGCCGCGGGCCAGGAGCGGGCTTTTTACAACGAGGAGGAGTACGACGAGTTCGCGCGCGAGCTGGACCATAAATTCGCTGCTGGAGATCCCGGCCGCGCCTTCACCAAGGCGCGCATCGCCTACCACCGCGACATCGAGGAATCCCTGACCAACCTCCAGGGCCTGCAGATCCACCCGCGCCACTACTTCGCGCCTTCCGCCATTCCGCTTTTCGTGCTCAAGACCGAAGACGGAGAGGAGTTCGGGGCGGCGAACCTCGTCGAGATCAAGGTCCACCTGCGCGAACTCGGCAAGCACGGCAACGAAATCCAGCGTTACAAAGGGCTGGGCGAGATGAACGCCGACCAGCTCTGGGAGACGACCATGGACCCCGCCCGGCGCCTGCTGCTGCACGTCACCATGCAGGACGCCGCCAAGGCCGACAACCTCTTCAGCATCCTCATGGGCGACAACGTCGAGGTGCGCCGCCGCTTCATCGAGGACAACGCGCTGCTGGCGACGGGGCTGGATATCTAGGACGCGCCGCGCGGTTTTACTTGGAAAAACCGTTGGAACCACCGAAAGCGCGCCGTTGTTGATGCGGAGGCCCTGCCATAAACAGGGAATGCGATTGCCGATGAAAGGGCGTTTCCATGGTTGGGTGCGCCACGCAACAAATTCACTTATTTATGGCTGCGAGCGAACCTCGGGTCCCTGGGCCAGGATTTCGTAGCCGAACGATTCGACGGGAGGAACCTGCTTCGCGCGGATTTCGATGGGCCGAACCTCGCCCGATTTCAGAGGAGGCAGGTCGAAAGGCACGGAGATCTGTTGCGCTTGGCCTTTGCCGGATCCGCAGAACAAAGCGAGCTTGGCATGGGCGGCGGGCATAGCTTCCGGAAAACCGTTGCGCACTTTGGCGGCAACGACCAAGCCGTTAGCGCCTTCGCGCTTGAATGAGAAAAAAGCCATTTCCAGACAGGCCTCCTCGGTGAAGGTTCCCCCCGAGAGTTGTTCTTCGGCGGGGCGGCTATCGCCGTCCTTGTAACTCACGTTGACCTTGAAATTCTTGATGTCCAGGCCCGGTTTTTTTTGCAGCGGAATATGCAAAACCAGCAGGTGACCTGGGGCAATTTTTCCATCCCCCAGCTTTTGTTTCTGTGAAAAAAGCTCTTTGCCCTTCTTGTCCACAAAAACGATTTGGGCCTCGGCTTCCTGGACTTCACCGGCGCCGATATTTTTAACGCTGAGCGTCAGCACGGGCGGGGCTTTTCCAGAGGCGCCCTCCATCTCCTTGCCCAGAACGATGAGCCGGCCCTCCTCTTTGCTGGGATTGCCGTCACTGATGAAAGCGGGAGTCTCACCGGGGGTGTTGGAGAAGAAGATTTGGACGAGATCCTCTCCGCCGCCATTTCCGCGCACCTCGACTTCACAGCTACTGAAGGCCAGCACCGGAGAGTTGGAAAACGAAAATGTTTTCGCCTTGCCCAAGCTGAGCGTTCCACCCTGCTTCCACTCCGTGAGAAAAATCGATTCACCGTTGGCGGCCAGGTAATGGACCCTGGCTTGCAGGTTTTCGGCGCTTCGATCCCATGTGTTGCGCAATTCAAATTCCGTCACCACGGTCTGATGGTTAAGGGTTCCTTCGCCAACACCAAGGCGATGGCGCTCCTGCTTCCACTTGGAAACCTCCAGGACGGCTCCGGTTTTTTCGGCGCACAAGACGAAGCTCAGGTTGACCCAAAGCACCGCCCACAAGCCGATGCGACGCGCGATTGTCCCCGTGAGAAGGCGACGGGCCATATGAAGACTTTACGCGGGGAGCCGTGCTAAAGTTGCGGGTCGCTGTTGGACGCATGTGCGGGGCGGCGGGGTGCTGGCGCAAAAAGCACGATGGGTTGCAACTAAGTGAGGCGACGGCGCGTAGTGTGGGGATGCCCATGTTCTTGAATTGCGAAATGAAATCCAAGCTGGAGGTTTTTGTGTTGGCGTTTTTCTGTGCCGTGGGCCTGATTCAGGCCGACGACCTGCCGGAGGTCGTGATCACCGCCACGCGCGCCGAAAGATCGCGTTTGCGGGTTCCCCAGTCCGCCGAGGTTCTGGAGGGCCGCGACCTGCGCACCCGCGGGCTGGCGCGCACGCTGCCGGACGCCCTCCAGGCGCTGCCCGGGGTGCTCGGCCAGAAGACCGCTCGCGCGCAAGGCTCGCCTTTCATCCGCGGCTTCACGGGTTTCCGCAACCTGCTGCTGGTGGACGGCGTGCGCCTCAACAACGCGGTTTTCAGGGATGGCCCCAACCAATATTGGGGGACGGTGGATGCTTACTCCCTCGGGCGCGTCGAGTTGTTGCGCGGTCCCGCGCCGCTCTATGGCAGCGACGCCGTGGGCGGCACCGTGCAGGCCTTCACGCCGGCGCACCACTATACTGGAACCCGGCAGCCCTGGGAGTCGGAGGTGGTCGCGCGCTATGCCAGCGCCGACGAGTCCTGGGTGGGCCATGTGGACACCGGCGGCGTGCGCGGGCACTGGGGGTTCAACCTCGGAGGCACCTGGAAGGATTTCGGGGATCTCAAAGCCGGCAGCGGCACGGGGCTGCAGCCTATGACAGGATATAAGGAACGAGCGGGGGACGGCAAACTCGAGTATTTCCTGGACGATCGGCGCAAACTGGTCCTGGCCCATCAGGAGTACCGGCAGGATGACGCCGAGCGCACCCACTCCACGATCTTCGCCAAGAGTTTTGCCGGCAGCGCCATCGGCAGCGATCAGCGCCGCTCGCTGGATCAGACGCGCCGGCTCACCTATCTCCAATATCACGACGCGGGTGGCGGCGGTCTCGACGGGTTCAAGGCGGGGGTGTCGCACCAGGTCCAGGAAGAAGGCGAGGTGCGGATCAAGAAAGACCTGACCCAGGATCGGCAGGGCTTTGACGTGAGGTCCGTGGGAGTTTTCGCGGAAGGCGCGAAGCTCACCAGCGCGGGCCGCGTCACTTTAGGGGCCGACTTCTACCGCGACAGCGTGGACTCGTTCCTGAACAAATACAATAAGACCGGCGCTTTCACCAGCGCCGGCATCCAGGGACCGGTGGCGAACGACGCGCAATACGATCTCGCCGGCATTTTCCTCCAGGACGAAATCCCCTTGCGGAACGACTGGAGTACCGTTCTCGGCGCGCGCGCCACCCGCGCGTCCGCAAAGGCGGGGCGCGTGCAGGACCCCGTCACGGGTCTTCCTATCTCGCTTACGGACGACTGGACCACCACGGTATTTGGCGCGCGCGCTCTGTACGCGCCGCAGGATGGCGACTGGAGTTTCTATTCCGGGCTTTCCCAGGCCTTCCGCGCCCCCAACCTCTCCGATCTCACGCGCTTTGACATCGCACGCAGCGGCGAACTGGAGACGCCCGCGCCCGGCCTTGATCCCGAGCGCTTTCTCTCCCTTGAAATGGGTACCAAGACGGAGAACGAGAAGTGGCGGGGCGAACTCGGATATTACTACACCTGGATTTCGGACCTCATCGTGCGCGCGCCGACGGGGAGGACCGTCACGGCTCTGGCCGAAGTGACCAAGCGCAATTCCGGCAAAGGTTTCGTGCAGGGCATCGAGGCCCAAAGCCGCCTGCGCTTGTCCGGTCCCTGGTATTTCCGCAATTCCTGCGCTTGGATGGACGGCCAGATCGAGTCTTTTCCCACCTCCGCGCCGCGGCCGCAGCGGGAGCCCATGAGCCGGCTGCTGCCGCTCACGACGCAGTGGGCCTTCGAGTACCATGCGGAAAACGACCGTTGGTGGTCCGAGCTGTCGCTCACCCTGGCGCAGTCCCAGCAGCGCCTCTCCGCCGCCGACCGCGCCGACAACCAGCGCATCCCGCCGGGCGGCACGCCGAGCTACCGGGTCCTCAGCCTGCGCGCGGGCTGGCGCGCGAGCCGCCACCTGGACTTCACCGCGGGCCTTGAGAACTTGAGCGACGAAAATTACCGCATCCACGGTTCGGGCATCAATGAGCCTGGGCGAAATCTGACGCTGGGACTCGCCGCGCGGATTTAAGCCTGGCTTTAGAGCTGCCGTGTCGTCCTGGGGATGCTTCTACGGACAAAGCCTGGGATCAGGTGGAATGGGAGGGGGGATCAAATTTTGAGATCCGTCGCATGAGATCGGCAGATTGTTTGCGCACCGCCATTTTGTCCGCGTACTTTTTTGGCTCGCCATCTTCTAGATATATTTCTTTTCGCAAACAACTTCGAGTTTCCTCCAATAATCTCAAATAAGAATCCGGCGCTTTGCTGGACAGGTCATTTTTAATGAATGGACAAAAATCGGGAACGCCATGTTCCTCAATAAATTTTTCGCACAGAATTTGCATTTTGCGCCTCCAGTCCTTACCTCGGACCCCCCAAAAAGCACTCTCGGCTTGCTGATATTGCGAGGATATTGTCTCCATCCAAAGACATGGGTATCCAACGTCTTCGTACACGCCTTTAATTTCTATCCTTTTATCAAATTGAATGGGAGGATCTTTTTCGTGCTGCAAAATGACCCACGCCAGATCTACCGACAGCATCATTTTCCTTGGAGTCGAATATTTTGATATGCGGAACCCCGTGTCCATTGATGGACCGACGTAATCCTCTTTTCCGCCACCAATATCAATAACGGCGTTGGCCACGGGAAATCCGGCAAGCCAGGCGCTTCCCTTCACAAAAAGCCTGGAGCCGTCAGTGCTTGTTCGGGTGAGTTCGTTCCATTCGTTCATCGTTTTGACAAAGGCTTCGACATAGGGCCAGATAGTTCGAAGCGCTCTCGGTTCCGCGACAAATATGATTTCATCGCCCAACATTTTCCACGCGGACATCGGATACCCAACGCTTTCATTTCCGTGATTTTTGCGGAGGTCTTTCTGGAAATCATGGAAAAAATTGTGTACAGCAATTAACCATGCTTGGATATTTTTGCCAGAGGAGGGGCGTTTATGTCTTGACGAGTTCACCATGTCCACGCTCAGAAAGAGAAGCAAGCGCGGACGAAGAATTTCGTCCAGAGATTTCGTCAATGGATGGCCTTGCGGCGAATGGCAACCGCGGCTTCGGATACTCCGAAATGGCCTGCCAATGCGGAATCGTCCCACCTCCTGTCGACGAATTTTTTGAACTCACTTTTGGGCATTAGAAACCCGGCCGCGAACCAATTCGCTTCCCACTCTAATCGATCGCTGCCTTTTCTGTCCACCTTGATTTGTTTCTCGCCACAGTTCGAATGAAGAAAATAGTGCCCAAGCTCGTGCGCCAACGTGAATTTATTTCTCCTGCCGCCAGACAAGGGGCTCAAGTATATTGTGAATTTGCCGTCGCGTTCGACAACGAGAGATCCTCCGTTTTCTGTGCTATCCCACTCGCCAACTTTAATCGAACCCCCTAAGGCCTTAACGATTTCAGATAATTTATTCGCTTCAGACGGCTCATATCCGACAATTTTCGCGATTTCTTCAGCGGTTTCCTGGACCTTTTCTCTGGGCCATTCGCATGGCACGGGTTTACAGTAGTCGCTCATGAAAAACCTCCATCCATGGAGAAATGCAGGTGCAATTATCGGCTGATAAAGGGTTGCGTCAATGGCGCTCATTTTAAACACCAGCATCCGGCTCGGGAGCGTAGTACTCGCGTGCCAAGTTATGGATGCACGAAGGGCTTTGAGGGGGCTGGGATCTCGGCACCACTGGCTGCAGAGAGCCCGCAGGCTTGTTTCATCGCTCGACACGCTAAAGTCGCAATCGTTCCGTGTTTTCAATTTCCTATCGGCATCCAGGCGGCTAAGCCCTCTATGGGACGATCTACCGTTCACTACGCCGACGGCGAGACGAACAACATCCTCAAGCGGCTGCACAACAAGCTGCGTCCTGCCGGGACACCGGTGCAGCGCGTGGAATACATCATCGAATTGCTGTTGCTCCGCGTCTTCGAGGTCAAGCTGATGCAAGATCCGGAGTTTTCGCAGCTTCGCGCGGCTTTCAAGGGTGAGAATGACAAACTCTTGTTTTCGGAGCTCGCCACGCGCGCGAACGACCAAATCCTTCCGGCTCTCAACCAGAAGTTCTTCCCGTTCTACGCCCGTATCTTGAGCGAGGCGCGAAAGGTCTGGCAAGGCAACCTCTCTACCAAGGTTCAGGATCAACTCGTCCTCATTGAGGAAGTCTTCAGCAACTCGAACTTCTCCAACAACGTCACGAGTGGAAATATGGCCGAAATCATCGGCCTCGTGGCGGAATTGGACAAAGACCGCCTGCTGAAAACTGACCTGCTTGGCGACGCCATCGAATCAGCGCTATCCGAGACGGGCGGCACGAAGGACATTGGCCTCCACCGCACGCCTGACCATATCCGGCAATTCATGGTCGGCCTCGCCTCGCCGACGTTCGACGACCAGATTTTCGATCCCGCTGTCGGTACGGGCGGGTTCATGTTCGATAGCTTTGAGTATGTGATACAAGGCGTGAGCCAGAACGGCCACTGGCCCGGCTCCAAGTCGCATCCCGAGTTGGCCGCGTGGTTCAAAGGCTGGTTCGCGAACCATCGTGTCCTGATGCCGTCCATCGAGATGGCGACCGATTTCTACCGCACCGGTGTCGGCGGCATCGAATACCTCGGCATGGTCCGCAAAATGGCGGCAATCAACTTCTATGTGCGCGGCCTCAACCCCGGCAACATCCAGCAAGGCGATGCGCTGGAAAAGTTCGGCACGGAGATTCTGCCCAAGAGCAAGACCGTCATCCTCGCCAACCCGCCCTTCGGCGCGGAGCGCGACAAGGAGTCCTATCCCAACGTTTGGAGCGAGTATCCCACCGAGAGCGAGACCACAATTCTCTTCGTGAAGCTCATGCTC
Organism: bacterium; assembly: GCA_023261545.1. Lineage (GTDB taxonomy): Bacteria > Planctomycetota > JADGBV01 > JADGBV01 > JADGBV01 > JAHFOS01. The sequence continues at coordinate 14,777 of JAHFOS010000043.1, forward strand.
GAATCGCTCAAACCGGGCGGACGCTGCGCCGTCATCGTTTCCGAAGGCTTCCTCACTTGGGATCAAAACAGCGCCCGCGCCCTGCGTCGCGCGTTGCTGGATGAATGCGACCTGCGAGCCATCATCAGTCTTCCGCAAGGCTTGTTCGTGAGCAAAGGCGGCCAAGGTCCCAAAACCTCGATCCTCTACTTCATCAAGGGCGGGCGCACGCGCAACGTGTGGTTCTATAAGGTGGCGAACGACGGCTACACCATGGGCACGAACCGCAAGCCCGTCCCCGGCTGCCAGCTTGTCGAGGCGCTTGACCTGTTTCATCGCTATGTGCGTGAAGGCAAAGAGCCGCCAGAAGCGCGCCACGCCTTCTGCATCCCCGCCGATTGGATCAAGGTTCTCGACCCACGCGTGAAGGACAAAATTCGCGACGAAACCCGCGCCGAGATGAGTGCGAGGGCGATGGAGGAGAAAGCCAAGCTCACCGAGAAGCTGGAGGCACAAGTGGCCGCGAAGAAACTCACCGCCGCTGAACGCAAAAACCGCTTTACCCAGCACGACGAGTTGTGGCAGAGCAAAATCGAGAACGCTATCGCGCAGAAAATCGAGCGTGCCCATCTCTACTCATTTAACCTGCCGAACTATCGTAGCAACCTCACCCCGGCGCAGCTTGTGGCATGGAAAGATTTCGCCGCGACCTATCAGCGCGAGGACGACTCGTCGAAGACGCTGGAGGAGCAATATCGTGCCATCGCCGCCGCAACGTCGGAGGGGCTGGATGAACTGATTTCCAGACTTGAACCGCGTCACACGCTCGAATTGGATATCGCCCGGCAGTTCCTGGCTGGTATCTCGTCCGAGCTTTTCACCAAGCATCCGCACCTGCGGACGTTGCAGGAGGTCATCGCGTCGCAGCAGAAGATGCCGCGAATTCCGCTCGGAGAGATACTCAAGCTGCGGCGCGAAGTCTTATCGAAAGAAGATTACCGTGGCGAGACTGACATCATCGGGAAGATCCGCTTTTCAGACGGCAAGCTGTACATGCGTGAAGAACGCACAACCGAATCCAACCTTCAGTGGACTGAAAAGGGAGATCTCATTATCTCCAAAATAAACTTTCACCAAGGAGCGACGACAGTGAACGATGCTGGACGAATCCTCGCATCAATGGACTATCTCATCTACACCGCAGACTTGGGTGTCGTGCATCCCAAATTCGCCTTTCATGTGCTGCGACATCCGCAGTTTCTTGCAATGCTGGAAACCAACAAGCCCGGTGGAGTGAAGGGTCGTTCGCAACCCGAGTTCATCGAAATGCAGGCCATCCCGCTACCGCCGATGGAGCAACAGGAAGAAATGGTCAGACGATTCGACCGCGGGTTTGCAGTCTGTGAGGGGGCAAGCATGATTACCGAGAACTGGAAGATTCATCGATTTTTTTTCACTGGTGCAGAGACCTACGCGTCTGTTGAACTTTCGGAAGTCATCACAGATTCCATTTACGGATCGTCTGACAAAGCTGAATACGGCGACATGGGCCATCCAATTCTCCGCATCGGAAACATCGGCTTCTGTGATTTTGATTTGTCCGACATCAAGCGCGTCGAGTTGTCCACTCAGGAGCTTCATAAATATCGGCTGGCAAGAGATGATTTTCTCATTGTTCGCTCGAACGGTAATCCCGCACTTGTAGGAAAATGCGCCGTTTGGGATGGCAGCGCTGATGATTTTGTGTTTGCGTCTTATCTCATCCGATTCCGGTTCGACAGAAGGCGCGTGAACCCGCGCTATGTCATGTTTTACCTGATGAGTCCGGAGGGCCGCGCACTGCTTAATCCACAAGCGGGCGGTGGCACTTACAATATCAGCGCGTCGGTATTCCAAACTCTGAAAATTCCGCTTCCGCCGTTGGACGAGCAACAGCGAATCGTCGCTAACCTCGATGCCAAAATGAAATTGCTGGAAGGACTTCGCTCGTTGAAAGAGGAAGCCGAGCGTTCGATTCATGAAATCCTCAACCGCCTCTGGGACAGCTAACCATGCCCACGCGCACCAAGACCGGCATTTTCGACAACGAAGCCTCGGCGGTGGACTTGCCGGTTTACGACGCGCTGAAACAGCTTGGCTGGACGCGAGAAAACGGCACGTTGCTCTACCAGCCAAGCTACGCGCTCACCGAGGAGGAGCAGCGCGACTTTCCCGGCGGCAAGTCCATCAAGCCCGACTTCGTGCTTCAGGATTTGCAGGGCTTCGCGCTGGCCGTTATCGAAAACAAACTCGAAGACCCGCAGAAGGCGTTGCCGAAGTTGCGACTCAAATACAGCCGTTTGCTCAAGCCGCGTTTCCTTTACGCCTGTGCGGCGGACGGCGCGGGCGGACTCAAGATTCTTTTCTTCGACTTGGCGTGGCGTGGCACGGACGCGGCAGAGTTCAAACCCATCGGCGAATTCATGTCGTTGGAGGAAATGAGGTTGAAAATCGAGCAGGGCCGGCAGAAGCAGCGCGAGCAGACGATCGCGATTGATACCACGCTGGCCGGCGGTTTTGATCCGGCAGCGGGCAAGGATCGTTATTACCAACTCGATTGCATACGCATCCTGCTCGACCTGTTCCGCGAGGGGAAAATGAAAATGCTCGTTCACATGGCGACGGGCCTCGGCAAGACGCGAACGATGGTAGCTTTTTCCAAGGCCCTGCTCGATTACGCGCTGGCCAAGCGCATCCTGTTCGTGGTGGACCGGCGCACGCTGGCGCGGCAGGCCATCAATAAGGGGTTCAAGTTCCTCAGTCCGACCTATAACAGTCATTGGATCACGTCGGCAAGCTGGCGAGTGCACAAGAACAAGAACATCCACGCGGTGGTGATTGATACGCTGGAACAGCTCTACGACAAAATTCCCTCCAACTTCTACGACCTGCTGATTGTGGACGAGTGCCACCGTTCCATCACGACGAACCGAAATTTAATTTTCGATCACTTTGTCTGCCCACGCATCGGCCTCACCGCCACGCCCAGGATCGCCGTACCCGCCGACGGTAAAGACGTTGACCCGGAAGACCTCGCGATCAATGACACCTACCGACTTTTCGGCTGTGAATCGGGCAAGCCGGATTACGAGTTTGATTTGACGCGTGGGATTGATGAGGGTTTTTTGGCTCCCTATCGCAAGGAAGAACACATCACCGCGCTGACGAAAGAAGCGATGGAGAAGGGCGTGCTGTATGATCACTTGCTCGACCCGGAAACGCGCCAACGGATCGAACTTCCGCAGGAAGAACAGATCGAACTGGAGCGGTTGAACAAGCGCATCCTCAGTGAAGAACAGGCAAAGCGCTGGGCGGAAATCATTCGAGAGAAAACCGAATACGGCGAGAAGGTGCTCCTGTTCGCCGCCAGCCAAGCGCACGCGCTGATATTGGTGAAGGAGTTAAACGCGGTTTTTAGCGACAAGGGCAAAAGCCCACGCTACTCCGAAGCCATCATTTCAGAGAACGACGAAGTCAACGAATCTCTCAAGGAGTGGTTTGAACGTCCCTACTCGAACCCGCGCGTGGTTGTGTCCGTTGATATCATGAGCACCGGAGTGGATATCCCTTGTGTTCGCTACATAGCCTTCGGCGCGCTGACTAAGTCCGTCGGCAAATACATCCAAATGCTCGGACGCGGCACACGTCTCGACCCGAAGACGGGCAAATTCAGTTTCACCATCCTCGACTTCGTGAAGCTTTGCGAGCGCATGAAGGATAACGGCAAGGGCACACCGAAACCGAACATCAAAGTCGTTACCGGCGCTGAGGGTGGCGGGGGTGGCGGCGGAGGCGAGATCGTGGTTGACGGCATCCTCGACAATCCCGACCCGGCAAATTTGATTCAGCGCGCCATCGTTGCCGACGGAAATATAAAAATCATTGACAACATCCCGGTCGTCAAAGCCCGTGAGCTTTTCGAGCAAGGCGTGAGGTCCACGCAGGACCCTCTCATCGCCGAGTTGAAACGCAAAGCCTGGGAAAACAAAGATTATCAGCCGACCGAGGAAGAATTGGCTACGATCAAAACCTGGGCCGCTTCGCCTGACATCATCCTTACCGAAGAACAACTTCAACGCATCTACGAATTCCCCGCTGGTTCAGTCTGGGACTTCTTTCTTGCCGTCCTTGGCGTGAAGAAAATTCCCACGACCCGCGAGCGCATCGAAGCCGGATTCGAAAGTTACCTTGGCCTTTACAATTTCACGTCAGAGCAAGCCGAAATACTCCGCAAAATCAAAGACGCCTTCGTCGCTAACCTCTCCTCGCTCGGGCGTGTTGATGTTGACGCGATATTTGCGAATCCAATTTATGCTCGTTTGATCGGCAACTTCGAGCAAATTAACCAGCGTTTCGACGGCAAATTGAAAGAAATTGTCAATAGGATGCAAGCGAGCTTTAAAGCCGCGGCGTAGTCAACAACCCGTGGGGTGATATATGCTGGTGCTGATTCAAAAAGGCGGGCCCATCATGTGGCCGCTGCTGTTGGTGTCCTTGACGGCGTTGACCGTCGCCATCGAGCGCATGCTTTTCATTCTGAAAGAAAAGCGCAGGCGCAGGCCGGATATCGTCGGGGAAATCCTGGGCGCCGCCGAAAAAGGGGATATCCCCTTGGCGATCCGCACTGGGGAAGGGTGCGGCGACTTCGTGGCCCGGACGCTGGTTTATGGGCTAACGCACCACGACGGCTCGGTTTCCGACGCGCTGCTGCGGCAGGCCAACCGCGAACTCAAGCGTTTCAGCCAGAGCCTGCCGACGTTGGACACCATCATCACCCTGGCCCCGCTGCTGGGTCTGCTGGGCACGGTCACCGGCATGATCCGCGCTTTCGGTCTATTGGGCCAGCAGGAGTTGGAGGCTCCGGCCGTCATCACCGGCGGCATCGCCGAGGCGCTCATCGCCACGGCCTTCGGCCTGGGCATCGCCATCGTGGCGCTGCTGCCGTTCAATTACCTGAACGCCCGGCTGGAGGAAGCACGCCATGACATCGAGGACGCCGCCACGCACCTAGAACTGATTTTGATGAAATCGGGAGCCGGCCGGTGAAGCTCCCCTCGCCCGTTTCCAGGAAGAGGGCCAGGATAGAGATCATCCCCCTGATTGACGTGGTTTTTTTTCTGCTGGCGACTTTCGTGATGGTATCGCTGTCCATGGTCAAGAATCGCGGGATCCCCGTGAACCTGCCGACGGCGCGCACGGCGGCGCCTCAAGAGGATGGTTTTTTCACGGCCATCACCATCACGGAGGGCGGCCAGGTTTTTTTTGATAAAGAGAAAATTACGCTGACGCAATTGCCCGATCAACTGCGCAAACTCAAGGCGGAAAACCCCGACCCCCGGATCGTCATCCATGGCGACGGCAAGGCCTTGTTCGAGAGCGCGGTCTTGGTGCTGGATGAAATCAGGAAAACCGGCATCACCAGGGTGGCGGTGCGGACGAAGAACGATGCCCGGTGAAAGCTCTGTCCTATCGGAGAATCGTCAGCCGTTCGCCCTTTATCCCCCGTTTTGGGGGAAGAGCTTGTCGAAGGGGGGACGGCGGGGGGGCCTCGGCTCGTTCATGCTTCGACAAGCTCAGCACGAACGGGCCTGCCTGCCGGTAGCAAAAAGCGAAAGCTCGTTTTCGCGGACGAATTATTGTGATGCCCGGTGATGGCCCTTTTGATTGACCCAGACAAGCTGATCGGTTTCTGCGCTTCGGTCCTACTGCATTTCGCCCTGATCTTCGGCGGGGGTCGCCTTTTTTTCGCGCCAGCCCAATTCAGCATTGCGCCTGGGGCCGCAAGCCTGGAGGTTGATCTCGTGGCGGGGCCGAAGCCTGAGAAAGCCTTGCCCATGGCTTTGCCGGAAAATGTGGCCCAGGACGCGGAGTTGCCGCAAATTCAGGAAGTCGCCATAACCCCCTCCCAGCCCTCTGAAGTTTTGGCCGCGGTCGAAACACTGGAGGAAGTTGCCGAAAAGCCAGAGGTCTTGCCCATGGAAGAAGATCCGACCTCCGAGGATGCGCCGGAAATTTTGGCGGAAAACTTCACGCGGGAGCCACGGCTGCCGGATCCGCCATCAGCGCCCCAAATTGCAAATGAGGATCTTCAGCCCTCTAAGGTCGCGCCACCAGGTGCCGCCGGGTCAAGTGCGCCGCCAGCTTCGACGTACAAAGAAGTGGCCCAAGAGGGCGGCAGCTCGAAAGTTTCGGGGTCGGGCGCCTTGACCGCAGCGCAGCCGCAATACCTGAGCAACCCGGCGCCGGCCTATCCGCTGGAGGCCCGCAGAAATGGATGGGAGGGCAGCGTGCTGTTCAACGTGCGGGTGAGCGCCGCCGGCGATCCCCTGGAAATCGAAATCGAAAAAAGCTCGGGCCATGCACTGCTGGACGATGTGGCGAAAAAAACCCTGAAGACCTGGCGTTTTTATCCGGCGCGGCTCGGAAATATTGCCGTCGAGTCAGCGGTCCGCATTCCCATTCGTTTTCAATTGGAAGAATTAAAGCGTTGAAATTCACGGAGCTTGGCCGTTAATTCTCCGGAAGTGCACGGTTCGGTTCCAGTTGTGCTGACCCCGGAAAATGAAGAGTTTTGAACGCGGAAGCGCCTGGGGCGCCGGTTGACAGTTTTGCGGGCAGGCCTAGCCTCCCCCGTCCCACCGAAAGCTGTTTCCTATTGTGGAAAGACGCCGCCTTTTACAGCCAGTTATTGCTCGAATACGGGCTCACCGTGGCTTTGGCCACGTGGGGTGGCGGTTGGGTCGAGCGCAAGACGGGAGTGCCCTTTCTCGCCGCGGCGATGGGCGGACTCGCCTTGGTGCTGGGGCTCTGGCGCCTGGTCTGGCAGCTCAATCGCAAAAATGAGCAACGTTGAAATCCATTGGCCGCTGGCCGCGCTGGTCACGGTGCTGTTGCTGCTGCCGCATTTCCTGCTGCTGCGCGCGCCGCAACCGAGCTTCGAGCGTTTCTTGCGCCGCTACGGCCTGAGCTTGGCCCTGCGTCTGGCGATTGTCGGCGGGGGCGCCTTGCTCATGGGTGCATTCCTGGAACTCGCGGCCGGCATTTTGGCGGCCACGTTCATCGAAGTGGCCTGGCTCTGGGCCCGGGCCCGCGGGGAGGCGATCTGATGTCGTCCAACCCCGTTGACCACGTCAAGGATATCCCCTATTTCGCCATCTCGGAGAATTACTCCATCCTTTTCCCGAAGATCAGCGGCTCCGGCCACGAGGCCAGCGTGGAATGGGCGGGAGAGCCTTTGCATATTTTCGGATCGCCGGCCTATTTTACGGTGCAAACCTTCAGCCTGCTCGTGGTTTCAGCGCTGCTCCTGATGGGCGCCATTCGCGCCGCGGGTGCGGTGCGCCTGCGGCCCGAACGCGGGCGTGGATTGGGAGTGCGCATCTTCGAGTCGCTGGTGCAGTTCATCCGCGACGATGTCTGCCGCCCCAACCTCGGCCCCCATGGCCGGCACTACGTCCCGGTCCTGCTCACCTTCTTTTTCCTCATCCTGTTCTCGAACCTCTGGGGGCTCATCCCCTTGGTGTTCACCGCCACCGCCACCGCCAACATCAACGTGACCGGAGCGCTGGCCGTGACCATCCTGTTCCTGCTTTTTTTCTTGGGGATGAAAGAGCAGGGCGTGAGTCATTTCTGGAAGAACCTGGTGCCGCACGGACTGCCGCTGCTGATCCTGCCGCTCATGTATCCCCTGGAGTTCATCGGCCCCTTCGCCAAGTGCTTCGCGCTGTGCATCCGCCTCTTCGCCAACATGGTGGCGGGGCACGTGGTCATCGCGTCGCTGCTGGCCCTGGGCTTCTCCGCCGATGGGTCGCTGGGTTTTGGCGTTGTCCCCGCCTTCCTCATGTCCGTGGCCATCAGTTGCCTCGAAGTTTTCGTGGCCGTCTTGCAGGCCTACATTTTCACGTTGCTGGCGTCTATTTTCCTCGGCGCGTTCATCCACCCGGAGCACTAAACTTTTTTTCAAAGGAGAAAATATCATGGAAAATCTCGGTTTCGCATTGATGGGCGCCGGTATCGGCGCGGGTCTCGTCCTGGTCGGAGCGGGCCTTGGCATCGGCCGGCTGGCCGGCGGCGCCGTGGAAGGCATCGCCCGTCAACCGGAGGCTTCCGGCAAGATCCAGACGGCCATGATCATCGCGGCTGCGCTCATCGAAGGCGTGGCCTTCTTCGCGCTGGTGGTGTGCATGGGCATCGGCGATCAGGCGATGAAGCTGCAAGCGCGCCCCGAAGCTGCAACGCATCACGCCGAAGGCAAATAAGGGATTTCCGAGGCGCACATGACGCTCCTGCCGCTCCTCCATTTCAACGGGGTCGCCTTCCTGCTGACCCTGGCGGTCTTCATCGTCCTGCTGATCATCCTCTCGAAAACCGCCTGGGGCCCCATCCTGAAGGCCCTGGACGATCGCGACGACAAGATCCGCGGCGATCTCGATGAGGCGGAGAAGGCCCGGGCCGAGTCCGAGCGGGTCCTGGAGCAGCATCGGCAGGAGCTGGCCAAGCTCAAGGCGGACATCCATAAGATCCGCGAGGAAACCCGTGCCCTGGCCGACCAGGAGCGCGACAACTTGCTGCTGGCCGCGCGTGAGGAGGCGAGCAAGCACATCGAGATGGCGCGCACCGATCTCGAGCGCGAGCGCCGGCAGGCCATCGAGTCGCTCAAGGCGACGGCGGTGGAGGTGGGCATCGGCTTGGCGCGCAAGCTGCTCCAGCGCGAGCTCGACGCCAAGAGCCACCGCGATATCGTCGCGTCCAGCATCACCGAGCTAGACCAGCTTTACAGCAAAGCCGGCTGAAATGGCCAAGGCCTCGCCAGCCCCCTATGTCCGGGTGTTTTCGGAGATGCACCCGGACGCCGCCGCTTTCGAAGCCGCGGTGGAGGAGGTGCGCGTCGTGGCCCAGGTCTTCGCCAGCGACGCGCGGCTCAAGGCCTTTCTGCTCGCGCCCGACATCCCGCGCCAGCGGCGCGAGCAAGCGCTGCGCGCGGCGCTGAAGAAAGCGGGCGCCAGCGAGCTCGTGGGCCGCTTCCTCGCCATCATGGCGCGCAAGAACCAGCAGCACCTGTTCGCCGCTTTCGCCGTGGCCTTGCGCGAGGCCGCCGACCGCCGCCTCGGCGTGTTGCGCGGCATAGCCGAAAGCGCGGTGGAGGTCGAGCCCGCGCTGCGCCGGCGCCTGGAGCAGGTGCTGGCTGCGCGCACCGGCCAGCGCATCGTGCTGGCCTACCGCACCCACGGCGAGCTTTTGGGCGGGCTGCGCGTGCGCATCGGCATGCGCGTCCTCGACGGCAGCCTGGCCCGCAAGGTCCAGGAGGTGCGCTTCCATCTGCTCGCCAAACAGGTATCCTGAAACCTTATCCCAAGAAACCATGGCCATCAACGTAGCTGAAATTGACGCGGTCCTCAAGAAGGAGATCGAAACCCTGGACCAGCCGCTCATCGTCGAGGACACCGGCACGGTGCTCGAAGTGGGCGATGGCATCACGCGCATCTACGGCCTCGGCAAGTGCATGGCCGGCGAGCTGCTCGAATTCGAGAACGGCGAGGTGGGCATGGCCCTCAACCTGGAGGAGAACTCCATCGGCGCCGTGGTGCTCGGCAACTACCTCACCATCACCGAGGGCCAATCGGTGCGGCGCACCGGGCGCCTGGTGGAAGTGCCCGTAGGCCCCAAGATGCTGGGCCGCGTGGTGGACGTGCTGGGGCGCCCCATTGACGGGCTCGGTCCCATCGAGACCACGCGCACGCGCCCCGTGGAATCCCCGGCGCCGGGCATCGCCGTGCGCCAGAGCGTCGCGGTGCCTTTGCAGACCGGCATCAAGGCCATTGACTCCATGATCCCCATCGGCCGTGGCCAGCGCGAGCTCATCATCGGCGACCGCGGTACCGGCAAGACGGCGGTGGCCATTGACGCCATCATCAACCAGAAGGGCAAGGACGTCATCTGCGTCTATGTCGCCATCGGCCAGAAGGCCTCGACGCTGGCGGGCGTGGTGCAGAAGCTCAAGGCCACCGGGGCCATGGAGTACACCGTGGTGGTGAGCGCCACCGCCAACATTCCGGCGCCCATGCAGTTCCTGGCCCCCTACGCGGGCTGCACCATCGCCGAATACTTCATGTACGAGGAGTACCGCGACACGCTGTGCGTCTATGACGACCTCTCCAAGCAGGCCGCCGCCTACCGCCAGCTATCGCTGCTGCTGCGCCGCCCGCCGGGGCGCGAAGCCTATCCCGGCGACGTTTTCTACCTGCACTCGCGCCTGCTGGAGCGCTCGGCGCGCCTGGCCATCCGCTACGTCATCGCCGACAAGTCGCTCGAAGCCGCGGACGCCGGCGTGAACGGCAAGGTCTACTGGCCGCACCAGCGCGAGCACGCCAAGGAGGAGCTTGCGAAGCTCCCCAACAAGGACCAGCTTGGGCTGGTGCGCTACCGCAAGTCCGGCGGGTCGCTCACGGCGCTGCCCATCGTCGAGACCCAGGGCGGCGAGGTGTCGGCCTACATCCCCACCAACGTCATCTCCATCACCGACGGCCAGATCTACCTGGTGCCCGACCTTTTCTTCGCGGGCGTGCGTCCCGCCGTTGACGTGGGCATCAGCGTGAGCCGCGTGGGCGGCGCGGCGCAGATCAAGGCCATGAAGCAGGTGGCTGGCAAAATCAAGCTCAGCCTCGCGCAGTACCGCGAGCTGGAGGCCTTCTCCCAGCTCGGCACCGAGCTCGACCCCATCTCCCAATCGCAGCTCGACCGCGGCGCGCGCATCGTCGAGCTCTTCAAGCAGCCCCAGTACCAGCCCGCGGACGTCATTGACCAGGTGCTGGCCATCTTCGCCGTGGACCGCGGCTACTGCGACAGCGTCAAGGTGGCGGATGTCCCCAAGTTCGAGCAGGCCTTCCTGCGCTTCATGAAGGAGAAAAAGACAGCGCTCAGGAATGAGCTCGCCAAGAAGCGCGAACTCACGGCCGAAATAGAAACGGGCATCAAGGCGGCCCTCGAGGAGTTCAAGAAGACGTTCTGAGCGCCTAGCCCATGGCCAACACCCGCGCGATCAAACGCCGCATCAAGTCGGTCAAGAACACCGGCAAGATCACCAAGACCATGTCCATGGTGGCTACGGCCAAGAGCACGCGCGCCATCGGCATCATCCGCGCCTTTCGGCCCTACCGCAACGGCCTGCTCGAAGTGCTGCACCGCGCCGCTGGCGGCGCCATGGATCACCCGCTCATCGCTCCCAGTTCGGTGACCGGCCGGCTGGTGGTGCTCATCACTTCGAACCGCGGGCTCTGCGGCGGGTACAACGGCAACCTCGCGCGGCTCGCCCTGCGCGGGCGGCGCCCGGAGGATACGTTCATCGCCATCGGCAAGAAGGGCGCCGCCACGCTGCGCTACGCGGGCATCAAGACCCTGGAGACGCGCGGGGATTTTCCGGACATCCCGCGCTACGAGCGCTCGGCGGAGCTTGCCGACCGGCTGATCCAGCACTACTTGTCGGGGAATTACGGCGAAGTGACAGTGGTGTATATGAAGTTCCTGTCCGCCGGCAGCCAGAAGCCGGCCCAGGAGCGTTTCCTGCCGCTCACGTCCGGCGAGGCAAAACCCAGCGCCGGTCCCGATCCCATTTTCGCGCCGGCGCGCGCGCTCATCGCGGACGAGCTCATCCCCAAGGCGGTGCGCGCCGCCATGCACCAGATCCTGCTCGATGCCGCCGCCTCCGAGCATCTCGCGCGCCAAATCGCCATGAAGTCCGCCACCGACAACGCCGGTGAAATGGTGCGTGCGCTCACCCTCAAGTACAACCGCGTCCGCCAGTCCCAAATCACGACCGAAATAGCCGAAATCGTGGGCGGGGCCGAGGCGCTGAACTAGGAGACAGCATGAACAAGGGCATCGTATCGGAAATCATCGGCTCGACGCTGGTCGCGCAGTTCGAAGAGGGGCACCTGCCGAACATCTACAACGCCCTCAGGGTGAGCTACGAGCTCCAGGGCGCCAAGAAGGAGCTCACCGTGGAAGTGCAGCAGCACCTCGGCGGCAACAAGGTGCGCGCCGTGGCCATGGGCGACACCTTCGGCCTGGTGCGCGGCGTGGAGATCCTGGACACCGGCGAACCCATCTCCGTGCCCGTGGGCAAGCCCACGCTGGGGCGCATCATGAACGTGCTCGGCGACCCGGTGGACGACGGCGGGCCCATCGTGGCACAGGTGAAGAAGCCCATCCATCAGCCCTCGCCGGCCTTCGACAACCTCGATCCCCAGACCCAGATGTTCGAGACCGGCATCAAGGTCATTGACCTGCTGGCCCCTTACGTGCGCGGCGGCAAAATCGGCCTTTTCGGCGGCGCCGGCGTGGGCAAGACCGTGATCATCATGGAGCTCATCAACAACATCGCCAAGGAGCACAGCGGCTACTCGGTGTTCGCGGGGGTGGGCGAGCGCACGCGCGAGGGCAACGACCTGTGGAACGAGATGCGCGAAGCGGTGATCGGTACCGACGACAAGGGCCGCAAGAAGACGGTGCTCGATCAGGCCGCGCTCATCTACGGGCAGATGAACGAGCCCCCCGGCAGCCGTCTGCGCGTGGCGCTCACGGCGCTCACCGTGGCCGAGCACTTCCGCGACAGCGAGAAGACCGACGTGCTGCTGTTCATTGACAACATCTTCCGCTTCTCGCAGGCCGGCAGCGAGGTCTCCGCGCTCCTCGGCCGCATGCCCAGCGCCGTGGGCTATCAGCCCACCCTGAGCAGCGAGATGGCCCAGTTGCAGGAGCGCATCACCTCCACCAAGGATGGCGCCATCACCTCGGTGCAGGCCGTGTACGTGCCCGCCGACGACCTCACCGATCCGGCTCCGGCCAACACCTTCGCGCACCTCGACGCGCAGACCGTGCTCTCGCGGCAAATCGCCGAGAAGGGCATCTATCCCGCGGTGGACCCCCTGGATTCCAACTCGCGCATCATGGACGCGCAGTACCTGGGCGAGGAGCACTACGCGGTGGCCAAGGAAGTGAAGCGCATCCTGCAGAGGTACAAGGAGCTGCAGGACATCATCGCCATCCTCGGCATGGACGAACTCAGCGAGGACGACAAGACCCTGGTGGGCCGCGCGCGGCGCATCGAGCGTTTCCTGTCGCAGCCCTTCCACGTCGCCGAAGTGTTCACCGGCTTCCACGGCGTGTACGTGAAGAAAGAGGACACCATCCGCTCCTTCAAGGCGGTGGTTTCCGGCGAGCACGACCACCTGCCCGAGTCGGCCTTTTACATGGTGGGCAACATTGACTCGGTCATCGAGAAGGCCAAATCCCTGGAAAAGAAATGAGTAAGTGTTCAAGCCTTGAATTGCACATCCGTATTTCGATATCGGCCATCAGGCCCGTTCGTGCTGAGCTTGTCGAAGCATGAATGGGACGAGACCGCCCTGCCGTCCACCCCCTTCGACTATGCTCAGGACAGGCTTCGACAAGCTCAGGGCGAACGGCAGGGAGTTCTGTATCATGGGTGAAGGGTTAAAGAAATGAAAGTGGAGCTCATCACCCCGCAAGGCGTGCTGCGCCAGGGCGAGTTCACCGCGGCGGTGGCCCCGGGCGCGGATGGCGAGCTCGGAATCTTGAGCCACCACGCCCCCATGGTGGCGGCGCTGGGCAAGGGCGTGCTGCGCCTCGCCGCCGGCGCGCAGTCCGAAGGCTGGCGCCTGGAGGGTGGTTTCCTGCTGGTTGAGGCCAACCACCTGCGGGTCATAGCGGAGAAAGCCGACAAGGCAGGATGAAACCCGGCTCGCGCGCCATGACGTATCTCCCAGCCGCAATGAAAAACGCGAGCAGAATAGTGTTCTTCATCCGTGATCGGTTAATTTGACAAAATAATGCGTTTCATTCATATTTCAAGCACTCGCCATGCAATACCGATGGGTTCCGAATTCGACGGCCTTGAGCAAAGAAGGTCGGTCGCAGTTAG
>JAHFOS010000281.1 GCA_023261545.1 bacterium
CGCCGCCAAGAACTACCCCAACGACGGGGACAGCATCCAGCGCCTCTTCTACGACACCGTCAAGGGCGGGGATTTCCGGGCCCGGGAGGCCAACGTCTACCGCCTGGCCCAGGTCAGCAACAACATCATCGACCAGTGCGTGGCCACCGGCGTTCCCTTCGCAAGGGACTACGGCGGTCTCCTGGAGAACCGCTCCTTCGGGGGCACCCAGGTCTCCCGCACCTTCTACGCCCGGGGCCAGACCGGCCAGCAACTGCTGCTGGGGGCCTACCAGAGCATGATGCGCCAGGTAGGCCTAGGCAACGTCGTCCTCCACTCCCGCCGGGAGATGCTCGATCTGGTCGTGGTGGACGGCCGGGCCCGGGGCATCCTGGTGCGCGACCTGGTCACGGGGGCCCTCGAGCGCCATGAGGCCGACGCGGTGGTGTTGGCCACCGGCGGCTACGGAAGAGTGTTCTACCTCTCCACCAATGCCATGGGCTGCAACGTCACGGCCACCTGGCGCGCCCACAAGCGCGGAGCTTATTTCGCCAACCCCTGCTTCACCCAGATCCATCCCACCTGCATCCCCGTGGCGGGGGAGCACCAGAGCAAGCTGACCCTGATGTCGGAAAGCCTACGTAACGACGGCCGGGTATGGGTGCCCCGCAAGAAGGGGGACAAGCGCCCCCCCGAGACCATCCCTGAGCCGGAGCGCTACTACTTCCTAGAGGAGCGGTATCCCAGCTTCGGCAACCTGGTGCCCCGGGACGTCGCCTCCCGCAACGCCAAGGACGTGTGCGACAAAGGCATGGGCGTGGGCGCCTCGGGCCTGGCGGTGTACCTCGACTTCCACGACGCCATCAAGCGCCTGGGCGCCCCCAAGATCAAGGAGAAGTACGGCAACCTCTTCGACATGTATTTCAAGATCACCGGTGAGGATCCCTACAAGAGCCCCATGCGCATCTACCCCGCCGTGCACTACACCATGGGCGGCCTGTGGGTGGATTACAACCTCATGAGCAACCTGCCCGGCCTGCACGTGCTGGGCGAGGCCAACTTCTCGGATCACGGGGCCAACCGTCTGGGCGCCAGCGCCCTGATGCAGGGCCTGGCCGACGGCTACTTCATCATCCCCTACACCATCGGGGACTACCTGGCCTCGGCGCCCCTGCCCAAGGTCACCACCGAGCATCCCGCCTTCGCCGACGCCGAGAAACAGGCCAAGGCCGGCATCGACCGGCTGCTGGCGGTCAAGGGCAATCGCCCGGCGGTGGAGTTCCACCGGGAAGCGGGCAAATTGATGTGGGATTACTGCGGCATGTCCCGTAGCGAGGCTGGCCTCAAGAAGGTGCTCGAGGAAATCCCCAAGATCCGCGAGCGTTTCTGGAAGGAAGTGAACGTGGTGGGAGGGGCCGGCGACCTCAACCAGAACCTGGAGGAGGCCGGGCGCATCGCCGACTTCCTGGAGTTCTCCGAGCTTTTGGCCTTCGACGCCCTGACCCGGCGCGAGTCCTGCGGCGGCCATTTCCGGGAGGAGTCCCAGACCCCGGACAACGAGGCCATGCGCGACGACAAGAAATTCGCCCACGTCTCGGCCTGGGAGTTCAAGGGCGTGGGCAGGGAGCCCGCGCTCCACATGGAACCCCTGACCTTCGAGAACGTGCATCTGACCCAGCGGAGCTACAAGTGAGGGGTATGCAATCATGAACTTCAAACTCAAAGTGTGGCGTCAGAAGGACGCGAAGTCCGCCGGCGCCCTCAAGGACTACGAGGCCCGCGACGTCTCCCCCGACATGTCCTTCCTGGAGATGCTCGACGAGGTGAATTCCGGGCTGGTGCGCAGGAACGAGGAGCCCATCGCCTTCGAGCATGATTGCCGGGAAGGCATCTGCGGATCGTGCAGCCAGATGATCAACGGCGTGGCCCACGGCCCGGAGTCGGGCACCACCGTGTGCCAGCTCTTCATGCGCAGCTTCAAGGACGGAGACACGCTAGTGGTGGAGCCCTGGCGGGCCAGGGCCTTTCCGCTCATGCGGGATCTGGTGGTCGACCGCTCCGCCTTCGACAGGATCATCGCCGCCGGGGGGTTCGTCTCCGCCAACGTGGGAGGGGCCCAGGACGCCAACAACCTCCCGGTGCCCAAGCCCGAGGCCGACACCGCCATGGACGCGGCCCAGTGCATCGGCTGCGGCGCCTGCGTGGCCGCCTGCCCCAACGCCTCGGCCATGCTCTTCACGGCCGCCAAGGTCTCCCACCTAGCGCACATGCCCCAGGGCAAGCCCGAGAAGGCCCGGCGGGTGCAGCGGATGGTCGCCAAGATGGACGAGCTGGGTTTCGGGAACTGCAGCAACCACTATGAATGCGAGGCGGCCTGCCCGAAGGAAATCTCGGTGGCCCACATCGCGCTCATGAACAGGGAATACGGGGCCGCGCGGCTGGGGAGCCGGGACGACTCCTAGGCTCAGGGCGCGGACGCGGGGC
>JAHFOS010000188.1 GCA_023261545.1 bacterium
CTCTACCTTTTCCGCGCCATGTCGCCCTGGGACTCGCTTTTTTCCTACGATGACCCGCTGTGGCTCATGTGCTGGATCGGCGGTGGCGTGGGTCTTGGCGTTTTCGCCATCACCGTGAGCTGGGGCATGTGCCTGCTCTCGCGCAACGGCCAAAGCGAGATGTACACTTCCATGGTCATCTGCAGCGTCATCGTCGCCCTGCTCATGGTGCTGTTGGGCCTGCATCCCCTGGACCTCGCGCTCGCCACCTGGATCACCGCCGGCTCGCTGCTGCTCTCCCTGCTATTCTCTCTCTCCCTCGCCCGGGCCATGCGCCGCGAGCGTTTCTTCCTGGCCTGAGGGAGCGTCAAAATCCCAGCCCATCGCGGAGCAGGACGGTAGCGGCTTCAGCCGTTGCGAAGGTGGCTGATGATGAACCAGATTTCCTGGGTAAAACGCTCGATGAGCACCTCGGACGACGCGCTGAAATGCAGCAGCAGCACGCGCATGGAGATGAGGCCGATGACGATGGTGAAGATGAAGCCCACCACGAAAATCTGGAGCTGGGGGATGGTGCGCTGCATGAAGCCGAGGGCTATTTGCACCAGCAGCATGATGGTGACGATGGGCAGGGAGAATTCCGCGGCGAAAACCATGGACTGGAAGAAGAGCCCGCCCATGTGGTGGAGGAGTCCGGGGACGTTGAAATTCACTTCGAGCAGCGGCAGGGAGAAGAAACTGCCGGCGAAGGTGCGCAACAGCCACAGGTGTCCGTCCAGGCTGATGAAGACGAAGAGCGCCAGGTTTTGCAGCAGCGAGCTCATGATGGAAACCGTGATGTCAGTCTGGGGGTCCACCAGCGAGGCCATGGAGAAGCCGATTTGGCGGTCGATGAGCTCGCCGGTCATCTCGAAGGCGGAGAACAGGATCTGCACGCCGAAGCCGATGATGTAGCCGATGAGCATCTCGAAGCCCAGGGCGAAGGCGAGGTCTGGGAAGGTCGCCGGCACGACCATGCCGGCCTGCTTCACGGAGGGGTACATGGCCAGCGCCAGGAAAAAAGCCAGACCCCCCTTGAGCTGCAACGCCAGGCGGCGGTTGAAGAAAGGGGGCGCGAAGGTCAGCAGCCCCGTCAAACGCGCGAAGATCAACATGAACTTCTGGAGGTCGGGGCTTTCGAGCAAGGAGTGCAACATGCCGGCGCCCCTCGGTTACGGCGGGACGATGAGGTTGAAGACCTCGACGGTGAAATCCATGGTTTTTTCGGTCATCCAGGGCAGGAGCCAGATCATCACGAAGAGCACCACGATCATTTTCGGCACGAAGGAGAGCGTCATTTCCTGGACCTGGGTGATGGACTGCAGGATGGCGATGATGAGCCCGATGATGAGCCCCGCGCCCAGCAGCGGCGACATGATGAGCAGTGACACGTAGAAGGTCTTGTCAACGATGTCGATGGCCGTGCGCGTATCCATGTCAGGCGTGGAAGCTCGTCACCAGGTTGACGATGAGCAGGTTCCAGCCGTCCACCAGCAGGAACAGCAGGATCTTGAACGGCAGGGAGACCATCACGGGCGGCAGCATCATCATGCCCATGGACATGAGCACGGCCGCCACCACCATGTCAACGAGGAAGAAAGGCAGGTAGATGAGGAAGCCAATCTTGAAGGCGCGCGTCATCTCCGAGATCACGAAGGCGGGGACCAGCACCTGGATGGGGATGTCGTCGCGGGCTATCTCCTGCTTGTCCTTGGGATAGGGCACCTCGGCGAGGTCCACCATGGTGCGCAAGTCATTCTTGCGCGTCTGGCTGAACATGAACTCGCGCACCGGGGCGAGCGCGCGGTTTTTGAAATCCTCGACGGTGCCCTCGTTGCGCTTGTAGGGCAGGAAGGCCTCCTTGTAAACGCGCTCAAAGGTCGGGGCCATGATGAACATGGTGAGGAACAGCGACATGCCCACCAGGATCTGATCGGGCGGCGTGGTCTGGAGCCCCAGCGCGCGGCGCAAAAAGCCGAAGACGATGAAGATGCGCGTGAACGAGGTCATCAGCACCAGCAGCGAAGGGGCGAGCCCGATAAGCGTGAGGATGAAGACTATTTCGACAGTGCTGGCCACCTCCCCCGGCGTGGTGTCGCGCGGGTTGGGGTCCACCGTGACGCGCGCGTCAATGGAGGGCAGATCGATGGCCGGCAGGGCTGGGTCGAACAGCAGGAACAGGACGGTTAGGAGAAGGACGGGGCGCATGGCCGCATCAGCTGAGACGTCCCAGCTTTTCCTTGAGGTCGTTCAGCTCTTTGCGCAACTCGCGCTCGCCGCCGGCCTCCTCGCGATTCGTGCGGCGGCGCTCGTCCGCCAGGATGCGGCGGAAACCCTCGTCGTTCTCCCCCACCCCCGAGCGCAGGGTGAGCAGGTTCACTTCTTCGCTGTCGGTGATGACGTCGAGGGTGCTGCAAAAGCCGGAGGCTTTCGCGAGCACCAGCACCTTGGCGCCCACTTTGAGCAAAATGATGCGCGTCCCGGCGTCGAGCCAGGTCTGGCCGAGCACCGCGATGGGCAGGCCCGACTGCTGCAGCCGGCTGCGGTTGTAGCGGCGCCAGGCCCAGAGCAGGGTGAAGAGCCCCGTGGCCGTGAGCATCAGGACCACCGCCGCCCAGCGCGCGGGTCCGGTCATGGCTTCCATGGCGGCGGGGTGGCGAGGCTCGTCATCCTTGAAGCTGAACATGGCTTCGGATTTTTTCTCGCTCCCGGTCGCTGGCGCTTGCGGCGTTGAGGCTCTCGTTTCCTGAGCCGTGTGAGTTTCCACGGCGGGAAGTTTTGAAGCGTGCGGCGTTACTTCGATGCGAGCGGGTGCGGCAGGTTCGGAATGCGCTGCCGCCGCCGGCTTGGGTGGCGCGACCTGAGGCTGCGTGTCCATGAGCTGGCGCAGCAAATCGCTGTCCGTCTTGGCCTCCTTGCGCGCGGCCGGCGCGCGCTCCTCCGGCTCGGGCGCCGACGGACCTCCCATGGGAGCAACGAGGCTGTCGAGGTCCTGAGGGCCGGAGAGCGGCGCGCTATGTCCCGTAAATTGCAGCCATCCCATGTAGCTGCTGGCCATGAGAAAGATCCAGAGCCTAAGGGCTTTCACCACGAAGGCACGAAGGCACGAAGAATAACAAACTTCCGAGACGGGTTTGGCGGTCCTTCGCGCCCTCGTGCCTACGTGGTGCTGAAATATTAACCCTAAAATCGAGCGCCAGAAACCCGCGCCTCCGAAGATTGGTGCTGTATTCATCTTGTCTGCTGCGCGCTCTTTGCTTGTCTTGTCTCTGCTCGGTCTCAGACCGACGAAGCGGATTTTTAAACAGCCTTGCGGCCGGCCTTAGGCCTGCCTCTCAAGCTTCTCCTGAACCGTGAAGATATCGGTGACGCGGACGCAAAAGGCCTCATTCAGGACGATCACCTCGCCTTTGCCCACCACGCGGTCGTTCACCAGGATATCCACGGGATCCCCGCTGAGGGAATCGAGCTGGACCACGCGACCGGGCTTGAGCTTGAGGAGGTCCTCGACCAGGATAACGGTTTTGCCCAGGCGGATTTTGACCCGGAGGTTGACGTCTCCGAGCAGATCCTCCATGCGCTGCGACGCCTGGTCGTCCTCGGCCCCGGCTTCAAATTCCGGAAGTTTCACGCTTTGAGCGGGCGATCCGCTGGCGGCTTCAGCCGCCGGGGCCTCGCCGCCCGCCGGTTCATCGGCGGTCGCGGCGGGAGCGCCCCCGCCTCCCCCGCCCCCAAGCCCTCCGAGCAGGGCATCAATATCATCCTGGCTGAGTTCGTCGGCAATCATGGGCTCAGTCCGAAAAGATGAACTCGTGGATCAGCACTTCCTTGATGCGCGGCTTGACGCTATAGCGCTGGAGTTTCTCGTTGACCTTCTCCCGCAGCCGCTCCTTGAACTCGTTCTTGGCGGTTTCGTCCTGGAGTTGGAGGTAAGTGTAGCCGCTCAAAAGCTGAATGGCCATGTCCTTGATGTGTGGCATCATGTTGTGCATCACTTCGAGGAACCCTTCATCCGCGATGGCCTTGACGAGGTCAAAGTTTGGAATGTTCTCGTCGGAAAGGCTGCCGATGGTCAACGCGAAGGAGAGCTTGAGGTGCCGCTGCTCGGTGGCGTTGATGTTCGTGGGGATGGAGATGATGATGGAGTCCTTGCCCTGGACCTCGACGGGGGGGATGGTCAGATCCTTGCGCGAGAGCGAGGAGGGCAGCTCCTGGAGTTCCGGAATGGGCGGTGGCGGCTTCTGGATGAAGAAGATGACGGCTCCGAAAACGCCGAGGTAGATGACGTGGGTGACGCCGAAGATGATCCACCCCAGTTTATTGAAGACGGGGTGCGCCACCGCCGCCACGGGCGGAGCGGCCTCCTCCTTGGCATCCTTCTTCTTCTCGGGTTCTTTAGCCATACGGGCCCTCTTATCCTATTCCAGGCGTGATGATGGGGTTGAGAGTCAAGGGATCCTTCATCCCCCCGCCGGCGGCTGGGTCAGGATATCGCTCGGCAGGCGGAGTGTCCGGGCATAGTCAATGACCTTGCGCACGACCTCCCGCGACTTCTCTTGGACCAGGATCTTCTCGTTGGTCTGCAAGGTCACCACGGTATCCGGCAGCTCCTCGACGAATTTGATGAGATCAGCATTGAGGATGAACTCTTTTCCCGAACCGAAGCGGTGCAAAGTAATCAACGTCCCCTCTCGTAAAGACCCAAAATCGGCGATTCCTTCCGTCCACAGGAAACCGGCGCGCCGCCGGGACGGGCTGTTGCGTACCCCGGCGTTTTCATCCGACGGGATAGGATTTTCCCCTGGTGCGCGGCCATAGCTTGCAAGAATCGCCGGATTAGAGTTGGCCGGATTCTAGGGTTGGGGCGATCCTTGTAAAGCGCGGAATAAGGATTAACCCGCTGATTCCGTGGGGCTTACGGGCAGGGCTGGATCGGCACGATCCCGGAGGGTGGCGCGTTTTGCAGGAATGCCGCCGCGCCTATGCTGGTCCGGTGAGCGCCATGAAGCCCCTGGAGAGCCGGCGCGGTCAGGCCCGCGTCGCCGCGATGCGGTTCCTCTACGAGCGCGAATATCAGAGGGAACTCGACTTGGCCGAGGCCCTGCGCCGCCATTTTGAGTTCATGCAGGTGAAGGACGGCGTGGCCGGCTACGCGCGCATGCTCATCGAGGGGGTGGCCGCGAAGGAGGCCGAGATTGACCCCCTCATCGAAAGCCACCTGGACAACTGGAAGCTCTCGCGCCTGACAAGGGTGGACCGCATCGTGCTGCGGCTCGGGGTTTACGAGATGCTTTACGGGGATGGCGTGCCGCCCAAGGTCATCATCAACGAAATGGTGGAGCTCGCCAAGCTCTACAGCACCGCCGATTCTTCCTCTTTCACCAATGGCATCCTGGACGCCGCCTATCACGCCTTGCAACGGGAGGGAAAACTTGGCTGAGAAGGGACTCTTCCGGCGCTTCCGCTCGGGCCTGCTCAAGACCGCCCAGACCCTGGGGATGGGGCGGCTCTTCGGGCTGCGCAAGCTGGACACGGACTTTCTCAACGAACTCGAAGAGGCCTTCATCGCCGCCGACCTCGGGCCCATGCTGGCGGGCGAGCTGGTGGAGGAGCTGGGAAGCCGCAACCGGTCGGGGGAAATCGCCGGTGTGGAGCAGGCCAAGGCCTGGCTCAGGGCCGAGCTGGCACGTCAGCTCATGCCGGCCGGCGCGCCAGCGCCTGCCGCTGCGCTTACGCCCGCGGCAGTGCTTGCGCCAGTTGCCGCTGCTTCGAAGCCCGCCGTGTGGTTCTTCCTGGGCGTGAACGGCTCGGGCAAGACCACGGCCGTGGGACGCATCGCCCACCGCCTGCAAGGCGAGGGCCGCAGCGTCCTGCTCGCCGCTGGCGACACCTTTCGCGCCGCAGCCGGGGCGCAGCTCGAAATTTGGGCCGAGCGCACGGGCAGTGCCATCGTGCGCCACAAGGAGGGCGGCGACCCGGCGGCCGTGATTTTCGATGCCTACGATGCCGCGAAAAATCGCGGCACGGACGTGCTGCTGGTGGACACCGCGGGCCGGCTGCACAATAAGAAGAACCTCATGGCCGAATGCGAGAAGATGTTCCGCGTGCTCGCCAAGCGCGGGGGTCAGGCCGCTGAGGTCTTCCTGGTCCTGGACGCCGCCACCGGCCAGAACGCCGTGCAGCAAGCCCTGCTCTTCCGCGAAGTCGCGCCGCTCACCGGCATCATCCTCACCAAGCTCGACGGCACGGCCAAGGGCGGCATCGCCTTCCGCCTGGTGCGCGAGACGGGGCTGCCCATCCGCTACGCCGGCCTCGGCGAGGGCATGGAAGACATCGAACCCTTCAACGCGGCGGCCTTCGTGGACGCCATCCTGCCCGAGGGCGACTTGGTGGCGGCGCGCTGAAGGCCCTTCAGATAAACAGGATCAATGCCGAAATGCCTTGGCGCCGGGTCATTTCAGGACCAGACCGTTCGTGCTGAGCTTGTCGTAGCATGAACGGGGGGCGAGAGTGAAGGACAAGGGGCGAACGGCCCCAAAAATCACGAAACTTTCAGCAGGACGTGCTCGGATTGGGCCGCCGCGAAAGCCAGACAGGCGCGGATGTCCGCTTCCTCCAGAAAAGAGTAATCCTCAAGGATTTCTTGCGTGGAAGCTCCGCTCGCCAGGAGTCCGAGAACATCGCTGACACGCATGCGCTTCCCTCGGATGCACGGCTTGCCTCCGCATTTTCCGGCCTCGACGGTGATGCGGGAGAGATCCATGAAATTATGCGCCAAGCGCAAAATACCTCTTTTATCCTTCCATGATGGTGTGGCAGGTGTCCAGAACACGCTGGAGCATTGCGGACGAAGCCTGTCCCGCAAATTCAATTTTGCGCGCCCGGTAATCCAGGGACTTCAGGTGATCGGCCAGGATGAATCCGGAAACGGGTTCGCCGTCGGGAATCTTGATATGAAACGGAAATCCCTTGTCGCGGCTGGTGATGGGGCAGACGTAAGCCACGCCGGCCACGCGGTTGAACCCCTCCTGGCTCAGGACCAGGGCAGGACGCCGGCCCTTCTGTTCGTGCCCGGCCTGGTGATCGAAGTCCATCCAGACGTAATCTCCGAACCTCGGCACGCCGCTGCGGTTCACAGGATTTCCCGTCCCACCGGCCCACCCCAAGGAAATTCCCCTTCCGGCTTCCAGCCCTTGGGAACTCGGGCCAGCAGTTCGTCCAGGCTGGGCCGCTGACGGCGCGCCTTGCGCAGGACGATTTCGCCGTTGACCTTGGCGAAGATATCAAGGTCGTCTCCGGCCTGGATGCCCATCGTCTCCGCGATCTTCGCCGGAAGACGGACCCCAAGACTGGAACCCCACTTTGAAACTGTCACGGCCATGGCGGAACCTCCGGATATATTTTATATATCAAGGCGGCGCTGCAATCCGGATCGCGCCGCCCTTAAACCGCCCGCTACTTCTTCCGGCGCCGCCACAGGGCGGACCAGCCGAGGGGGTGCAGCTTGCGGCCCGGAATGTGAACGCCGTCGAAGCGGAACTCACGCAGTTGGACCAGCTCGAAGAGGCCGCCGAGTTCCTCTAGCATTTCTTGGGCCTGCACCGTGGGTGGTCCCTTGCCTTCGGGCTGCGGCTCGTTGGCGTTGCCGGCCAGGGTGAAGTAGAGGCTGCCGGGCTTCGTGGCGCTGGCAAGTACCTTGCGGAACTTCCCGACATGCACGCAGCGCAGACAGTGAT
>JAHFOS010000044.1 GCA_023261545.1 bacterium
GTGGAACCGTTGCGGGGGATGACGCCCGCCCTTGGCTTAGCGTTGCGCCGTGAGGCTCCGGCGGTAGTTCGCCCACACGCGCGCGAGGTGCGCCCAATCCTCGGGGCCGAAGGCCTCGCCGGACTCGGCGATGCCGTAGGCGTAGTAGCTGTCGGGGATCCCGAGCCGCGGTTGCAGTTCCACGTAGGCGCGCCACATCTGCTTGCTGCTCATGAGGTCGTTGTCGGTGTCAATGAGCCAACCGGGGTTGCAGGCCTTGGCGATGGCCGCGCGATTGGTCATGATCTCCAGGGCGTCCGCGGAAGGCAAGCCGTTGAGGTCGTTGAGGCGCAGCGCGTCCACCACTCCCGCGAACGCGGGATTGGCCGTGTGGGTGATGAGCAACGCATCGGGTTTGGCGCGTTTCATCTCGCCGTGGATATGGGAAATGAGCTCCCGCAGCATTTCCGCTCCCCATTTGTTTCCGTGCGTGCGAATGAGTTCGCCGCGCTCCCGGCCCAGGGGCGGGAAGCTATGCGGAGCTTCGGGCTTCAGCAGCGACCATTTGCTGTCCAGGTGGCAGCGAATGGGGCCGACCTCCGAGGGAACGCACTGGGTAAAGTCGATCTTGAAACCGTCGGCATTGAGGCAGCCCGCCTCCGGAGAGATCATGCGGCGTACCTCCGCGGCGGCGATGCGCCGCCAGGCCGGAGAGGTGGGGTCGGCGGCCACGGGCCTGCCGTCCAGCGTCATGCAGGCCTCGGGCGGCAACCCCCAGGTGAAGAGCGGAGCGTACCACAACAGCACACGCCGGCCTTTGTTGTGCTGTTCGTCAATGAAGCCGCGCATATTGACCCAGCGGCGCGGATCCGGGTGGCCCAGCGCCGCGTGCTCCGCCCACTCGAAGTCCACGATCACGGTGCCGGGATTGAGTCCGTGGTCCTCCAGGACGGAAAGGTAATGGCGGTAAGCGGCCTCCGAGGCGTAGCTTCCGACATTGATGAAGCTGCCGTTCTCACTGCCACCGTGGTCGCGACGGTAATCGAAGCGCTGCTGGCCCCAGCCACAGAAGATGGGCTCGGCCCACCAAGCGGCCGGCTCGTGCCGGCTGGGGTGCACCAGGCCGAGGGTTTTGAGTTCCTCGACATAGCGCGCTACGGCCGCGTTCTCCTCGCTGGCGCCGAAGCAGAAGATCAGGCCTGGAGTGGTGAACTCGCCCTGCACGGCGGTGTGTCCCTCGTAGCTCAAGGTGAGGCTCAGGCCCTGCCGTCCACGGTAGTCGAAGCTCGTAAAGTTCTGCTCGCCCTCCGCCGCGGCGATGCCCGCCGCCACCCACTCCGGGCCAAGCTTGAGGCCGTAGCAGAAAGGCGGCGGACTGAACCACTGCTGGCAGCCCAGGCTGTCCTCGCCCGTGGGTTCTAGCAGCACCCGGCCCTTGTTCCAGTCGAAACGCGGAGCATAGGCGGAACTGTGATGGGCTTGCGCGCCGCGCTCTCGAGAACCCTCGCGGCGCAGCAGGTAGTTCACGTGGTTAATACGCTGGTTTTTCCCCTGTAGCGCGCAGCGGATTTCCAAGGAGCTTGGCCGGCAGAGAAAAAGGTGGCGTTTGCTGCCCCACAGGGGACCTGTTTCCTCAAATTCGGCGCGGATCGTGCCATCGGCCAGCGTGCGCCAGCCGCGCCAGCGTAAAGAACCGGATTCATCTTGGGCGTCAAGCGTATCCACCGCGCAGGCCACGGGAAACTCCAGCAGCGGCCCGCCTCCCATGGGGCTCGAAATCCGGCAGTGACCGCGCGCGGTATCGATCTCGAAATCATAAGCGCCATGGCCAGAACCGCGACCCGAGACGTGAACCGTGCCGGCGACTTCGCTCACCTGCAGAGCTTCGGATGCCAGAGCAGGATCAGAGATTCGCAGTGTCATGAGGATGCTGAAGATGAAAAAGATTCGCGCGCGCAGGCCCTATTGCAGCAACCATCCGGCGTCCACCACCCAGTTGCTGCCGGTGGAGGCGCGGCTTGCGCTCGAGAGCTGGAAGAGCACGTGGTTGGCGATATCTTCCGGCGTGATGTGATGGGTCGTGGACTGCACGCGGTACAGGTATTCGAGGTTCTTTTCGCGATCCTTACCGGTGAAATACTCCTCGATCTGGCGTTCCGTGAAGATCCAGCCGGGGGTCACGGTATTGATGCGGATGCCCTCGCGGCCCAGCTCGCGCGCCAGCCCGCGCGTGAGCCCGAGGGTGGCGGCCTTGGAGGCCGAATAGATGGATCGCTTGGGCACGCCCAGGCTGTAGTTGATGGACGAGATGTTGACGATGCTCTTGCCGCGGCCCTGGCGGAGCAGCCCCAGGCTCTCGCGGATCACCAGGTAGTAGCCGCGCAGGTTGAGGTTCATGATGCGGTCGAAAACCGCGGCGTCGCCTTCCTCCAGGCTCACCTTGGAATCCATGCCGGCGACGTTGACCACGTGGTCGAGGTGCGAGGTCTGGCGGCGCACCTCGGCGAAGGCGCGCGCGATATCGGCGGCGTCCGCGAGGTCGCAGCGTATCGGCATGAAGGCAGCACCCGTTCCAGAAGCACTATCGGCGTTGCGGTCGAAGCCGAAAACGCGCGCGCCCTGATCCAGCAGGCCTTGGGCGATGGCGCGGCCGATACCGGCGGAAGAACCGGTCACCAGGGCGGTGGAGCCCTTGAGGTCGGGAAGAATGACCGCGGGGCTCAACCCTTGGACCCCGTCGTGGCGATGCCCTGGATGAAGGTCTTCTGGGCCAGGAAGAAGAGCAGGATCACAGGGATCGTGAACATGGTGGCCCCCGCCATGAGCTCCGCCCACTTGCCGCCGTAATCGGACATGAACTGCTGCAGGCCGTAAGCCAGCGTGTAGCTTTCGGGGTCATTGATGTACAGCAGCGGCCCGAAGAAGTCGTTCCAGGAGTAGAGGAACTGGAACAGCGCGCAGGTGGCCAGCGCCGGCACGGCCAGCGGCAGGGCGATGCGGAAAAAGATGGTGAACTCCCCGGCTCCGTCAATGCGCGCCGACTCGGCCAGCTCCTCGGGCAGCGTCTTGAAGAACTGCGAGAGCAGGAAGACGAAGAAAGGCGAGGCGCAGAAGGAGGGCACGATGAGCGGCAGATAGGTGCCGTACCAGCCGAGGAAGCGGAACAGCGCGAAAACCGGAACCATGGTCACTTGGGCCGGCAGCGCCATGGTGGAGATCATCAGCAGGAACAGGAAGCTTTTGCCGCGGAAGCTCAGGCGCGCGAAGCCGTAAGCCACCAGCGCGCTGGAAAACACCACGCCCACCACGTTGCAGAAGCAGAGGAACAGGGTGTTGCGCAGGTAGGTGGCGAAGGGCACCGTGTGGAGCGCCGCGCTGTAGTTGTCCCAGCGCACGGGGGAGGGGACGAGGTTGGCGAAGGAGAAGGCGGTACCGTTTTCGCTGCTGGCGTAGATCTGCGTGTCGCCCTTGAGCGAAGTGGAGACCATCCACACCAGCGGCAGCACGAAGGGGATGCACAGCGCGATGATGACCGCGTGCGCCAGCAGGCGCCGCCGTGGGCTCATGCGCGTGACGGCGCCCTCAGTCGTCATGGCCGAGCTCCTTCCTGCGCGCGAGCTCCTGGGTCATTTCGCGATCCAGGCGGGCCAGGGCGTCGGCCGGGCTCAGGGTTCCGCGTACCGCCGATTGCTCGGCCTGGCTGATGCGATCCCACAGGAACATCTGGTAGGGTACCGGCGGGGTGGGCTGCACGTCCTCGCTGGGCAGGATCTCCAGGAACACCTTGAATTGTGGGTGCTCCGCCAGATACTTGCGGTAGTGGCTCGAGGCCGCCACCGCGGGGGAGAGCGGCAGCCAGCCGCCCCAGGTGTAGAATTCGCCGGCGCGCTCGGGATTGGCGATACCCGACCAGAATTTGATGAACTCTAGGGCGCCCTGGGGCTGCTTGGCCCCGCTGGGGACGATCATGAAGTTGCCGCAGGACCAGGTGGCGTGCTTCTTGCCGCCGCGCGGGGGAGGGATGGGCGCGGTGCGATACTCGAGGTTGGGCGCGAATTTGGCAATCTGCTCCACGCGCCATTGCCCGTCCACCGCGATGGAGTAGGCTCCGCTGATGAAGGGCCAGTCCATGCCGTAACTGGCATTGAGGCCCGACTCGAAGCGCACCACCTCGTCGAAGCCGAACTTGCTGCGGCGCTCCACTAGGAACTCCAGGGCGGCGCGGTTTTGAGGAGTATTGAGTTGGAGCCGGCCCGTCGCATCGTCGTAGAAGCCGCCGCCATAGAGCGCGGGATAGAGCGTGTAGAAGCCGGGCTGGTAAGCCATGCGTTGCAGGTGCTTCCCGGCGTCGAAGCGCACCAGCTTGTCCTCCCACTGCACGAGCTCATCCATCGTTTCCGGGAAATGATCGGGGTCGAGCCCGGCCGCGCGCACGTGATCGGGCCGGTAGTAGCAGGCCCAGATGTTGAGCCCGGTGGTGATGCCGTAGAGACGATTCTTGTACGATCCAATTTTTCGCACGATGGGATAGGCCTCGGCGTTGAAGCGCTGGAGTTCCTCCGGCTGCATGAGCTCGTCGAGGGGCACGATGAGCCCGGCCTCGGCCCAGTTGGGAATCACCTGGTTCCATTGGGCCATGACGTCGGGAGGATCGCCCCCGGCCACCGCCAGCATGAATTTGGCGTCAGCGTTGCCCGGAGGCACCGAGAGCGGAATCACCTCGTAGCGGTCCTGGCTCTCATTGAAGCGGGTGCAGATGCGCTCCACCACCACCTTCCACTCCGCGGTCCACATGTGCCAGAAGCGCACGGGGATGCGCTCAGGGTGCGCGCGCTTGGCCTCTGCTCTGGAAAAACTGCCGGCGCAGGCGAACAGCAGCACGGCGCCGGCCAGCAGTGCCACGGCCTTCCACGTTCCCGAGTCGTTGTTGCTCTCACCCACCGTAGTGGACCCACTTCTTATGCGTGCGGAAAATAAGGCCCGTCACCAGCATGATGATGAGGAACAGCACCCACGACATGGCGCTCGCGTAGCCCATGTCCATGTAGCGCCAGGCGCGATAGAAGAGGTAGAGGGCGTAGAAACTGGTGCTGTTCTCCGGCCCGCCCTGGGTCATGATGTAGGCCTGGGAGAAGTATTGGAAAGCCTGGATGACGCCCATCACCAGGTTGAAGAAAATCACCGGCGAGAGCATGGGCAGGGTGATATGGCGCGTGCGTGCCAGCACGCCGGCCCCATCGATCATGGCGGCTTCGTAGAGCTGGGCGGGAATGTCCTTGAGGCCCGCGATATAGATCACCATGCTGCCTCCGACGCCCCACAGCGACATGAACACCAGGCTCCAGAAGGCCCATTTGGTGTCCTGCAACCAGGCCGGGCCGATGACGCCGAAGCGCTGCAGGATGGCGTTGACGAGCCCGATCTGCGGGTTCAGCAGCCACACGAAGACCACCGTGGTGGCCACCACCGGCACGATGGAGGGAAGATAGAAAAGCGTGCGGTAGAGGGCCATGCCCTTGAGCGGCAGGTTGAGCAGCATGGCCAGCGCCACGCCCGCGACGACGCCGAGCGGCACCGCCACGAGGGCGTACTTCACCGTGATCCACAGCGATTTCCAGAACAGTTCGTCCTCGGTGAACAGCCGGCGGTAGTTCACGGAGCCCACCCACACCGGCGGGGTGACGATGTTGTAGCGCGTGAAGGAGAGGTAGATGGTGGCCAGGAAGGGCGCGGCCGTGAACACGGCAAAGCCGATGAGCCAGGGACTGATGAAGGCGAAGCCGGTGAGATCGCGCTTTTTCACGATCCTCTTTTACGGCCTGTTTTAAAAGTGTCTTTCATGCCGATTTTTATATTTAATAAATAATATTTTACCACAGAGACACAGAGAGCACAGAGATAATATGGAGAAATGCTAAATATCGTTGCTTCGCCTCTGCGTATTCTCTGTGTCCTCTGTGTCTCCGTGGTTAATGAATTCATACTTTTTAAACAAGCTCTTACAACCTCGCCATGGAAACCCGGGCGAAAGAGAAGCTGCCCGCGTTGGCGCCGAGTTCGAATTGCAGGCGCGCCTTGTCGTCGTCCGTGTCGGTTTTCAGCTCCACTTCGTATTTCTTCCACTCGCCGCTCAGCACCGGGGAGAAGGCCTTGCTGATCTTCTCCCAGGGCGGGTGCTCTTGCTGGACGGAGGCGAAGACCGGAAGCGGGGCGTTCGCCTTGGCCCAGAAAGTCAGGCGGTAGCGCGCGCCGGCCGCCACCTTGAGGGGCGTGTGCGAGAAGATCACGCGCCAGGCATCCGCCGCTTTTTTGACTTCCACCAGCGCCGCCTTGCCGTTTTCTGGACCCTCGTCGGTGAGGCGGAAACTCGCCTCGACGCCGTCCGCCTGCCAGAACACCCAGTGCTCCGCGCCCTGGGCGAAATCAGCGTTGACGATCATTTCCTCGCCCGCGCCCGGGTTGGGCGCGGCTGCTTCGGCCACGGGTGCCGCCAGGGCATCGCCGCCCTGCGCTGGCGCCGGATAGAGCCGCGTCTGCAGCGGGGTGGTCCGCAGATACAGATCCCCGTCCGCGGGTTGGAGTTCGTGCTCGCGTGCCTCTACGCCGGTGGCCAGGCTGCGGCGCACGTCGGGAAAGACCACCCGCACGGGTTTATTGCCCAGGGGATTGTACACTGCGGTGCCGTGCTCGTATTCGCGGTCCGCCGTGCCATCCGCGCGGCGCATGCCTATGGCCAGCGGCCGGCCCAGGTGGCGATCCCAGAAGGGGTACCAGTCGTGCAGGTGGTCGGGGGACGGCAGCTTGTTCGGGTCCGAGAACAGGGCGTAGCCGTCGGAGTGCGTGAGCACCAGGGTCGTCACGGCGCGGCACAGGCCCAGATCGCCGCGCGACTGGTGATACCAAGTTTCCAGGCAGTTGATGCGCGGCTCGCGCAGGTGTTGCTCGGCCCAGAGCAGGGTCTCCGCGATGGTCTCCCATTCGCTGGGCTTCTCGCTCTTCCAGCATTCCATGAAGTAGCCGTTCAAGTATCCGCCCGTGAGCGGCGTGGTCATATCGTTGGCATTGCCCATGATGAGCGTCTCCTCGCCGATGGCGGCGCGGATGGTCTTGATGAGCTCCAGGCGGTCGGCGTCGTCGCGCCACCAGTCGAGGAAGATGCCGTCGAAAACCCCGCTCGCCACTGCCGCCTTGGCCTGCCGCGCCACATGTTCGCGGAACTCCGGGTTGTGGAAGTCGAGCATCAGGTAGTCGCCTTCGGCCCAGCCCTTCTCGATCTCGCCTTTTTCGTCGCGCTTCCACCATTTGTGACCTTCGGGCAGGTACGCCTTCCAGGCGTCGTGGAAGCGGACTTCCGCCAGCAGCAGCATGTTGGGGTTGAGGGCCAGGAGCTGGCGACGCTTTTCCAGGCCGGCTTTGATGCTCTCTTCGGTGAAGCCATCGGCCAGACCTTGGGGAGAGCGATTCCAGACCATCCCGAAGTTATCGGGGTTGTGCCAGAAGATGTCATGGCGCGCCAGGGTCTTGAGCTCGTCTTCTCCCTTGACCTCAGCCTTGTTCCAGGCCTGGAAGACCGAGGGAAAAGCGCGCCCGTTCACGCGCTCCCGCACGGTTTTGTCGCCAGCCCACAAGGCCGGGGTGAGCAGCAGCGCTGCGAGCAGCCAGAGGTTTTTCATCGCGGTGGTATTCATACCCCAAAGACTAAGGCAGCGCCGGGCTTTTTAAATAGCATCTAAATGCTATTTTATGGAATGATGTGATCCGGCGAACATGCCGCTCTTGCGGAATTGGCCGGCGGTGATGGAGAAAAATTTGCCGAAACTCCTGCAAAAGTAGTTATAATCGTTGAAGCCGCATTTGAAAGCGACCTCCTTGATCGAAAGGTTGGTTGCGCGCAGCATGCGCGCACTTTCCTCCAATCTCAGCTTGTGCAAGTACTCCCCCGGCGAAGCACCGACCCACTGCTTGAAGATGCGGAAGAAGTGATAGCGGCTGTAGCCCGATACCTTGGCCAGCTCATCCATGCTGAGGTCCTTGTCGAGGTGGTTCTTCATGGTTTCGAGCACCTTCTCGATGAAGGCCGGAATAGGCGCGGTTTCGCGCAGCACCTCCTCGTAGAGCGCCATGGCGAGGCCGTAAGCGAGGCTTGAGGCCTGGAACGGCGAGCGCACCTGATGCGTGGCCACCTTTTTGAAGATGTCGGCGCACAGCTCGATGGGCGGAGAATGCGGCGAAAGCTCCACCAGCATGCCCTTGCGGGCGATGATTTCCCTCCAGATCCTGATGAGCTCGGCGCCGTTGAGGCTGAGGTAGAGGAACTCCCAGCCCTCCGATTCCGGCGGCAGATAATAGCGATGTTCCGAGG
Source organism: bacterium (assembly GCA_023261545.1). Lineage (GTDB taxonomy): Bacteria > Planctomycetota > JADGBV01 > JADGBV01 > JADGBV01 > JAHFOS01. The sequence goes on from JAHFOS010000044.1 coordinate 8,342, forward strand.
GCACCACCAGCAGCAGCGCCGTGCCCGGCTCCGCGCGGCGCGAAATTCCCGCGTGTTCGAGCCTGCCAAATCCGGAAAGGGTGTACTGGATAGCCGCAAACTCCGTCGTCCCGCGCTTGAGCCCGTGCCAATCGTAGGCGCCGGAGGTTTCGCGGTGGTAGCCGCAACTCGCGATCATCGCCGGCAAAGCCGTCGGGGGCTTGGAAAAGAACACCCAGCCTTCGCTGTAGCCCCAACCCTTCAGAGCCGGAATGTCCACCCGCGGCGGAACGATCACAGCACCGGTGGCGGCGTTTTTTTGCTGGATCTTTCCCCGGGCCATGGTTTTTTTTCAGTGCGCCTTCAGTGCCCCGCAATCTCGATATCCTCGCCTTCCAGGCGCAGGCTGAGGCGGTTCGTGCCGCCGCGCGCTGCTTCGGTGCGGCCGATTTCGCGCGCCTCGATGCCGAAGGAGGATGCAACGGCCAGCACCGCGCTCACGGCAGCGGGCTCGCAGTAAACCTCCAGGCGCCAGCCGAGGTTGAAGACCCGCGCCAGCTCTTCCAGGGTGGACCCGGAAGCCGCGCGGATGGCGCGGAACAGGGGCGGGAGGGCGAAAGTCCGGTCTTTGATGATGTGGCAGCTTTTGGCGAAGCGCAGGCACTTGGTCTGGCCGCCGCCGGTGCAGTGCACCAGGGCGCGGATGGCGCGCCGCAGTGCGGGGTCCTTGAGCAGGCGCGCGATGACCGGGGCGTAGCTGCGCGTGGGGCTCAAGAGCGCCGCGCCGACGCTGAGGCTGCTGCCGGGGAGCGGATCCTCCAGGCGGTAGGGACCGGCGTACACCAGACTGGGGTCCACCCCGGCATCGAAGGTTTCGGGGTATTTTTTGGCGTAAAACGAGGAAAGCAGGTCGTGCCGGGCGCTGGTGAGGCCGTTGGAACCCATGCCGCTGTTCTCGGCGTCCTCGAAACTGGCCCGGCCAGTGGAGGAAAGGCCCACGATGGCGAGCCCTGGGGTGATGCCGTCGCGGATGACCTCCGAGCGCCGCAGGCGCGCCACGGCGCAGGAGTCCAGGGTGAAGGTGGGGGTGAGATCCGGGGTGTCGGCTGTCTCGCCGCCGCCGATAAACACCTCGCAGTCGAGATCGCGGAGTTTGGCGGCGAAGAGTTCGGCCCCGTGAATGAGCCGTTCCAGCACCTCTGCGCCGCAGCGGCGCGGGTTGCGGTTGATGGTGTTGGCGGCCAGGATTCCCGAAACCGCCCCGGCGCAGGCCAGGTCGTCCACGTTCATGGCCAAGCTGTCCTGGGCCAGACCCTCGAAAACCGCGGCATCCCCCCGCTCTCGATACCAGAGGTATGCCACCAGCGATTTGGTGCCGCAGCCGTCAGCGTGGATGATGTTGCACCAGTCCTCCCCGCCGGCCACGAAATCCGGCACCACCCGGCAAAAGGCGGCGGAAAAGAGGTTTGCGTGGCCCGCCACGGCCTTATGCACATCCTCCTTGGCGGGCGAGACGCCCCGCGCCTCATAGCGGCCGCGGCTACGGGAGGGCGGCATGGTGGGGAAAGCAGAGGACGGCCATGCAGAGGAAAATAGCACGTTCTAAACCCGTACAAGCTGTCTCGCCCCGCGCTTGACAATTGACGCTGGACACCAGACTGCCGCGCTTCCCCGTTTCCTGGAATCCATGGCGAAGGTCAAGAAGATCGGCGAAGAGCCCATCGACAAGATGCTGCGGCGCTTCCGCAGAGAGTGCAACATCGACGGCATCAAGGACGATTACAAGCGGGCCCAGTTCTTCGAAAAGCCCAGCATCAAGGCCAAACGCAAGCAGCAGGAGCGCCGTAACGAGACAAGACGCCGGGATCGCATGCGCAGGGTCATCCTCTAGGCGCGCAGCCTGGGGGGACGGCGGCCCGCGCATAACGTGGCTGCCCTGTAAGCTGCTGTCTGTGAAGGGGAAATTCCGCCGTGCCTTGCGTGTCCACCCCCGCCGCGGCGTGCCCGTGGTTCCCGGCCAGTTGGAGCCCGTGCTCTGGAACCCCGGCGGTTTTTTCCACGAAGATGGGTGCAATCCGAGCCAGTTGCTCGACTACCACACCGGCACCGTCTATCCCCAGGACGCGGCCAGCCAGCTTCCCGTGGCGCTTCTCGATCCCCGCCCCGGCGAAGTCATTTTCGACGCCTGCGCGGCACCGGGGTCCAAGACCACGCAGATCGGCCTTAAACTCGCCGACACGGGCCTGCTGCTGGCCGCCGACAGCTCTGCGGGGCGCCGGCGCGTCCTGGCTGAAAACCTCGCGCGCCAGGGCATCGCCTGCGCCATCGTCCTGCCCCAAGGCCTGGAGCAGCTCGCTGGCGCGTTGCGCGCGGTGGCGGATGGCGTATTGCTGGACGCCCCGTGCAGCGGGTCTGAGGGCCGTTCGCGGCGCCGCGTGGCCGACCTGGCGGCGTTGCAACTCGATTTGCTGCTCCGGGCCTCCGGCACGGTGCGGCCCGGAGGGCGGCTGGTCTATAGCACCTGCTCGCCCACGGAGGAGGAGAACGAGGCCGTGGTGCGCCGTTTCCTCGAAGAGCGGCGCGACTGGGAGGTGGTGAAGCCTGAAGTCGCGGGCCCCGACAGCGACAGGGCCGGCCTCGGCGCCTTACGCCTGCATCCTGAAGCCTTTGGCTGCGAGCCCTTTTTCGCCTGCGTGCTCCGCGCTCCGGGCCAAGGCGAGCGGCGTGAGCTGCCATCACGGATATTAAAGCCTGAAAACGCACCGCTGAATGAAATAGCCATCCCCGCAGGCTTACTTGCGTGGCGCGCGGGACACAGCCTGCTGCTCGCCACCCCCGCCGCCGCGCGGACGGACTTGCACTGTGAAGGGCGCGGCCTGCAACTCGCCACGGAGGGCCCGGCAGGCTGGCGGCTCACCCCCTGGGGCGCCCAGGCTCTGATCGAGCGCGGTGCGGCGGGACCGGCTCTTACACGGGCTGATGCGCGGCGACTCTGGGCCGGCGAAACCTTGGAACTCGGCCTTCCCGCGGGAACCTTGGTGCGGACCGAAGCGGGCGCTCCGCTCGGCGTTCTGCAGGTGAAAGGCTCCCGCAACCGGCTCGATCTGCCCTCGCGCCTGTGCCGTTCGGGGCTGTTTTAAGGTTCATCCTACTCATGTGTACCTCTGGTGGTGTCTCATCCCAGTTTTTTCCTGGTGCTCCGTGCCCTCAACTCGGATTTATCCACAGATTACACCGAGGGGCACTGATTAAAGAGGCCAGCCCCGATGGGTTGTTTTCTGTGTTAATCTGTGTTCTCCGTGGAAAAATCCCCCCGGTATTACATTTGACTTCCGTCTTGCAAAATCGTGGTCTCTTGTGAGAACCTTTGAATAGTACGCATTATTCGGATGAGCCTGTTTTAAGCCCCTGACCCATGACTTTCGACTCACTCCCATTTCCTTTCCTGCTGGCGGGATTGCTGTTGGCCTACCGCCTGCTGCCCGCCGGCGGGCGCGGGCTGCTGCTGCTCGCCGCGGGCTACGCCTTCTACGCGGGCTTCGAGCCCTGGTTCTGCCTGCCCTTGCTGGCGTCCACTTTCCTGGATTTCTATTGTGCCTTGGGGCTGGCCGCGGCGACCACCGCCGCCCGGCGCCGCCTGTGCCTGGGTTTGAGCCTCGCCGGCAACCTCGGCATGCTTTTCTTCTACAAATACTGCGACTTCCTCATCCTCTCTTTCGCCAAGCTCGCGCAGCGCTGCGGCCTCCAGGTCGATCCGCCGCTGTTGCACTTGATGCTGCCGCTCGGTATTTCCTTCTACACCTTCCAGTCCCTGAGCTACACCCTGGACGTTTACCGCGGCACGCTCGCGCCCTGCCGGCGGCTCAGGGATTTCGCCCTGTACGTCGCCTATTTCCCGCAATTGCTGGCCGGGCCCATCGAGCGCGCCGGACGCCTGCTGCCGCAGCTCGCCGTCCTGCGCCAACCCTCCTCCGCCATGCTGCGCGACGGACTGTGGCTGATACTGCTCGGCTACTACAAGAAGGTGGTCGTCGCCGACAACCTCTCGCTCATGGTGGGTCCGGCCTTCGCTTCGCCGGCCTCCGTCACAGGGGGCGAAATGGCTTTGGCCATCTACGCCTACGCCTTCCAGGTTTACTGCGACTTCTCGGGCTACTCCGACCTAGCCCGCGGCATCAGCCGGCTCTTCGGCGTCGAGCTCATGCTCAATTTCCGCATTCCCTTCTTCGCCGCCAACATCCAGGAATTCTGGAACCGCTGGCATATCTCGCTCTCCTCCTGGGTGCGCGACTACCTCTACGGGCCGCTGGCGCGCGCGGGCCTGCCGGGAGTCGGCACGCGCTGCGCCGCCTTCCTGACGATGCTCATCATCGGCATCTGGCACGGGGCGGCCTGGAAGTTCGCCGCCTTCGGTGCCTATCACGGCGTCTTGCTGGTGCTGTTCGACGCGAGCCGCGCGCCGCGCCGCCGTTTGCGGGATTTCCTCCCCGCGCTCCCCTACCGCCTGTTCTGTTCGCTGCTCACCTTCCACCTGGCCGTGATCGGCCTCGCCATCTTCGGCTGCAAGTGGCTCGGAAGGATCCCCGCCATGCTCGCGGCCCTCGCGCGCGCGGAAAACTGGAGCCCGGCCTTCACGGCCGACCTGGCGCGTTTCTGCTATTTCACGGCCCCGCTGCTGTTGCTGCACCTCTACAAGGAGCGCAAGAACGCGCAGGATCCCTTGCCGCTATGGAGCCCGGAAGCGCGGTTCTTGGCCTGCGCGTTCCTGCTGGTACAGATCCTCGCCCACGGTGCCGTTGCCGGCGGGCGCTTCATCTACTTTCAGTTTTAGCCATGGTTCAGGCGCGCCAAGAAAAGAGACGTCAGCTTTCATTCCTTCCTCCAGGCCAGTCGCAATTGGGTTGCGCCCGCGAGCGTGAGGCTGAGCAGCGCGCTGCCTTTTTCGGGCTCGCGGATCAGCGTACCGGGGGTGGGAGCGAGCGGGGAGGGGAGGGCGCTGAGGCGGATTTCGGCGGGTCCGAGGCCCCACAGATCGAGGTCCACGCCAGTGGGGCCGGCGCGCAGGTCCTCCACCGTGCAGGTGGCCCACTCCAGGCGCGGCGCTTCCGCCTCCGCGTCTCCCAGCCATTCGATGCGCGCGCTTTTTCCTGTGCCGAGGTGCGCGTAGAGCCGCTCCCCCGCGCGCGCATAGCCGATGACGCGGGTTTCCCCGCCCACGCGCGGCCGGCGCGGCTCGCCTTCGAAGCGCAGGGTGCGCAGCGATCCGTAGTCGGAGACCTCGCAGGCATTCCCTGAGCGGTGCAGCTTGAGTTCGTGGAAACCGAGCACGCTCTGCGCGTAGCGGCTGGCCCATACGGGGTTGAGCTCCTGGCCCCGCGTCCAGGTGTAAACGTCATCCACGGCCCTGAGCGAGGCGCGGTACTGCCCCGAGTACCAGTGGTAGTAGATGTTGACGGGCGCGAGGCGGCGCGGGGCTCCGGTGCGCTCGAAGGTCTCGATGACGTTGCGGAAGCCGTAATAGGGCGGCTTCCATCCGTGCGTGTAGTTGTTTTCGTTGCAGGAGGAATTGTTGACGTGGAGCCGGCCCTGGACCGCGCGCGCCAGGGGAGCGACGCAGAACACGGAGTCGAAATCGCCGTCCAGGCGCGTGTCCCCGCCATTGAGGTTCAGGAGCCCGAGCCGCTGTGCGCGTTCGAGGTGGGATTCCAGCGGCAGGCAGTCCCCGGTCCACAGGTACACGCGCGGCGTTTGGCCCGCCGGCAGGATCTGCTCCAGCATGATTTTCTGGCAGCGATCGAATTCGTCATCCAGTGAAAAGCCGCGGCCCTCGGGGTAGAGCGCGAGCAGGCGATCCTTCCAGATGAGCGGATGCCCGTAACCGTGCAGCGCGGGCTCCACCCAGGGTTCTGAAAAAACCCGCTGAGCCACCGTTTGCCAGGCGCGCTGCTCCTTGGCGCTGATGGTCAAGATGTCGCCGCGGTAATTGCCCTCGCCCTCGTAGCTCACCTGGCGGATGCTGCGCACCTCGGGATCGAAAAAGCAGGTCACCACCGAGAGGGTGTGCGGAAGGCTGAACTTCTTCAGCACCTCGTCGTAGAGCACCTGGCCGCAGGTGCGCCCGGGATCGAATTCGCAGAACCCCGTGAAGGCATCGCCGTCAATGTGACAGTACAGCACGCGGCGGCCGCAGAGCGTGGTGACATCGGGAATGGGCCGGGATGGCTCCAGGCCCAGGGCCGCGGGAAAAAAGCGGAAGGGGTCGAGGACCCAGTGCAGCTTCGCGTCCCGCTCGTCGCTGACCAGGGCGGGATCCAAGGCCCAGCCGCCGAAGGGTCCGGTGACGACGAGGTCGGTCCGCGTGTTGCCCGAGGCGATGGAGAAGTGCACGCGGTTGCGCGCATCTTTGCTGCGCAGTCCCGGCAGCACGGCGATGCGGTCCTGGACGCCGCGCTCGAACCCCACCATGCCGGGGGTGTGGACTTCCTGGCGCCGTTCCGTCCAGACCGCGCGCACGGGAGCGGAGGGCTCGCATCCCAATGCGGCGAAGAAGGCGGTCATATCCCTGGTGGTGGCGGGCAGTCCTTCGCTGGCGCTCTGCGAGGGCAGGCGCCCCAGCAGGATGAGCTTCTTGCCGGTGGCGGCGAAACGCGCGAGATCGCCCAGGAGCTGCCGTCCGCCGCCGCCGCCGGCCAGCACGACGGCGGCGATGGATTCCGACCAGGCTGCCTCGGGAAGCTCGGCCTCGGCCTCGCCGCGCACGGCGATGTAGCCGAAATGGTTGAGCACGGTCTCGATGCCGCGCAGGAACCAGCTTCCGGGCGGCCCGAGCAGCAGCACGTGGCGCGGTTCGTCTTGGCCGGAGAACCCAGCGCGCGCCAACAGCAACGCCAACAGGAACCCAGCGGCTGGTATAAACCTATGCATCGGCATTATGATCTATTTTATCCCCTCCGGACTTCCCGACAGGTGAGAGCTTTCTTTTTCGCGCTTTGCATCGCCGTGCTGCCCGTGAGCGCGCAGGATCGCGTGCTTTGCCTCTATAAGAGCGGCGAGCAGACCAGCGCGCAGGGCAACGAAATAGCCTGGCATCTTGCGAAGACTCTGCGCGAACTCGGTTTTGAACCCCTCTACCACGACGTATCCGCGGGTTTACCCTCCCCGGAAGTGACGCGCAAGACCCTGGGGGTTTTGAGCTGGTTTCGCACCGCCGCCATGCCACAGGCCGGCCGTTATGTGCGCTGGCTGGCGGATCAGTTGGCGGAGGGGCGCCGGGTGCTCGTTTTTGGAAACTTCGGAGCCTTTCAGGATGCGAAGACCGAGTCCTGGCTTGAGGACGATGAGGTCAATCTTTTCTTTCGTCCCTTGGGCTGGCAGTTCAACGGACGCTACACCGAGGACCCGTCGGTCATCCGCGTCGAGCGACTGCACCCGCTGGTGGACGCCGCCGCGCATCATGAGCTTTTTGAAAAACCCGCCTACTATCTCGAATTCCGCTCGCTGCTTCCCGCCAACCTGGATCTCGTCGTGCTCTCAAGGCGCGACCTCCCGGACAGTCGCAGCACGATGGTGGGCGTGAGCCCCTATGGCGCCATGGCCTTGAGTCCCTATTTTTGTTCGGAAAGCGGGGGGGAGCTCGCTTTTGTTTTCAGCTTGAAAGATTTCCTGCTGGCGGGCTTGAAACAGGCGTCCCGGTTGAAGCGGGGGCAGCAGCGCTGAACGCGCGGCTCACGGGCCCGTCAGGCAGGGTGACGTACGTGCCCTATGTTTTTGCGCTGCTCACGGCCGGACCTGGTGTCGTGGTGCCCGTGAGCAGCGCCATGCAGCCGCGCAGTGCCACGGTCGCGTCAGGGGCGGCGAGCGCGAGGTGCGGGACGTTGCTGCGGCGCAGGAACTCCTGGAGCAAGCGGTCCCATGACGCGGCGGAGTTCTCGAAGACCTCGCGCCTCCAGGGAAAAGTCGCGGCGGGCTCCTCATCGTCGCTGCAGGGCCAGCCGTCCTGATAAGTCGGGCGGGGGTGGATCAACCTCAGGATCAGCGGTTCGGCGCGGGCAAACAGGTTCATCCAGAAAGGACCCGCCGGCAGCTCGCCGTGGAAGTCGCTGACCACCAGCACCAGCCCCCCTTGCCAGTTCGGCAATTCGGCGAGCCAGGCCTCCCAGAGGCCGATGCCCCAGAGGCGACAGGTTCCGTCCGTGCCGCGCGCCGTGAAAGTCGCGCCATCGAGGTGATGGCGGCGGCGCCACTCCGCCAGCAGTCCCGACAGCTCGGCCGCTCCGTCCTGGCCGAGGACGCGGCGCACGGAGGCGCTGTCGTCCAACAGCACCGAGACGCGGCGCGCCCAGCTCCGGCTGCGGCTCTTGAGGTGCAGCCGACCGGTTTTCAGCGTAGCCTTGAGGTGCACCTCGGAACCGGCGACGAGCTCATCGGGCGGGGCGGGATGCGCGGGCGCGAGCGGGTCCGCTTCCTCAAACCCGGCCACGGAAACGGCGCCGCCGAGCGTCGCGCGGCGCGGGGGAAGTCGCAGCCAATTCTCGCGATCAGCGCGGTTCACGGCGTGAGCTGCTCCAAGGCTTTGCGGGCCGCCGCCATCTCGGCGGCCTTGATGGAGGGGCCGGTCGCGCGCACGCGCCCGCCCTCCGGCAGCACCGCCTCCACGGTGAACTCAGGGGCGTGCGCCGGCCCGCGCTTGGCGACGATTTGGTATTCAGGAGGGGACTTGCCGCGCGCCATGAAGTATTCCTGGAGGCGCCCTTTGGCGTTCATGACGTCCTCTCCGCGCCGCAACAGTTCCTGGAAGAGTGGCGTGAAGATGCGATCCACCAAGGCTTCCACGGCGGCGGCGCCCTGGTCGAGGTAGAGCGCGCCCACCAGGCTTTCGAAGAAATCGGCGTAGATGGAATCCGGCAGGCGCTGGCGGTTCACGCCGTAGCCGAGGACGAAATGCCGCTCGACGCCCCAGCCGCGCAGCAGCTCCGCCAGGGTTTCGCGGCGCGTGAGCTCGGAACGAATCTGAGACATACCGCCCTCGCTCAGCTCCGTGCGGCGCACCAGGAGCGCGGCGACGGCCATGGCGAGGCAGGCGTCGCCCAGGAATTCCATGCGCTCGAAATCCCGCCCCTCCGCTCCGACGGAATCATGGATGAACGCCCGGCGCATCAGGGTGACATCCGCGAAGCGCAGGCCGGTTATCCGTTCAAAAATGTCCGCGAGGTCTTCCAAGAAAGGTTGGGCCTGCGCTTCACACAGGAGTTCCTACGGCACATGCGGGGGATATCTTATGGCTGCTCCCGTCAAGGCCTGACCAGGTTCGAAACCCCGCATTGCATAGGGCCCATGTTCGGCGCAGGCCCGGGGCCAGTATAGAGCGCGGGTCGGCGCGAAAACCCCCGGCGGAAGAAGAAAAAACACGGCGCTGGGAGCCCATGCCCCCGGCCCTGGCGGCCCGTTCAGGCGGTGTTGGTGGTGATGCCGCGCAGCACCATTTTGAGCGCTTCGCGGTTCGGCGAATAGGCCAGCGCCATCTTCTGGGTGATAAGCCCCTTGCGCACCAGGTCGTGCAGCGAGGTGTTGAAATCAATCATCCCGTCGTCGCGGGCGAGCTTGATGAGTTCGAGGATCTTCCCGTCCTCGCCCTTCTGGATGGCCTCCTGGATGGAGCCATTTGAGAGCATGAGCTCGCAGGCCGGGACGCGCGGGACGTCTTCGCGGCAGCCTTTGAGCAGGCGTTGGCAGAGGATGGCCTTCAGGTGGGTGGACAGCAGCCCGCGCAGCATGTTGTGGCGCTCGGTGGGGTAGAGGTCGAGCAGGCGGCTGATGACGCTGGTGGCGGTGGAGGCGTGGATGGTGGCGAAGACGAGGTGGCCGGTCTCGGCGGCGGTGAGCGCCACCTCGAAGGTTTCGATGTCGCGCAATTCGCCGATGAGGATGACGTCGGGGTCCTGGCGCAACACGTAGCGGATGGCGGCACCGAAGCTTTCGAGGTCGGAGCCGACCTCGCGCTGGTTGACGAAGCTGAGCTTGTCCTCATACACGTACTCGATGGGGTCCTCGAAGGTGATGATGTGCTCGCGCTGGGTCTTGTTGATGATTTCCATGATGCTGGCCAGCGTCGTGGTTTTTCCCGAGCCTGTCACGCCCGCCACCAGCACCAGGCCTTCGCCCAGGTCCACTATTTTCTTGACGCCTTCGGGGAGGTTCAGGGAATCGAGATCGGGGATGGCGTCGCTGATGCGGCGGATGGCGGCGCTCATGACCCCGCGCTGCATGAAAATATTGGTGCGGAAACGACCGAACTGGGCGATTTCCAGGCTGAATTCGGAGGTGCCCTCGCGCTCGAACTTCTCCCATTTGGCGGGCGGGGTCACCTCCTGGAAGAGCCGGCGGATCTGCTCGTGCTGGAGCACGGGCAGCTTGTCCTGGGAGAGCGGAACGCCGTGGATGCGGAAGATGGGCCGGCGGTTGTGCTTGATGTGCAGATCGCTGGCGCTGTAGGAGCGCATGACCTTGAGGAGCTTCAGGATTTCGGGGTTATCCCGCGAAGATGGCTGCGCGTGGATGGGTGCAACCGGTGTTTCAGTGGGGGTCGTGGCCGTCGTCATGTCTTGCAGCTTCCTGTCCAGGGTCAGTCTAGCCGAGTTCCCTTGAGCGACAACCCGAAAAAGGAGAAGGCACGGCTGCGCCGTCTCGCCGAGCGCCGGCGCGCGGGGCTGACGGCTTCAGAGGCGCTGGCGCTTTCCCGGCGCATCCAGGCGCATTTGCTGGCCTCCCCGCTGTGGACCGGCAGCCGGCGCATCCATTGCTACGTGTCCTGCGGCGGCGAGGTGGACACCCTGGAGCTCATCCAGCACGGCCTGACGCAGGATCGGGAGGTGTGGGTCCCCCGTCTGGAGGGCCGGGAAATGCGCAGCGTGCGCTTGCGGAAGCTCAGCGATTTGGTGCCCTCAAAGCTGGGAATTCCCGAGCCTCCAGGAGACTCGGAAACTCCGGAACCAACCGAATTCGACCTCATCCTGGTGCCGTGCATAGCCTTCGATACCCAGGGGCATCGCCTGGGCCGGGGCTGGGGATGCTACGACCGTTTCCTGGCCCGCCACGGCGGGCGGCGCATCGGCCTCGCCTTCGCGTGCCAGATCGCGAGCGCGCTGCCCGCCGCGGACCACGACGTTCGTCTCGATGGGATTATGAGCGAGTCGGGCCTGACCCTGTGTGCGACCGGCTCCGCAAGCTGAAATTTAGTAACTGCTCCGGCTTACCGCCCCTCTCCAGAGGTGGAATTGGCTGGCTGGGTGCGCGGGCGTCTTGCCCGCAGGGAAACGAGATTAACCCTTTTTACGCCGCAGACAAAACAAAACCCTCACCCCGACCCTCTCCCGAAGGGATGAGGGAGGACCGAAGTTGCATGAGCAGTTACGAATTTCAAGGCAAATTCGCCGCGCGCGTTGCAGTAAGCGCTTAAAAAATAGAATCGCCGCGGCTATTATTCGAAAGCCACGTCGTTCTTCCATGGCGGACCAGAAACAGGATACCGGCAACCCGGGAACTCCCCAGCGCAGGCCGCAGCGCAAGCTGCCGGATCCGCGCCGCCCATGGGGCGGCATCATCTGGGTGGCCATCGCCATCGCCGTCCTGCTCATCATCAACAAGCTCAGCGACGAGAACGCCTTTCAGGGCGGGAGCGAGCCGACCCTGAGGACGTTGCGCCACGACCTCGAGCACTACGTGGTGGAACAAGTGGAGTACGAGGGTGGGGAGGTCCATTGGCGCTTGCGCGCGGAGGGTATTCCCGCCGGCCAGCGGGAGAAGCGGGCCGTGGTCTATGACAGCCCCATCCCCCAGGATCTGCGCGAGCTCATAGACGCGAAAACCGATCAGGGTCTCATCTACAAGAAACCCGGGATGTGGCAAATAGTCCTGTTGCAGTACGGGCCCTGGCTGTTCCTGCTGGTGCTGTTCTATGTTTTGTTTTTCCGCCAGTTCCGCTCGGCGGGCGGGGGCAATATCTTCAGCTTCGGCAAGTCGCGCGCCACCTTGGTGCGCCCCGAAAGCATCAACAAGACCTTCAAGGACGTGGCGGGCGTCGAGGAGGCCAAGGAGGAGCTCACGGAGATCGTCGAGTTCCTGAAAGATCCCGCCAAGTTCACGCGCCTGGGCGGGCGGCTGCCGCGCGGGGTGCTGCTCTACGGCCCTCCGGGCACGGGCAAGACCTTGCTCGCCAAGGCCATCGCCGGGGAGGCCGGCGTCCCCTTTTACTCCATCTCCGGCTCGGATTTCGTCGAGATGTTCGTGGGCGTGGGCGCCTCGCGCGTGCGCGACCTCTTCCACCAGGCCAAGGAGAACAGCCCCGCCATCATCTTCCTGGACGAAATAGACGCGGTGGGCCGCAAGCGCGGCAGCGGTCTCGGCGGCGGCCATGACGAGCGCGAGCAGACCTTGAACGCCATCCTGGTGGAAATGGACGGCTTCGAGTCCGATGGCGGCGTCATCGTGGTGGCCTCCACCAACCGCGTGGACGTGCTCGACCCGGCGCTGCTGCGCCCCGGGCGCTTCGACCGGCACGTGGCGGTGGGCCTCCCGGATATCGAGGGACGCAAGGCCATCCTGCGCGTGCACTGCAAGAAAATAAAGCTCGCCCCGGACGCCGATCTCGACGTCATCGCCCAGGGCACCACGGGCTTCAGCGGGGCCGATCTCGAGAACCTGCTGAACGAGTCCGCGCTCATCGCCGTGGGGCTCGACAAGCAGGCAGTGGACCTCCACGACCTCTACACGGCCCGCGACAAGCTGGCCTTCGGCAAGGCCAAGAAGAGCAAGGTGATCCATGAAGAGGACCTGCGCATCACCGCCTTCCACGAGGCCGGTCACGCCGTAGTGAGCCTCAACACCACGGGCACGATGAAGCTCGACAAAATCACCGTGATCCCCTTCGGCAACAACGCCGCCGGCGCCAACTTCTACCGGCCCGAGCGCGATGACGAGCACCTCTCGCGCCGCAAGCTCCGGGCCGAGATCATCCGCGCTTATGGCGGGCGGGCCGCCGAAGAGATTTTCTTCGACGATATCACCGCCGGGGCCTCCAATGACATCCAGCAGGCCTCCAACATCGCCCGCAAGATGGTGATGGAATGGGGCATGAGCGCGCGCTCGGGGCTCATCAATTACCAGCCCAGCGAGGAACGCATGTTCCTGGGCGGGGAGATCACGCGCAGCAAGAGCTATTCGGAATCCACCGCCAAGATTTTGGACGAAGAGGTGAAGCTCATCCTGGATGAATGCCACGCCGAAGCGCTGCGCCTGGTCCGCGAGAACAAGGACGCCCTGGTGCGCATCGCCGAAGCCCTGATGGTGTACGAAACGCTGAGCGGCGAGGAAGTCCTCACCCTGGCCGAGGGCCGCGCCATGTTGCGCCGCCCCCCCATCGCCCACGTGATCACGCGCATCCACATGAATGGCGAGCGGGCCCACAAGGCCGAAGGCGAGCAGCCCATCACCCCCGTTCCCGCCGGAGATACGGGCCCCAAAGGCGGCACCCCAGTTATTTGAGCCTTCTGGACGACCCATCGTCCACTCCATGGGGTTCTAGGCGCTTTTTTTGATGTTTTCAACCCGCCGAGTCAACCGGAGTAATTTTTCCACAGATGACACAGATTTACACAGAAAACAATCAATCCGGGCTAACCTTTTAAATCAGTGTTTATCGGTGTAATCTGTGGATAAATCCGAGTTGAGAACACAGGCACCGGAAAAAAATGGGTGAGGAATATTGCCAGCGGCACGCATTCCTCGGAGGAGCTTGAAAATTCTCTTAATCTCTGTGGCGAAGGGTGATGTTTAAGGTCCTAAAATCGGCAAAGGACAAAAAGGCGGCCTCCTGATGCGCGTCGCCATCTCGCCTTGTCCCAACGATATTTTCGTTTTCGGGCCGCTCATCCTGGGTCGGGTTCCCTGGGAAGGGGAGCCCTTGAAATTTGAGTTTCTCGATATTGAAGCCTTGAACCTCCGCGGCGAGGAAGATGAGGCACCGGACGTGCTCAAGTGCTCCTTTGCCCGCTTCGCGGAACTCGGCCACGCTTATGAACTTTGCCCCGTTGGTGCCGCGTTGGGCCGGGGCGTTGGGCCGCTGGTGGTCGGACGCGCCGGCCCGCCACTCGCCCAGCGCGGCGCCGTGCTGCTGCCCGGACCGCACACCACGGCCGCATTGCTATGGCGGCGCTACGGCCCAGTTTTCGCGGAGCGCGCTTTGCGTTACGACCGCATCGCGGAGGAAACGGCGGCGGACCCCGCGCTGGTCGGCGTGCTGATCCACGAGGCGCGCTTCACTTACGCTCAGCGGGGGCTTGAATTGCTCCTCGATCTCGGCGCGGCCTGGGAGCAAGACACCGGCCTGCCCTTGCCTCTGGGAGCCATCGCCTTGCACCAGCGCCTGCCCCCGGCCACACGCGGGGCCTTTTCCCAAGCGCTGCGCCGCTCCCTCGCCTACGCCTGGGAACACGTCAACGAGGTCGAGCCCCTGGTGCTGCGCCATGCCCAGGAAATGGATCCCGAGGTGGCGCGCCGGCACATCAAGCTCTACGTCAATGAATTCACCCGCGATCTCGGTGAGCAGGGATGGAGAGCCGCGCGGAAATTACTGGAACTCGCCAACGCGCGACAGCGCGAGGCGTAAAAACCGTTGATTATTCATAATGCGACCACATGCGGATGATCTTCACGATCTTCTGGACCTCATAAACCTGATAAACCAGCCGGTGCTGGATATTGATGCGGCGGGAATAAGCACCGGAAAGATCGCCAACCAGTTTCTCAAAGGGCGGCGGCGTTTCAAAGGGATTGCCCGCAAGCACCGCAAGGAGCTTCTCCGCCTTTGATTTCAGGTTTGCCGCACGAAGGTTTTTTGCGTCTTTTTGGGCTTGCTTCGTGTAAACCAGCCGCCAGCTCACCAGTTCAATTTTTTAGAACACTTTGAAATCGGAGTTTTGAGGCCGGCGACGATGGACTCGGTCATGCCGGGTATGGAGGTGAGGTAAAGGGTCTCTTGAATGGCGACCCAGTCCTCGTAGGAGACCAGAACGGCATGGGTCCTTTTGCCGGTTATTAGCAGCGGCTGGTGGGACGCTCCGACTTCATCCACAAGGTTGTAGAGGTCTTTGCGCGCCTGGCTGACGGAAATGGGACTCACGGCAAATATCGTACTTAATTTCGTACGAAATCAAGAACAGGTCCCGCGGCAGATGTCGGTGCGCCTGGAGGCGCATGCCGACCCATTACAATGACGTCCCTCTTTCCGGGAAATCATGGGAAAATGGTTGAGCTAAAAGGCGACGGATGATCTGGCACCCCGAGCGCATCGCCGAGCTCATGCTTGAGGCCGGAGACATCGCCATGGATTTCTACCATCGCGCCGAGGTCAGCTTCAAGAGCGACCGCTCCATGGTCACCGAGGCCGACCTGGCCATCGAAGCCCTGTTCGCCAGGCATTTCGACAGGCCTCGGGATGGGGTTTACCTCATCGGCGAGGAGACGCACGCCCAGCAGTCGGAAGGCTATATCGAGGCGGCCCTGCGGCACAGTGCCTACGTCGCGGATCCCATAGACGGCACGGCCAACTACGCCAACCATCTCGACCTCTGGGGTATTTCGCTCGGACTCATGGAGGACAGCGTGCTCCAGGATGGCTGCATCTACTTCCCCACTTCGGGCGAGCTGCTGATCACCGCGGGACGCGACGTGCTGCTGCGCAAAGTCGCGGGCGGGCATTGCGGCGCTCCTGAAAAAGTGAACTTCGCGCGCGGCCTGGGAAGGGATAGCGGCATGGTGGCCCTCACCCAGAAAATAGCCAAGGTGGGACGTTTCGCCAAGCGCAACCCCGTGCACGCGCTGGCCTCGGCGGTTTTCCCGCTGGCGGGCCTGGTGCGCGGCCGCTATTTCGCCTACCTCGGCCAGCTCAAGCTCTGGGATATCGCGGGCGGCGTGCCCATGGCGGAGCGCGCCGGGCTCGACATGTTCCTCATGGACGGCACGCCGTTCGATACGCGCGTGGATTCGCGCCTGTATCGCCTGGACCCGGACGATGGCAAACGCTGGGCGCTCAAGGATATCCTCGTGGTGGCCCAACCCGGGCACCGCGACTACTTCACGCGCGATATCGCGCTCGGCAATTCCTAAAGGGGGACTCCCATGCTGATTCAGGGCCGGCCTTACCGCACGCTGTGGTGGGAGGATGGAAAACTCAATATCATTGACCAGCGCTGGCTGCCGCACCAATTCGTCATCGAGAAGCTCGGCAGCGTGGCGGAGGTGGCGGGCGCCATCAAGGAGATGCACGTGCGCGGGGCCCCGCTGATCGGGGCGACAGCCGCCTATGGCATGGTCTTCGCCTGCCTGGAGGCCCCGGCTCGGGAGGCCGAGGAAGCCCTGCGGCGTTGCGGCGATGTTTTGAAGGCCACCCGCCCGACGGCGGTGAACCTCGCCTGGGGCGTGGATCGTGTGGCTGCCGCCGTGCTGGCGGCTCATGGTCCGGAAGAACGCGCGCGCGCGGCCCTGGCCGAAGCCGCGGCCATCGCCGAGGAAGAGGTGCGCTACAGCCGTGCCATCGGCGAACACGGCGTGGCCCTGCTGGAAGAGATCGCCCGGCGCAAGAGCGGCCAGCCCGTGAACGTGCTCACGCACTGCAACGCGGGCTGGTTGGCCTGCGTGGATTACGGCACGGCCACCGCCCCCATGTACGAGGCGGCGCGCCGCGGCCTGCCGCTACACGTCTGGGTGGACGAGACGCGGCCCCGCAACCAGGGAGCCAGCCTTACGGCCTATGAACTAGCCGAGAACAACGTGCCGCACACCGTCATCGCCGACAACACCGGCGGGCACCTGATGCAGCATGGCAGGGTGGATATCGTCATCGTGGGCACGGACCGCACCACCCGCGCCGGCGATGTGGCCAACAAAATAGGCACGTATCTGAAAGCCCTGGCGGCCCGCGACAACGACGTGCCCTTCTACGTGGCGCTCACCTCGTCGGCCTTCGATTGGGGCATCCGCGACGGCGTGCGTGAAATCCCCATCGAGGAGCGCGATCCCGGCGAGGTCCAGTTCATCCAAGGCTGGTGCGACGGCGAAATCAAGAAAGTGCTCCTGACCCCGCGCAACAGCCGCGCCGTGAACTACGGCTTCGACGTTACCCCGGCGCGCCTCGTCACCGGCCTCATCACCGAGCGCGGCGTGTGCCGCGCCGAAGAACAGGACATCCTGCGGCTGTTTCCCGAGAAGAGTGATCAACCCAGGACCTGAAAGGGAACGGGAAGGTTCAACGAACATGATGCGCAGGCGCGAGTTCGAGCACCGACCGACCGGAACCCTCCGGTCCATCACGGCCTTCCCGTGAGTCAGGGATTCCGTGGCTTAATGACTCCGACTGGCTGGCGAAGGGGCGTCAGTTCATCAGCTCGTAGCGGTAATAGACCTCCAGGCACAGGCTCATGAGCGCGGTGGTCATCACGCGCCCGCCTTGTTTGCCCACGTTGCCTTCCGTGAGGTCCCAGGAGCCGCCCAGGCGGCGCGGGTCGCCCTTGATCTGGGAATCCAGCAGGGTCTTCTTCATGCGCGAATTCCAGGTTTTCCAGAACACGCCCTGGTGTTGAAACGCCGCCAGGGTCCCGTAGTAGATACCGTAAACGTCGCCGGGCTTCTCTCCCCCGATCCAGGTCTTATCCTCTATCCACTTCAAGCTATTATCCGCCGCCTTGGTGAGGAAGGCGTCGTTTTTGGGAAAGCCCAGGAACTGCCGTTGGAACATGCCGACCCAGGTCATGTGGGCGGATTCGTTCTTGCCGGGACGGTACCGGGCCACGCCGGTTTCCTCCGAAGACATGGTGCGCACCCATTTCTTGTATTGATCGAAGACCTCGAAGGCGCGCTTGGAGCGCATGGCCTCTAGGTCCGCCGCCTGGGCGCTCTTGAGGCCCAGGGCCACCCAGCCCGAAACCGAGAAGTCGAAGCCGCCGCCGTCGTAGATCCAGCCTTCGCCCTTGTGTTGATCCAGGAACATCTGGGCGATTTTATTGGCATTGTGGGTGGTGGCCGATGACGATCCGAAGATGCTGCTTTCCGCCAGCGCCATCAGCGCGAGCGCCGATCCGTAGTTATTGCCGAAGTGCGGTGGAGTTTGAGCCGCGACCTGCTCATTGAGGAACTGCAAGCCGCGGCGCACGGTGCTCTTGTAGGGCTTGATCTGCTCGTTGTAACCGGCTCCGAGGAACGCCAGCAGGGCGGCCGCGGTGGTGGCGACGAGGTGCTCTTCCGCTCCCTCGTATTTCTTGGCGTTCCAGGAACCGTTGGATTCCTGGTGGTGGGCCAGCCATTGCAGCGAACGCTCCACGGACGCCATCGTGCCCGTGCCGCCATGCTTTTTGAGGGCGCTGGCGCGGCTTGTCCCGGAGTGTCGCGCGCGATACCCATAGGGGAGGGAGCTCGAAGCGAGCTTGGGGTTTTCGCTGAGCGCCAGGATGGCCGGCGGAGCGCCGTCCGCGCTGTCGAGGCCGGCGGCCAATCCTTCGAGGACGGACAGGTCCGCCTGATCCGCGACTTCAACTTCGGGGAGCGCGGCCGCGATCTGCACTTCCTCGGTGAGTTTTTCCGCGACATCTTCTTGCGATGTTCCGGCCACTTCCACGAGAGCGTCGGAAGGTTTGAAGAGTGAAATCTCGGGAAGCTCAAGCTCCTTGAGGAAATCGTCGTACTGCTGGATCACCATCACGGTCTTCGGATGGGTCTTCTGCAGGCTGACGGGGATGAAGCTGATGAGGAAGAGGACGCCGGCGTGCACCCCCAGCGAGATCATCACGGCGTTGGCCGACTGGACGATAATGGCCGCCAAGCGACCCCAGCGCCGATGTTCCTCCGCTGGATCTTTTTCCGCCGTCATGCGCTCCCTCGAAGCAGTCTGATTGTACTGGAACATCCGTGAAATCAAGCTGTATTTACGCGCGCGGGCTGCCGGAATCAACGCTTTCCCCCCGCGTCGTTTCCCGCGTCATCCTTGGTGTAAGATACCCCGCGGCGTATCGCCTCTCATGGGAAAATTTCGGCCCCAGCAGCAGCCTCGCAAGAGCCGGCCGGCACAGCGCCTTGCCGGACCGCGCGGCCCGACCTCCTCAGCCGCGTCGTCCCCAGCGGACGACGCCTCGCGGGCGGGGCTGGTGGCGGCATTCTTCTGTTACTTCTGCGCCTTGAGCGTGGCCGTCGTGGAAAGCTCCTGGTACTATTCGGGAAAGCAGGAGCGCTTCGAGGCGCGCAGCCAGCGCCGTTTCGCGATGCTGGAGCGGGACAAGTTCGCCACGCTGGCTCTCGATGGCGAGAAATTCGCCGACGATCTGTGCCGGAAGTATCGCGGCAACCCATCCGCGGCGAGCCTCCGCGATCTCCATCTGGCGCTGGGCCGGTACGAGGAAACGCTGAATTATCTGCAACACCTTCAAAATGATCTCGCGCAGGGTCGCGTGAAGGCCAAGGCCGGCGAGCTGCGCCAGCACTTGAAGGACCTGGGCCAGCTTTCCGGCAATGCGGCGGGGAAGAGCGAACCTGGCGAGGACTTCGTGCCGCGGCCCATTCCCTACCCTCGTCCCGTCAGCGCGGGCAACGCTGAAAGCGCGAAGGGCAAGAAGTCCGGCAAAGAGGCGGAAAAAAGCGAGAAGCCCGGCAAAAAAGCGGACAAAAGCAAGGAAACCGATGATGATGCGGAACAAGGCAAGGGAGCGCCCCGATGATCCAGCGCTTGCAGGAGATGCGCCAACCTCTGCCGTTCCTTATTTTTTTGCTGTCGGGGATCCTGGTCATCGGGACGGACCTCCTCATGGTGGACCACCTGGGCGAGAACCCCTTGCAGAGCGAGCTGACTTTCCTGGAGCACGAGCAGAAGCTGCTGGACCCCAACGCGCAGAAAAGCGTCGCGCAGCCGCATGCGGGTTATTTCGATCAGCCGCCCGCCTCCAGCGTTTTCGTCTTCGTCATCGGCGGGCTGCTGGCGGGTCTGCTGCTCTTGAGCTTCCTCGTCCTGCTCACCGGCGACATCTGGTTGGCGCGCCTCCGCGCAGCGGGGGCGGCGGAATTCCTGCCGGCGTCGTTATTGAAGCCGGGATCACCGCTGCGCGGCCAGCGCGGCATTTCGCTGGCGCTGGCGGGGGCGGGGGCCCTGGTCCTGGTCTGGGGATTGTTGTTCCACACCCAGGGTGGCGATGCGTCCGCCACCCTCGAAAGCGAGGTCGTGAGGATCCTACAAACAGATGCGGATCGGGACGAACGCCATGCCTGGCA
>JAHFOS010000045.1 GCA_023261545.1 bacterium
TTCCGTGGGCCGTTACCTCGCCGTGCTCGCCGCCGCCGGCCTGGGGCTGCTTTGCAAGGCCAGCGCCGTCACGCTCCCCTTCCTGCTGCTGCTGTTGGATTTCTGGCCGCTGCGGCGCTACGTTGACGTGAAAACCGACCGCTTGTGCGGGAGGCGCGCCGCCCGACTCGTCGCCGAGAAACTGCCGTTCCTGGCCCTGAGCAGCGCGGTCTCGGCACTGACCTTTCTGGCTCAGCGTGCCGGGGGCGCGGTCGCGCCGCTGGAGACTTACCCCATCGCAACCCGCATCGCCAATGCCCTGGTCTCCTGCGCGCACTATGCCTGGATGTTCCTTTGGCCCGCGCGCCTCTCCATCTTTTATCCCCATCCCGGCACCGGGCTGCCGGTCTCGCAGGTGGTGCTGGCCGGCGCGGGCATCGCGGCCACTATCATCCTTTTCCTCGGCCCCCTGCGCAGCCGCAGCCATCTCGCCGTCGGTTGGCTGTGGTTCCTCGGCATGCTGGTGCCCACCCTGGGCCTCGTCCAGGTGGGCGGCCAGGCACGTGCGGACCGCTACACCTATCTCCCCGCCATCGGGCTCGCGCTGCTGCTGAGCTTCTCGCTGGCGGAACTCTGGCGGTGCGCCCCTAAACTACAGCCGTTCATCGCAGTTGGCGCCGCTTTCCAGCTCGCCGCCCTCGGCCTCGCGAGTCACTTCCAAGCGCAGGTATGGCTCGACAGCCGCAGCCTCTTCGAGCACTCCCTCGTCACGCGCGGCGACAACTACCTCGCCCACCACGGGCTGGGAAACTACTGGCTGGATCGCAAGGACGCGGAGCGCGCCGTCTTCCACTTCAAGGCAGCCATCCGCCTGCACCCGGCCCACGTGGAAGCCTGGAACGGCCTCGGCATCGCCAACTCGCTCCTGGGCCGGAACGCGGAGGCCGCCAGCGCCTTCGCGGAAGCCGTGCGCCTGCACCCGACTTATGCAGCGGCCCACCGCAACCTCGCCAATATCCGCAACCTCATGGGCGACAGCGCGGGCGCCGCCGAACACTACCGCAAGGCCCTCGCGCTGCGCCCGGACTACCCGGAACTGAACTACAACCTCGGCAACCTGCTCATGAGGGAGGGCCGGCTCGAAGAAGCCGCCCGCCACTACGAGGCCGAGCTGCGTATTGACCCAGGTTCCGCCGCCGCGTTCAGCAACCTGGGCGTCGTGCGCGCCCGCCAGGGGGACGCCGTCACGGCGCTCCGACTCTACGAAGTCGCCCTGGCCGCTGCGCGCGGCGCCGGCGTTGAGCGCGGGCGGAAGGTCGCTGAGCTGACCCTCGGCAACATCGCCGCCGCCGCCGCCGCTCTGCTGCGCGAGGCCGAGCAACAGGGTGACGCCGCCAAGGCCCGCGAAATCGCCCAGCGCTGGCTGGCGGCGGACCCCCAAAGCGGACCCGCCCACCGCGCGCTGGTCGCCGCCGAGATCCGACTCGGCCAGCCCCGCGCGGCGCGCGCGGCCCTGGCCAGTTGGCTCAAGGCCCGTCCCGAGGATCGGACTGTCATCGGCGAGTTCGAGGCACTCCTGGGCGAAAAGGCGGCGGCGGGGAAGTAGACCTCTACCGCCGCGCGCGCGGACGCTGCCGACGGGCCGGCACAGCACGGCCTTGCGCCTTCGCGTCTCCCGAACCGTAAGTTTCGCGCGGCTCAGAAATCGCGGTACCAGATTTCGTGCCGGTCGCCAAGGCCGGCTGAGCGTCCAGAGCTTCAACCCCACCGCGGGCCGCCCGGTCGAACCTTTGCAAGGCCGGAAGCACATCGGCAGCCCCTAGATTGCCACCCACCCCCAGCTCGGCCATGCGATCCATAGCTTCCGCTAGAGGAATTTTCAGGTGACGCGCCACATCCCGGAGGCCGAGCCTCCCTTCGCGATAGAGAGCTGACAGGTAGGAATCAAAGCCCATGACCATCAGCTTGCGCATCGCGGATGCTTCTTCGATGCGCTCCTCGTCCTCAACCAGTTGGAGGGCCTTCTCGAGCTGCTCTGGGATCCTGAGGGATCTTACATTCATCGTCGGCTCCAGTCCTGGATGTGGATCTTGACGATGTGGTAATCATCGGGGCTGATATGAGGCGCCAGGGCTTCGAGCCGGATTAGGGCCGTGCTTTCATTGAGTGCCATTTTCCGCATCAACAGCGGGATGAACACCGAGGAGGTGACATAGGGAATTCCAAGCACTCTCAACTTTTTCAGGAATCGCTTGTCATCGCTGGCAATGGCGTCAAACATTTCTGCCCGGTACAGGCTTAGGACGGCCTCCTCTCCCTTTTGGGATGCCATCCCCTGGCCCGCCACGGCCAGCCTTTGGAGCCGAAGGTTGTCGCGAATGGCTTCGGCCTCGGGCCTAGCACCAGCGTCCTCGATGGTTTCACGCACGACGGCTCGGGGAATGCGGACGGCAAAATGTTCGCAGACGACCTCCTTGAGTCCCGCTTTGGCCAACTTGATGAGCGTGTCGGAATCCATGGCCACTCGCATGTAGTCTATTGTAATCAAAACACTACATCGTGCAAGCGCGGATGGCCCCGCTCTCCACTCTGAAGACTGGCGTGTATCGCGCGTGGCCTCACCTCAAGGCGACCGGCGTTCATCACCGACCAGCCGACGATGAGGGGTGAGATCGGGGAAAAGGGTGCAACGGGAAGAAGCCTTCCGTCACAAAGACCTTTTGGGCGTCTGGAAGAGGCGCATAGGATACACCTTGTGGTGGAAGGCGCGGGCGATCTCCAATGGCGGCTGGGAAGGTTGCGCATCGCTTTCAGCCTGCCCCTCGCGAAAAGGGACGAGACGGCCTGGTGGCGGTGGCTGCGGGAACTGGCACCGGACAGCTCCTGGTGCTACCCGCGGCAGGTCCATGGCACGAACATCATCGAAGCCGGCTTGCGCCGCGAAGCGCCCGAAGCCGATGGGTTGGTCTGCCGCGACGGGCGCTTTGGCCTGGCGGTCTTCGGCGCGGATTGTCCGGGAATAGTCCTGCTCGCCGGAAACAGTTTCGGGATCGCCCATGGCGGATGGCGCGGCGCGGCCCGCGGCATCGCCGCCGAGCTCACCCGTAAATTGGAGGCCGGTGCCCTGCCGCCGCGCGCAGAATGGCGGGCCTTCATCGGCCCGGGGATCTGCGGCGCCTGCTACCAGGTGGGGGAGGAAGTGCTGCGCGCCCGATCCTGGCCGGAACAGGCGCTGGCGCCCGACGCCCATGCCCCCGGCAAGGCGCGGCTCGATCTCGCGCTGGCGCTGGAGGAAGACCTGCGCGCACTGGGCATCGGGAACGTCGTCCGCAGCGGGATCTGCACCCATTGCGATGCACGGCTCCACAGTTTCCGGCATCAGGGGCCGGAATACACGCAGTTGCTCGCGGTATTCCTGGAGCCGGTGTCGCGGGCAAGGATCTGAAAACGCCCTGGCTCCATCTTCTCCCCCTCCGCGTTCTCCGCGTCTCCGCGTGAGTCATCCCCTCTTCTCATTGCTTTTCTTGCCGTCACCGAACTCAATAATCTTGGCTCTTCCGAAGAATGCGTACCTCAGGCAGGGTTCCCCCTCATTTGTTATCGGCTCTCAGTCCTCAACTCGGGAGCATCCACAGATTACACAGATTTGCACCGATTAAAAAGGACGACCCGGCTTGAATTATCAGTGTTAATCTGTGCAATCTGTGGAAAATCCCCCGGCAGCTCGCTTTGGGTTCAGTCTTCCTCGACCTTGCCCCCGTGTTAAAAATTCCAGAAAAGTACGCATTATTCGGATGAGCCATAATCTTTTGTACGCGGAGACGCGGAGCGCGCGAGAAAGCCGGGAAAAACCCGGCGCAAAGTCGCGCCGTTCAGCAGTATTGCAGGCCGAGGCGGTGGACGTTCTCCTCGAGGTTGCGCAGCCACATCACTTTGAGGTGCTTCTTCTGCGTGCCTCCGTTCATCCAACTGAGGCGCGCGCACAGTTCCGGAGGATTCTCTCCCACGTAAACACAGCCCAGGCCCTCCTGGCTGACATCGGTGATGAGCACCACGTATTCCTCGCCCGTGTCGTTTTTGACGCGGGCCAGTTGGTTGGAGACCGGTTCGCGCCTGGAAAGGCGCAGGTAGCCCTTGAGCATGGCCCCGGCCGCTTGCTGGAGCTTGGCCGCCGCCTCATCCAGGTGGGCGGCCACGGGGAACATGTCGCGGATGCCCAGCAGGTCGAGGATATTGCTGACCGAAGCCGACGGATTGAGCAAGACCAGGTTCCCGCCCTGGGCCCGCATCTCTTTGAGTGCGTTGAAAATCGTCCCCAGCGCCTGGCTCACGCACACCGATACCGCCGAGAGATCGAGGACGATGCGGGTGCGACCAGCCCTGATGCAGCGGTCCAAAGTTGCCTCGATTTCGGCCTCGTGGTCGGCGTCCACCTCGCCCACCACCTTGATGAGCGCCGCCTCGCCTGCGATATCTTCGTAATCAAGGGTGAAATGACCCATGGGAGAATTTTGCCAAAGCGCCCGAGGCAAGCCCTATTATAGCGTTTTTTCCCTGTGGCGCAAACCATCCCGTCCACGCTTGGGGCGCCGGTTCGAGTCCGGCTTTCCCAGGATACCGCTGGGCGCGAGAGTTTGACCGCTCCTGCAGTGGGTGGGATGACCGCCCAACGCCCCGGAAACCCTAGCAGGGACTCCGCCCCGCCTCCTCGTAATAGTCGTTGCGCTCTCGCGCGCTTTTGAATTTTTCCAGCGACCAGGGGCTCAGGTAGCCCCGGTCCTCCTGAAACGCGAGCCGGGTGTGCCCTGCCAGGATGAAGGCCCCGCGCAGGAAAGAGGCGCGCACGGGGGCCAGCTCCGGCGCGTCGAAGTCGTCCACGAACTTGAGCCCGGGCGCGTTCATTTCAGTCCCCACGGAAAGGGGCAACTGGTGCCTATTCGCCACCTCCACGAACTCATAGAGCTTGGCGAGTTTGCGCTGTTTCTCCGCCGCGTCGCGGAGGTTCCAGTTGCGGTCGGGGATGATATTGGCGGCCACCGCGCCCGCGCGCAGGTGCAGGTCCACGAGCTTCTCCGGGTCCGCCTCGCCTTCTGAGGTGCCGTCGAGCCAGGTGAGCGTGGGGATGGCGCCCTCCCCTCTGACGAAACGGTTCACGTCCGCGAGGCGCGGGAAACTCCCCGAATTCGGCTGGGTGTAGCCCACGCCGCCTTTCTTCATGGTCTTGGCGCGGATCTCGCCCTGGAGCTTGGCGGGATCGGCTAAAAGTTGCGCGGTCCGAGCAGCTTCGCATCCGAGCTTATCCGACCAGAAGGCGGCGAGCTCCCGCTCCGCCGGGAAGCGCGCGCGGGCAAGCCTGTCGTAGGCCGCGCAGATGTGGCGCTCGGTGGCATTGCCCCGGGGCGTGAGCGGCAGCACGTCGCGCGCATCGTCCACCTCCACGGGCCGCAGGTGCGCGTTCACCTTGGCGATGAGTTCGAGGTTGCGCTTTTGCGCGGAGGCCTTCAGGGCATCGAGGAAACGCTGCTGCTCCGCGTCGCGCACGCGCGAGCGCAGGAAGCCCGTCCCCATGTGGTAGGTGATGCCGGGCTCGCCCGGCGAGTTGATCACGGCGGCGGCCAGCTCCTCCATGAAGGCGCGCGTCTCCATCCCGGCCACGCTGCGCAGCGCGAGCAACCGACCGGCGGCGTGGATCTCGTCCACGCCATCCAGGACGTCAAAATCCACGATGCCGAGGGCGGCCAAGCCCGTCTGCCGCGCCTGCCAGGCGATGCGGCTCGGCGACCAACCCTGGGCGTTGTAGGAAAAGAAGGTGTGGCAGTGCAGGTTGACCCAGGGACGCTCCTCGGACGGGGCGCGCGCATCCCCGCGCTTCTGGCGGTCCGCCAGTTCGCCCAAAGCCGCGCGGCGCGCTTCCGCACTGAAATCGTCGAGCCGATGCTCCAGGGTTGCGATGGAATCAGCCAAGGGTGGAAATCCGGAAACGTGGGTATGGATTTGCTACTGTAGCAGCGGCGGCAACGTCTTAAAATTTCTGAAGCGCACCCGAGACGATGAACGTGGAAAATGTATGGAGAGAACAGCTTTCCTCATGGAGGATATCGCTATCTCTTGAGATTCTGCTGCTCCGCCCGGTCCGACCCCAAGCTGGCAATAGGCTTACAGATCGGGGAGGCCAGATTCGAACTGGCGACCTCCTGCGCCCAAGGCAGGCGCGCTAACCAAGCTGCGCTACACCCCGATGGCGGGGATTCTAGGCGCCGAGTACAGGGTGACAGCCCTACTTTCGCTGCGGGAGCGGACTTCTCTTCGAATTTTCCTGCGCTCCAGATTGGCGAACTTTCTATATATACAGATCCTTACCAACCCAGGGGGCGTATGCGAATCCTTCGAGGATCGAGCACGGAAAACCGTCCCGGCAGTTCCTCGCCATGCTTGGCGATAACCATGTTGAGGATTGCCGATTTTTCCGCGCAGGACATGCCAGCCAGGCGCAAGAGCAGAACACCGGAGGTGACAAGACGCCGTCGAAAAACAAGCTCTCCGAAATCGAGGTCATCGGTGATGAGGACAGCTCCCATGGATCGGGCCTTCTCCAACACATCGGGATCCCGTGCTCCAGGTCATGACTCCGCGATCCAGGTCACGTCGTGCCCCTCCTTCCGAAGGGCGATCACTACCCGCCCATCAATGTTCTCATCGGCAAAGCCGCATCTCAAGCGTGGGCCGGATGGGGATAATGAACCTCCGCATGAAGCGCCCGCGCCGCGTAAACCAAGCAGGCGCGCACGGCGGCCTCGTCAAGCCGGGGGTGGGACGTGCAGAGATCCTGGATGCCCCCCCCCCCAAGTGCTCCAGGATGCTCTCGACCGTCACCCGTGTGCCACGGATGACCGGCTTCCCCATCATGATGTTCTCGTCACTCACGATCAAATCTTCCATACCACTTCTCCTCTTGCCTTGGGTTATTACACGCCAAGGGACCGCAATTGCAACTGTATTGTCGCTCAGTGCCGGGATGGCCCTGGCCTCCCTCTACAGCCATGCGTTTCTGGTACCCCTCCCCCTGGGCGCTATTTACACCCAGCCGTCTTGACGGAATCAGTTCCCTGAATCATGTGCCCGTCAAAGGTCTCACCGGTGAGAGCGGCGGCGGTATCTCCACACCGGATCCCGGTGGCCTGGGTGTTGAAGTGGAAGAGCCTGTCGGCGTCCCCGTCACCATCAACGTCCTCCAGCGAAGAGCGTACCGCAGCAGCCTCCGTGCCGGTTGCGCCAAAGCGGACCGTCGCCGCGTCCACGGTCGCGGCATCAAAAGTGTTGTCTGTCAAGATGGCCACGGGCACCACCCCTTTGTTCCTTGGGTTGACACTGTTCGGGTTACTGCCCGGCTTGATGTCGATCGCCACGGTCATGGTCGTGGTTGTGGTCGCTAGAAAATCAGCGTTGATTTGCTCGGCGGTCAAGACGCCCTTCCACACTGAAAGGTGATCGATACGCACATCGTAGTTGCCTGCCACATTGTTGAATGTACCAATCCGAAACGACAGAGGCACGGTGTCATTCAGACCTGCGAACCCGCCGGGAGGGTCTAGGGCGACACTCGTCGGAACCTCCGAACCATTGCGGTAACAACGGATTCCACCAGAGCGATCTCCATCCCAAGTGACAGCCACATGGGTCCACGAACCTGGCATCACAACTCCAGGGGATGAATCTCCATATATTCGTCTGTCTGACGTGTCTCGCATAAAGAGCAGGATTTCCCCTGTCGGGCGCGTGGC
This sequence comes from bacterium, assembly GCA_023261545.1. Classification (GTDB taxonomy): domain Bacteria; phylum Planctomycetota; class JADGBV01; order JADGBV01; family JADGBV01; genus JAHFOS01. Next base: position 7,761 of record JAHFOS010000045.1, read on the forward strand.
CAGCGTAAAACCCCAATTATCATGGGTCAAGATATTCTTGCTGAGGCCAGCAGCGTTAGGGTTGATCCAAGCCATGATAGAGAAGCCGCCATTGTAATCAGAAGAAGGGGTGCGCGCTATTGACTCTACACGATTACATCCAGCATCAAAGCTGGCAGCCTGTCCCAACTTACCTGGAATAAAAGCGACTGTTCCGCTGAGGACTCCGTCAAAGGCACTGTCGTTGGCGGCTGTGAAGTCTCCGTCGAGCTCCCAGAGTGCCACCAGAGAAGCCGGGTTCTCCGCGGCTGCAGAGCCTGCCAAGAGGCAGCAAAGCATCGGGATTACCCAAGAAAGCAACGCCTTGTTCTCTGCACACGCGTAACTCATAACTCTCCCCTCTATTGCTGCTAATGCCGGGCGCTCCCTGATACACAGGGTTTGCCGCTAGGAAACTGGTCCACGAACTGCTCGCCGTTCTAGTTCGTCTCTATTTGTGTCAAGCCACGGCTCGCAGGTCTGGTCGCGGAAAAGTCCGGTAGCGTGGGGGCAATCCTTGCCCTTTGGGGAATCATGGCCGGCATGCCCCTAACCGCCGCGGGCATCACGCTCGGCCTTTCGGGTTCGGGGCGTTGGCTGGAGTGCGTGGGAGCGCTGCTGGTTGCGGGGTCCGGAATGCTGGTCGGCGGCCTGCACATCCTGCTGGCCGCGTGCGGTAAAGCCGCGTTGGCCTCTCGGACTCTATTCGCCGTTTCAGGGCTGTCGCTCATCACCGGAATGGCCCTGGCGTCCCTTTACGCCGTGCGTTTCTGGTACCCCTCCCCCATGGCGCAAATGGCGCGCATGCTCGCCTTCCACGGCACGCTCAACGCCCTGGGTTTCTCGGCCCTGGCTTTGTGCGGCTGGAACCTCGAGAAACTTCCCGGTGCATTTTCGTGCGCGGTTGAGCTTTCCCCTCCCCCCCTATAAGCACCCGCATCTACCTTTAGGAGATCGGCGTTGAAATCCCAGCTCTTCTGCGCCATCGCGCTGCTCGCGACCGCCGCCGTTTCCGGCGGAGAATTTCCCTCGGTCGGCGAAATCAAAGTCGCCAACAAACTCAACGTGCGCGCCGCCCCGGCGGCGGACGCCGCGCTGCTCGGCCAGCTTCCCGCCGGCACCAAGGTCGTCGTTTTGGAAAAGAAGGGGGAGTTCTACAAATTGCAGTATCCCCGGCAGCTCGAAGCGTGGATCGCGGCCTGGATGCTGCTCGACAACGGCAAGAACCCCAGCGACGTCGTGGCGCGCGACAAGGTCAACGTGCGCGGCGGCCCGGGCACCGAGTATCCCCAGGTTTGCACCCTGGATAAAGGCGAGAAGGTCGAGATCCTCAAGCTGAACCGCCGCAACTGGGCGAGCATCAGCCCACCGCTCAAGGCTGAAGCGTGGGTGGCGACCCAATTCGTAGTGGTGGGCGAAACCCTGGCCAAGTTCGAGGCCAAGCGCAGGCAGCAGGAGGAGGCGCATAAAATGCTCGACACCGCCATCGCCGGGCTCAAGGAGCACATGGACAAGAAGCAGATCAGCGACGAGGAGTACGCGGGGTTGCGCGCCTCCTTCGAGAAGGTGGGGCAGCTCGCGCCCAACAGCGACGAGGAGCGCCGCGCCCTGGAACAAAAAGCCCTGCTGGAGCAGTTCTGGGGAGTGATGCAACTCGAACAGCAGCGGACTCTCGCCAAGGAAAAAATTGAAGAAGAGAAGCGCAAAATAGACGAGAAGTACCAGGAGGACATCAAGAAAATCGTCGCGCCCATCGAACAGCAGAAGAAATTCCAGTTCATCGGCTGGGTGGAGTCCGTGGGCGGGCTGCTCTACCGGCCGGCGACCCACCGCCTCAAGGAAGGCGGCCAGGTGCTCTACTACCTCAAGACCAAGCCCGGATCGAGCGTCAACCTCGATGATTACGACGGCAAGCGCGTGGGCGTGAACGGCCCCGTGGAACGCTTCCGCGGCTGGAGCCGCATCGTGACGGCGGAAGAAATCGAAGTCCTCTACGAGAATCCCGACTTTTTCCTGAAGCCGGCGAACTAATCGCCTTGCGCTACGCTGAGTTCAGGCAGCAGGGCTGGGCGGGGCGGCCGCCCTTCCTGCTCCTGGCCGGCGAGGGCTATCTCACGGGGGAGGCGGCGGCCTTGGCGCGCCGCGGCGTCGAGGCGAAATTCCCCGGATTCGCCAACGACAAACTGACGGCCCCGGAAGCCACTTTTGCCGCCGCGCTCGACCTTTTCCGCCTGCTGGGCCTGTGGGGCGGCATCCGGCTCGTGGAATGGAGCGGGGAAAGCCTGCGCGCCGAAGATTTCCGCCTGCTCAAGGAGGAAGCGGCGCGGCCCGCCACCGGCAACCTGCTGCTGCTGCGCCTCGCCACGTTCAGCGAGAAGTGGGCCGAGGGATTGCCCGACAGCGCGCTCGTCGTGTCCTGCGACCCGGTTTCCAAGAAGACCGGCGGCCGGCGCGCCCAATTGCAATGGCTGGAGGATGAGGCGCAGCACCACGGCCTCGTGCTCGCATCCGACGGCGCCCGCGAGCTGCTGGAGCGCACGGGAGGGGCGCCGGGAATGGTGGAGAACGCCTTCGCCGTCATGGCGGCGGCGGGAGGCCACTGGAATGCCGCGCGGGTGCGCGAGCACGTCGCCGACGCCTCCATCGCCAGCGCTTTTGATTTCGTCGAGGCGCTGGCGGAGCGCAACCTCGAGCGCCTGCAGCAGGAGTTGCCCAAGCTCGCCGCTTCTCAGGAGCCGGCCCAAATCATGGGCGTCCTGCGCCATCACTTCCGCCGCCTGCTGCTCTGGAAGCGCCACCAGGGCCTGAACCGCCAGGAGATCATCAAGCTCATGAAGCTCGCCAAAAACCAGGAATTCCTCCTCGACAAGCTGCGCCGCCAGGCCGAATCCCTGGGCGAAACGCGGCTCAAGCGCCTCTACGGAGAGCTATACAATTTCGACCGTGAGTCTAAAATGACCCAGGATCGCGGCACTTTGGGCTTTGAGACCTTCGCCATGAGGTTATTCCTCCAGCTTGCATGAAAAAAGCCGCGGCAACTGAATCCGTCATTCCCCTTGAGTTCGACGAGATGCTGGCGCTCGGCGAGGAGGATTTCTCTCCGCTGAGCCCCGAGGAGTTGGATTCCTTCGAGGAACTGGCCGACGAGGGGGTTGGCCGCGCGGAAAAAACGCGGGACTTGCCCCAAGGCGAGGAGCACTTTGAAGCGCTGCCGGCAGCGCTGCTGAGCCGTGACTTCGACGACGAGTCGGGCGCGGTCATTCTGGCCGAGCACGATCTGGCTCCCGTGGCGGCAGCGGCGCATCTTGTCATGGCTGGCAGCGGGCCACCAGAAGAAAAATTCCTGTTTGATGAGGAGCTGATCGGCCCGCGCCTGGGCTTCGCGGTCGATCCCGCGAGCGGCGCCCTGCAACTCAAAGACGAGGATCTGGCGCGCCAAGCATCCCTGGCCGAGTTGGCCGGACGCCAGGGCCGCGGCCTGGACCCCGCCACGGGGGCGCTGCGGCTCGAAATTGGCGACCTGGCCCTGTCGTTCGCCAAAATCGAGGAACTCGCCGAAAAGTTCGGCGCCAACGTGGACCCTGAGTCTGGAGCCCTGCTGCTCCAGGAACGCGATCTGGCCCCACGCCAGTGGCTGGCGGCGCTGGCCGGGTTCTACGGCCGCGGCGTGGATGACGCCACGGGGGCACTGGCCCTGATGGAAAGCGACGTGGCCGAGAACCAGTCGCGTTTCGCGCTCACCGCCTCCAGCCTCGGTTACGAACTGGATGAAACCACGGGCGCACCGCGGCTCACCCTGGGCGATCTCGCCGCCATCGAACCCGCTAGAGAAATCGCGGCGACCCTGGGCTACGGTCTGGACGCCGCGACGGGAGCGCTGCTGCTGGGGGAGTCCGATGTGGCGCAACTGGCCGCGAAGAAGCCGGGGCGCTTTCGCCCCCCCGTGGGCCAGCGGCGTCAGGTGCTCTCGCCCCAGGAGCAGCATGAAAAAGATCAGCGGCTGCGAAAGTTCTGCCTGTGGAGCACCCTCATCTTCGTCCCCGCGGCCGGGGTCAATCTGTATGTCAAGTTCGTCCGCGGAGTGCTGGAGCCCGCCGCTTATGAGCAATTCGCGGAAAGTTACGGCCGCGTGGCGGCCTGGCTGCTGCACAAGGACGGCAGCGATCCCCACGCGGGGATCGCCCTCTGTACCGCGGCCACGCTCTCCTTCATCGTGGCCGGGCTTTTCGTTCTTTATCTCAAATACATGCGCGTCCTCTTGCGCCCGGAGGCCTACGAGCAGGCGTTGCAAAGCCAAAGCAACGCCATGGCCTGGAAGGCTAGGGTCTCGAAGACCCTTGTCCGGCTGCGCTACCAGAACAGCGGCGATCCTGGCAGGGGGGCCGAGTTCAATGTCCGACCCTGAAAGCGCGCGGCGGGGGCCTCGCCTCCGCTTCGCGGGGGGCCTCTGGATCTTGGCGCTGGCGACCACGGCGTCTCGGATCGGGGCGGAAGCCCTGTCCGATCTGGAAGCACCGGGGGAACACCCGCAAGATCCCGTCGCCCAAGCTCCAGCCGCGCCGCCCCCCGCGCACAAGGGCATCTCGCTCGCCCCTGCTCCGGCGGTGATCTCCGAAAGCGAAACAGCGCCGGTTTCCGATATGGCGCCGGTTCCTTTGGCGCAGATGCCCAACGCCGAACCTTCCCCAACCGCGGAGGTTCCCCCACCTCCCCTGGCGGCTGCCGCAAAAACGAAGCCTCTCTCCAGGGAGGAAAAACCCATCGTGGATTCGCCGGCTCCCCTGCCGACGCTGGAAAATCTGGAGCTCACTTTGGATCGCCTCCAGGGGCTCAACAAAACCCAGCGCTTGCGGCTCATCTCCCTGGTCCAGGAACTGCGCGGGCGGCACGATCAGGCCTACCTCACCTTCAAGGATATTCCCAAAGAGGAGGAAAATCAGGATTGGTACGTGCTGCGCGATCTGCTGCTCTCCGACAAGCTCGGACTGGAGGAGGAAGCCGCCGAACAAGCCGAGCGCGTGAAGCGGCGTTTCCTCCGGGAAAACCTGGCCGTCAGCAAATGCCTGCTCTGCTCCACCGTGAAGCGTTTCGGGGTTTACGAGGAAGTCGCGGCCTCCCTGGAGGTCGGGCGGCAAGTGCTCATCTACGTGGAGGTCAGCGGCGTCGCCCAGAGCATGAAAGGCGGCGAGCGCGCCAAGAAGTCCGGCGCGGATGAGTCCAAAGAGAAAAGCCACCGCGCGACGGGCACCTACGCCTCCGAGCTGCGCGCCAGCTTCACCGTCTTCAGCGCGGAAGGCCGCGAGGTCTTCGCCATGCGGGAGCCCCAGATATTTCCCTACGATTCGCAATCCGTCCTGCGCGACTATTTCATCTGGATGCGCTGGACGCCCACGCTGGATCCCGGGAATTACAAACTGGTCTTTCGCGTCGAGGACCGCATCGCCGGCGTGCATGCCAACGGCCAGGTGGTTTTTTCCATCTCCAGCCCCGCCTTCGAGACCAAAGGGCCGGGCTGAACATGCCGAGACATGCGTGAGACAATCGCTGACTGGCCCTGGCCCTTCCCCTTTTCTCAATCGTTGAGCCCATGGGGCATATCTTCGTTTTACCTTACCGGCATACAGGCCCGTTCGTGCTGAGCTTGTCGAAGCATGAGCGGGCCGCGGCCGTACTGCCGTTCACCCTTCGACAAGCTCATCCCCCAAAACAGGGGATCAAGGGCGAACGGCGGGAAGTTATGCGTCATGACTGAACTACACCCCTTTTCCAATAGCCTTCTGGCATAAAAGCTCATGGCTCCGGTTCTAATTGCGGCGGGCCTGGTCTTAGGGGTCCTGGGGGCCGTCTTCCTGGCGGTCACCGCGTATCGCATCTCGCGCTCGCGGTTGGAGATCGAGAAGCTGGTCCTGGAGGCCGAGAAGGAGCGCGAAAGCATCCTGCGCAAGGCGCGGGATGAGGCGCGGGCCGCGGGCAAGAACCTGCAGCAGGAACTGGACGGCGAGCACGAAGTCGCCATGAAGGCGCTGCGCCGCAAGGAGAGCGAGGTCGAGCGGCGCGCGGAGGCGAACGAACGGCAGCGCGAGCGCCTGGCGGAGCTCGAAAAGGAATTGGCGCGCCGCGTGCCAGAGGTGGAAAAACGGGAAGCACGCTGCGCGGAAAGCGCGCGCGGCCTTGAAGCGCTCCTGGAAAAAGCGAAATCCGAGCTCGCGCGCCTTTCCGGCATGGGCGCCGACGAGGCCAAAAGCCTGCTCTTGGAAAAATTGCAGCGCGAGGCGGAGTCCGAGGCGCGCAGCTTCGTGGCGCGCCGGCTCGTCAACGCCAAGGAGGAGGCCGAGCGCGAAACCCGCCGTATCCTGCTCGATTCCATCCAGCGCCTTTCCCACACCCTGACCACCGAGGCGACGCTCGCGCACGTCCAGCTCCCCCGCGACGACCTGAAGGGCAAAATCATCGGCCGCGACGGGCGCAACATCCGCGCCTTCGAGAAGGAAACCGGGGTGGACGTCATCATTGACGAGACCCCGGAGGCCCTGCAACTTTCCTGTTTCGACTCCTTGCGGCGCGAGGTGGCGCGCCGCAGCATGGAAGCGCTCGTCAAGGATGGCCGCATCCATCCCCAGAGCATCGAGGAGACGGTGCGCAGGGTGGAACAGGAGATTCAGGAGGAAACGCGCAAGCTCGCCGAACAGACGCTGCTGGAGGCCGGCTTCGGGGATCTGCCCGCCGAGCTGCAGCTCGTGTTCGGCCGCCTGCAATTCCGCTCCAGCTATGGCCAGAACCAGCTCCAGCACTCCTTGCAGGTCATGGAACTCTGCGGGCACATCGCGGATGAGTTGAACCTCGACCGCCGCCTGGCGCGCCGCTGCGGGCTGCTCCACGATATCGGCAAGGCGGCGGATCAGGGGGTGGATGGCACCCACCCGGCGCTGGGCTATGAGCTGGCCAAGAAATTCGGCGAGAACCCCGTGGTCTGCAACGCCATCGCCGCCCACCACGACGGCGTGGAAGTTACCTCGGTCTATACCACCATCACCGCCATCGCCGATGCCATCTCCGCCGCCCGGCCCGGCGCGCGCCGCGAGAATACGGAAAAATATTTCGAGCGCATGAGCCAGCTCGAAGAAGTGGCGCAGTCTTTCGCGGGCGTCGGCAAGGCCTACGCCATGCGCGCCGGACGCGAACTGCGCGTCGCCGTGGAAGCGGGAAAGGTGAGCGACGAAGAGAGCGTGGTCCTAGCGCGGCGCATCGCCCAGGCCGTCGAGGAGAAGGTGAGCTATCCGGGCGAGGTGCGCGTCACCCTGATCCGTGAAACCCGATTCGTGGAGTTTGCGCGTTGACGACAGCCCTTTCCCAACCGCTCGGCCCCGCCGAGGAGCAGGCGCTCGCCTCCTACCGCTTCTGGAACAACTGGGTGACCCAGAACATCCCGCCGGCTTTCATCTCCGGGGCCGAGGACCGCAACCTCGTGATCCACGCCCTGCAGCATTTCGTGCACACCGAAGGGTCCGCCACCTACGTGGGCCAGGAGGGCTGGCTGCTGCTGGCGCTGGACGAGCCGGCGCGCCTGCTCGAGCAGTTGCGCGGCATGATCCGCCACAACCTGAAGGGCCTCTACATCCTCACCTCGCCCACGCCTGTGGACGTGGGCGGTACGCCGCGGCGCCTCAAACTCACCCGTCTCAAGCTCGCCGACCAGCTCAAGAATCCCGCGCTGGACTTCGCCTCGCCGCAAAAGCGCGAGGCCGTGTGGAAGGAACTGCGGCGGCGCGCGCCGGGCTTCGCCGTCGAGGACTTCCTGAAACTGAGCCGCCGCCTGGAGCGCGACTTCCTGGAGGACTCCGGGGCGCGCTTCATCGCCGACAACCTGCTGCTCTTCCACCAGGCGCGCTCCGACATCAACATCAAGCTCGAACTGCAAGCGCTGGATCCCCCGCGCCCGGGGCTGCTGTGCATCACGGTGGCCAGCCGGCGCACCTCCCAGACCGGCTTCGTCTTCAACCACGTCCAGGTGCTGCACCGCTTCGGCCTCGACATCGAGGAGCTGCGCACCATCTACGTCCCCGAAGGCCAGGACGATGATGCCGCGCTGCTGCATTTCATCGTGCGCGAGCGCGGCGACCAGGCCGAGCAGACGAGCCTCATGAACCGCCTGATGGAATCCCTGTCCATGGTGCAGTGGGTCGAGTTCGAGAATCCTATGAACCAGGAATTCCTCTTCAAGCTCGACTTCTCCATCCACCACACGCTGTTCCTGCGATCCATCGAGGTCTTCCTCTACCAGATGCTGGTGGAGGTGGACGCCAGCCTCCACACCCCCGAAAACATCCACGACTCCTTCGCGCGCTATCCCGACGTCTGCCGCGCGCTGGTGGAATACTTCTCGCACCGCTTCAACCCCGTGCGCCACCAGCTCGGCCGCCAGGAGGAGCTGCGCCAGAAAGCCCTCGACCTCATCGCCGGCCTCGACTCCGGCATCCCGGACAACGACGAGCGGCGCAAGACCGTGCTGCGGCACGCGGTGGATTTCATCGCCGCCATCCAGAAGACCAACTACTACGTCATCCGCCGCTCGGCCCTGTCCTACCGCCTGGACCCCGCGATCTTAGAGCGCATGCCCTTCGACCGCAAGGCCCTGTATCCCGAGCTGCCCTTCAGCATCTTCTTCATCAAAGGCAAGAACTTTTTCGCCTTCAACGTGCGCTTCCGCGATCTTTCGCGCGGCGGCGTGCGCACCCTGCTGCCGCGCGACAGCGAGCAGCTCATGCATTTGCAGACGACGGTCTTCCGCGAGTGCTACAACCTCGCGCTCACGCAGCAGAAGAAGAACAAGGACATCCCCGAGGGCGGGTCCAAGTCCGTTATTTTCGTCAAACCCTACCGCGCCCTGGATCGCGAGCTCAACCTCTCGCGCCAGACGCTGGAAAGGCGCGGCGATTCGCGCGGCACCCTGGCGCTGTTGCTCAAGGACCACCGCGCGGGCTTGCTCCGCCAGCAGCTCTTCGACGCGCAGCGCAGCTTCTGCGACGCGCTGCTCGATCTCGTCATCTGGAACGGCCGCCACAAGCGACTCGAAAAAGAGGTGGTCGTGGACCTCTACGGCCGGGAGGAGCTCATCTTCCTCGGCCCCGACGAAAACATGACCGACGAGATGATCGAATGGATGTCCAGTCGTTCCGCCGAGCGCGGCTACAGCGTCGGCGCCGCCTTCATGTCCGGCAAGAAGGGCGCCGGCATCAACCACAAGGCTTACGGCGTGACCTCGCTCGGCGTGCATGTTTACGTGCTGGAAGCCCTGAAGGCCGTAGGCCTGGACCCCGCCGCCGGCTTCAGCGTCAAGATGGCGGGCGGACCCGACGGGGACGTGGCCGGCAACGAGATCATGAACCTGGTGCGCGAGCCAGCGGGCCGGGCGCGACTGCTGGCCATCGTGGACGGAACCGCGCTCATCCACGACCCCCAAGGCCTGGACCCCGGCGAGCTCACGCGCCTGTTCAAGGCCCAGCAAGGGGTGTCCGGCTTCAACCCGTCGCGGCTGCACCCCGACTCCTTCCTGCTGTCCGTCCACGAGCGGCGCGAGGTGCGCCCGGGCTCCGAGGAGGTGCAGCGCCGCTTCACCGTGGCGGACGGGCGCGGCGTCGCCGTGCGCGAGGAATGGATCGGCGCCAGCCACGCCAACCACCTGTACTCGCACTTCCTGCACCAGCTCAGCGCCGATGTCTTCCTTCCCTGCGGCGGACGCCCGCGCACGCTCAACGACCGCAACTGGCGCGATTTTCTCAAGCCCGACGGCACGCCCGCCGCGCGCATCATCGTCGAAGGCGCCAACCTCTACCTCTCCAACGAGGCGCGCGCGGCCCTGAGCGCCAAAGGCGCGCTCATCATCAAGGACGCCTCGGCCAACAAGTGCGGCGTGATCTGCTCCTCCTACGAGGTGCAGGCGGGACTGCTTATATCCGAGCAGGAGTTCGCGCGCATCAAGGAGGATTTCGTGGCCGAAGTCCTCGAAATCCTGCGCCTGCGGGCCTTGAGCGAGGCGCGGCTGCTGCTGCGCGAGTGGAAAAACAGCGGGCGCTCCCTCATCGAACTCTCGGACCGCGTCAATGACCGCATCAACGAATATACCGACCTCATCCTGGCCAACATGGCCGAGTTGCGCCGCCGCCGCGACATTGCCCCCCTGCTCGACCGCGCCCTGCGCGGCTACATCCCCGCGGTGCTGCGCCGCGCCGCCGGCAGCCGCATCCGCGGCCTGCCGCAAATCTACCGCGATTGCGTGGTCGCCTGCGCCATCGCCGCCCAGCTCATCTACAAGAAAGGCCTGGACTACCAGCCCTCGATTTTGGACGCCATCGGCCTCGAAATCCGCAAGGGGTTGCTGACCGGCGGGGCGGACGATCCGTGATTGTGAAATAGCATTAAAAAAGAGGCCACCTTGAACCTGAAGATTGATTTGTGATGAGCAGGAGCAAAGCAAGATATTTATTTGTGCTTATTATTGTAGCGTTTATTTCTTTCTTGGCAATTGCAGATGAGGAGCGCAAATCAGAAGAAATGAAAGAGAAAGATGAAAAAGAAAATTATGAAATTGCGATAATCAATGGGTCTCAAAAACGGATAAGAGAATGGTATTCGAATAATCAAATGAAATCAGAGATATTCCCGAATGACATTAATAAAAATTGTATCAATTTAAAAGAATGGGATGTCTCGGGAAGGCTGACCTATGTCGCTTTTGCCGACCCGTCATCTTTAAACGGGTATATCCAAACATGGGACAATAATGGCATGATTAAATCTTTGGGTTTTCATAAAAACTGTGTGCCCAATGGGATTTTTTTAGAGAAAAAAAGTGATGCCGTAATGATATCATACTATACAATGGGAAATTTAATATGGTCAGGAAACGTTAGTGCTGAAGGGATTGAGTATTTGGGAACCGGGGTCGGACCCTATCCCATCTTTACTGGAAATTCGCACAAGCCCTTGATTCACTGGGTTCCCTCGAAAAATTCGGGGCCGGACCACGATAAGTGATTGATCGATCCCGTGTTCCAGGCGCAAAAGGGGCATGACCCGTAACTCACCTGTTTTCATGGAAGTGGGTAACAGAAGGTGGTCCCAATAGCATAGCCCCCTATGGTGCAGCTACGATCTGCCCGTAAATTTCAGGCCGGCCAGAACCCAATATCCTCCCCCACATCCCACCGCTGAGCTTGACAGGTTGCCATAAAAACATATGATGACCCATATGAAGACGACGCTTGATCTTCCCGACAAGATTTTCCGGGATGCCAAGGCCACTGCCGCACGTCGGCAGGTGACGCTCAAGGCGCTCATCACCCATGCCCTGAAGAGGGAAATCTACTCGTCTAAGCCTGCGCCGGACTCAATCTATGAAGTTGACGAAGACGGATTGCCCTACTTGCCTTCCCGTGGCGTTTCGGTGACCAGCGATCTGGTTCGCCAGCTCCAGGACGATGAGGATGCCTGATCCTGTTCCATGTTTCTGCTGGACGTCAATCTGCTGATCGCTCTTTGTGATGCAGACCATGTTCATCGGGATCCCGCGAAACGGTGGTTCCGGGAAAACGCGGCTGCCGGATGGGCGACGTGCCCTTTGACCGAAAACGCCCTGCTGCGCATCATGGGACATCCGGCCTATCCTGGGGGTCCCGGTTCACCGTGGGCCGTCATGCCGCTATTGCGGCAACTGCGGTCGCTTCCCGGGTATCAGTTCTGGGAAGACGTCATTTCCTTGAGCGATAGTCGTTTGTTTTCTTCCCTGGAGGACATTGGCCCTAAGGGGCTCACCGATATTTACCTGCTCGCTCTAGCCGTGAACCGTGGCGGACGATTCGCAACCCTGGACACGCGCGTCGATCCCGCCGTCGTCTCCGGAGGGAAGCGGGCCATGGTTCTGATCTCCGTGTGAGGCCATTTCGGCCGCGGGCTTCGGGGATAGCCTATCCTCACTCGCTTACTCCCCGAGGATAACATCGCCCACCATGTCCACCTCCTTGGAGTGCACGCCGCTGAACCAGCCCATGAAGCTGTCGCGGCCCTGGCCGTCGTCGTCGTTGAGGATCAGGGACAGGCCGAGGTCGCGGCCCATGCCGGGCTGGAAAGGGGCGAGGCGCGACCAGGGGATGGCCAGCTCGTAGAGCCTAGCGCCGGCGGTGCCGCTCGGTTTGATGGCCAGCTTGATGGCCGCCACTTCGCCGGCTGGGGCGCCCGCGTCGGCGGATCCGAAGCACCAGACCTGGGTTCCCTTACTGCCCTGAGCGGCGCCGTAGTCGTACTTGCCGATTTTCTCGGGAGATTCGCGACAGGGGTCCACCAGGAACTGGATCCCGTCTCCGGCCCAGATGTCGCCGTCCTGCTTTTCGTTGCGGAACACATCGTCAGCCACCTGCACCGCCAGGTAGAGGTTCTGGTCGTCCCACAGCAGGCGCAGCTCGGCCCCGAGGTCCTTGGCACCGCGCCACACCCGCGTTTCGCCGAAGCCGGAGAACTGCCGCGCTTCGGCGATTTGCAACACCGGGCTGCGCTGCCAATCGGCCTCTTTGAGGTTGCCGTCAACCGCGATGGCGGCCTTGGCCCGTGGCACCCCGGCGAAGCCCGCGACCAGCCGCTCGCGGGTCACCGCGCGCCCCATTGCATCCGTCACCGTAGCTTGGACGCGGTAGAGGGTCTGGGGATCGACACCGGCCAGCGGCACAGCGAATTCCTTTTCGGCACCGCTGTCCACTTCGATCTTGGCGTCGGCCACGGCGGCGAAGAAGGTCTTGGTCGCCGCCGGCTGGGTGACCACGAAGGTGCCCTTGGCCATGGCGAATTCGCCGACCAAAGTGAAGCGGGCGTCAACGGTCTGCTTCTCGCGGCCGTTATTGCGCACCAGCATGCGCAGCCCGGCCTTGCCGTCGGCGAGAGCGACGGTGGGCAGCAAGCGCACCGACATGCGCCCGGTGACGGGGAGCCCAAACCATAGTTCTCCGGCTTTGCCCAAGCTGACGGCTACACGCCCTTCGCGGGCGGCGGTGTCGTCAGGAGCGGTCACCGTCCAGGTCGTGGTCGGCTTGCCGTCGCTTTTGCCGTCGGCGCCCTTGCGCGCCGACCAACCCGGCGGCACCGTCAGCGTCATCGCGTCGGCGGAGATACCCGCCAGGGCGAAGGTCAGGTCAGCCGAACCGCCCTTGACCACACCCTCGGGAATGGCGGCCAGCATTGCCGCCGGTTCTCCCAACGCGTCCGGGAGAGAGCCGGCACCACTCTTCCACTGCAATAGCAGGGGATTTTCGTCAACCTCCAGCGTCAGGCCCTCCTTCCCGGCGTCGAGGTCCACGGAGCCGCCATCCATGCGGACCACCCGCACGGCCCCGGTGCCAGGCAGCGGCACGAAAACGTCTCTGCGGCCCTTTTCCTTCCACAGCACCAGCAGGCGGCCGCCGTCGGTGTCCTTGAACAGCGTGGCCTGGATATCGGGGTCGTAGGTCTTCTCGCCGGCGCATTTCTTTACGCAAATGCCGTTCACCATGTGGTAGTAGGCCACGGCATCCAGGCGCGGGCTGTAACTGGCGTAGCGGCAGTTGAACACGTTCATCGAGTCGCCGTTGGTCCCTACACTTTTGCCCTCGGGGTCGGGGTACATCATGTCGAACCAGGAAACGTGCAGGCCGCCGCAGGCGAAGAAGGTGGTGAGGCTCTTGACCAGGATATTGCTGATGGCGAGCCGCGGCAGGCCCTGGCTGTTGAGCCCGATTTCAGTGGAGACGATGGGCTTGGCGTTGCCATACTTGGCGAACAGGACTTTGTACGCGGTGAAGGCGGCGCGAACCGCGTGGTGGTCTGTATAATCGTGGAAGTCGTAAACGTCCTGGTAGGGTCCGAAGCCGGCCTTGAAGTAGGCCTCCACCGGACCCACCGAGGTGCCGATCACCTGGATCGTCGGGTCTATTTTCTTGACCTCCTCATAGACCGCCTTGTAGGCCGGGACACACTCGCGGGCGCGCTCCTCGTTGGGCGGCGGCTCGTTGCCCAGAGAGATGTAGCGCAGGCCGCGCTTGCCGCACTTGGCGATGAGGTCGCGGACCTGTTGCCGCAGCACATCGGGGGTGATTTTTTGCCAGTCGCCGTTGTGGTTCTCGATGGCGTTGGTTCCCACCCCGCTCAGGCTGTGCAGGCCCAGCTCCTCGCATAGGTCAATCCGGGCGTCACCCCATAGGCCGCACACACGGATACCGAGACGCTCGGAGAAATGGAAGTACTCGCTGAGTCGGTTGTCCCAGTTGCGGCTGGTGAAGGGCACGTCCTCGCGCTTGTGCTTCTTGGTCTCGGCCTCCGACAGGATGGCAAAAGAGGTGTTGTCCACGAAGGGCTCGGCCCCGGGCTGGGCGATGCTGGTGACGAGCTCGTAGTAACGCCCGATATCGAGGGGAATGCCGGCGAGGTCAATGTCGGCTTTCCAGGTGCCGCGGTTGCCGCTGCGCTCGCCTTTGGCGAGCTGCACGCTCGCCGGCCGGGTCAGTTCCGCGCCCCAGTAGTCGCGCAGATACCAGGTCATGCCGCGCTGCTCAGGCGGCAGCGGCTTCAGCACATGCACCGTCGCGGTGAACACCCGCTTATCCTTGGGCAGGATGAGGTTGCCGAGCTGGGCGCTGGTATAGGTGATGCGATCTATGCGGTCTGACTTGCGCTCCGTCGCCGCGACCTTGGCGGCGGCGAGATCATCGGCCCGGAACACGCCGTCGGTCTTGTTGAGCTGGATGCGCAGCCGGGCCTGCGTAGCGCCGGCGGGGACCGCGACCTGCTTGCTGAACGGTTGCCAGGCCTGTTGGCCGTAGCCGAGGGCGACTTCGCTCGTCTCCAGCACCTGGCCGCCGCCGCCCAGCCACTCGACCAGCACTTGGCCGTTGTAGGAGAAGTCCGGCGAGCGCAGCTCGGCGGCGCAGGCGCCGCTCACCAGCAGCGCTCCTGGAGAGACGGCGAAGGCCGGACCGGTCGCAACCGTGGCGACCTCGGCGTGCTCCTGGCCGCGCTTCAACAGCAGGCTGTGCGCGCCCTTGAACGCCACCGCGTTATCAATGGCCACCTCGCCACTGCTGTTCCAGCCGGCCAGCGCGTCGCCGCTCTCGAAGTCCTGGGCGAAGCTCGCGGCACGCACCGCGGTGGCGACCAGCGCCTCCAGCCGGATGTCGCCGATGAGCAGGGTTTGCTTCAGCTTCCCTGGATCCTTGCCGATGAGGATGTGGACCGACTTGGCCGGGCCGTGCCACTGGCCGTCGTTGGCCCCGCCCCAGTGTTCGCCGCCGACAACCTTGCCGGGCAGGATCTCCACGTCCTGCCAGTTGCCATCGGGCTTGAGGGCCGGGCCGCGCGCCTGATGGCATTGGTCGCTTGAGTCAATGAGGCGGATGCCGAAGCCGGTGGCTTCCCGGGTCATGATGCGGCAGCGAATGGCCTGGAGCTCTTGTATGTCCTGGGGCAAGTCCTTGCCGGCGTCAATGTAGGCACCTCCCTTGCTGAAGTCGGCGGCGAGCTTCAGTGCGCTCTGCCCGACCGCTGGCTGGTCCTTCTCGGCGCTGAGGCTGCCCTGGGCACCAGGGAACTCCTGGCCGAGGTTCAGGCTCCAGTCCACTTCGCCGTCGCTGAAGTCATCCAAGCGCATGACCTGCACCGCGCTGGTGGTGCTCGTGGCGGCGCGGGCCGAGCGCGGGTAGAGCTTCGGCTCGCTGAACCACAGCTCCGCCCGTTTTTGCCCGTCAGGGCCAGCCAGGACCGCGATATAGGTGGCGATGGTGCTGCCGCCTTCTTTCCCGCCCCAAGCCTCGTATTTCGCCACCGACTCATGGACGTTGTGGTTGGTGAAGAACTGCGCCAGCGGGAACGCTATCTGCTGCCAGTCAGGGCTGGACCGCAACTTGAGGCTGAACTGATGGCAGCGGCCGCCGTCGTCGCCGACGCGCAGGGTCAACGTGTCCCGGTCGGGCGCCTTGATCCACAGGGAAAGCTCCTCGACATCAAAGCCAGCGACCGGGGCCAGCGCCTGGATGTAGTTGCCGCCCTTGCTGAAGTCGCCTGCAAGTTTCAGGCACGCCTTGCCATTGCGCACGGTTTCCGTATCAACGGCGAGGCTCCCCTGAGCGCCAGGAAACTCCTCGCCCAGGCCGAGCGTCCAGCCCCAACCCGGCTTGGATTCGTCGGAAAGCGATACCGGCTCCGCGGCGCGCAGCAAGCAAGGCAGCAGCGCTACCAGGAAACAGGGGAAAGCGCGACGAGCGAAGCGGGGGTTGGACATGGCGGCTCCGGGAGGAGGAGGACTCCGCATTTTGCGGGACGCGATAGCGCGGCAACCCAGGCTGTTTGTTCCAACGTCACCGCCGAGTTCACGACCCCTATCCCCAAGCATCACCAGAAAACAGCCATCCGCTGCACCGGTTCTCGCGTCTGCGGCGCGGTGCCTCACTTCTTGCCGTAAACCCGGACGTGATCCACGTACATGTAGGTGGGACTGGGCACCTTATCAATAGGCCAGCCGCTGCCCAGAGCCAGATTGAGAAGCACGCCGAGGGGCAGGATGTGCTCGGGGGGCGTCGGGGTTTTCCAGACCTCCACGCCGTCGAAGTATATGCGTATCCCATCGGGTTCGACCAGCGTGCCGTAGTTGTGAAAGCCGTCCGCGACCTGGTTGAGCTTGGTGGTCGTGCTGGTGCCGGCGGCGCGGTGGGGCTCGGGCTTCCAGACATGGACCACGGAGGAATAGGAGCTGGGGAAGTGGCCGTAGAACTCCAGGACGTCGATCTCCACGACGCCCTCGCGCGGATCGGGCATGATCGACGCCAACCAGAAAGCCGGCCAGACGCCCGGTGCCGTCGGCAGCTTGGCGCGCATTTCGAAGTAACCGTATTTCTGGGAAAAGCCCTTGCCCTTGGAGTCGGTGGAGGCGAGCAGGCCCGAGCGCCACGCGCGTTTCCATTTATCCTTCGGGTCTTGCTCTTTGCGCGCCTCGATGCGCAACACGCCATTTTCAATCTTAAAAGGCGAGTCCTCGGCGGAGTCGGTGAAGGCGGCGTCCCCGAAATCCCCGTCCCACGGTGTGTGGGCGATCCACTTGGTGCCCGGCCCCCAGGGTGAGAAGTCTAGCGGTCCGTCAAATTCCTCTTGAAAGGTTATTTTATAGCCGCTCAGGTCCAGGGTCACGGGGCCTTCGGTGTCTGGCTTGGGCTTAGGGGCGCTGTGATCCACCTTGATGACACCCACTTCGTAGCGCCGATCCCCGGCGTCGGCCACACCCTGGCCGGGGGCGAGGATCTCCCGTCCCGCGGCGCTGTAGAGGCCCACGAGGATCTTGTAACTCCCATCCGCGGCCTTTTCCGGCACGGTGCCCTTGACCGTATAGCCGATATCCCCGGTCCACATGTTGGAGTCCGTGTTAATGTAGGGAACGTGGTCGGCCTGAAAGGCGAGATCGCCCTTCTCGCCGATGAAGTGGACGAAAACCGTGTTAGCCCGCGGCAGCCGCCCCGTGGTTTTCCAATTGTAGGTCACTTTGAACGGGGAGCCCGGAGGTACCACGGCGGGCATGACGGTGGCCGGCAGCACGGTGGTTCCCGCCTCCGTAGCTTCCGCGAGGATCACGCCCATCCTCCCGAATGGCAGCCAGGCGAAGAAAAGTGCAAGCCGGAGAAGGAGGGCAGGATTTTGACACATGGTGCGGGTTCCTTTCTGGAGCATTCGATTCTGGACATGTTTCGCGGCGCCCTTTCGCCTCCGCTCCAGAAATCATAGCGGGAAACGGCACTGAAAAAATATCCGGGGTGGGAATAAGTTGAACGATTTGGCATCTGTAGCATCACGACCTCTCGCGCACGCACCTTGTTGAAAGAAGAACGGCACCCTGTTAATACCGGCCACGCAACAGGGGGCGCTCGAAGGCGACCTCCAGGTAACCGTCCCCCATTCGCGTTCCTGGATTCATGTAGTGCATGATAAAGGCCCGGCGCTGGCGGCTGGTGCGGTTGGGTGGAGAGTAGTGCAGCGTCTGGCAGTGGTGCAGCAGGCAGCCTCCGGCGGGCAGCTCGACGATTTTCGCCTTTGCCACGTCCACACCGTGGATGTCAAGCAGGGCGTTGGTGCTCTCGGCCTTGACGTGATGGACGGGCTTCAGGTGGCTGCCGGGGATGAAGTGCAGGGCACCGTTCTGCTCGTCGGCGTCATCCAGGGTCAGCCAGAGACTCACGAGGTTGGCGGGCCGGCATTTCCAGTAGCTGTTGTCCTGGTGCCAGAACACCGCGCCTCCATCGTGCTTCGGTTTGTAGAGGGCCTGATCATGGAAGAGCATGATGTTGGGACCGATAAAATCCTGCACCATGTCCAGCAGTCGCGCGTCGTAGAGGAGCTTGCGGAAAATAAGGCTGCGTTCGCTGAGCTGCATCATTTGGATCATCTTGAGGGGAGCATTCTTCTTGGCGTCCAGGTCCTCGGTGTCGCTGATGGCGAGATTGCGCAGCTTGTTTTCGCGCCAATAGAGCTCCAGCATGCGGTCGTACTCCTCGCGCAGAACCTCGATCTCGGCGTCCTGCAGCACCTTGCCGACGCTGAGGTAGCCACTTTCGTGAAAGAGGTCGATTTGCTCTGTGTTCAAGGCCATGCGTCTCTCCTCTGAGGTCCATGAAGGCGCTCTGAATCAAGGGACCCCCCCATCGTAGGCGAGGATGACCCCGGGGGACATACTCCCCAGGCTCGAAAACCTACGATGGATTATCCTGCTCCAGGTGCTGGCGCGTGCGGATCAGGAGGTCTGAATGACGAATTTCCATGAGAGGAAACCCTGGACCGTCAACCTCTGGCCTATGCGCAGGTTTGAAGAAAAGCCCCATGAATACCCGGAAAATTGTCGTCCGCATGAGGAACGCCACCCCATTTCCGCAAACAGCAGCCGTGGAAGGGGGGCCAATCCCATGGCCGGATTATCCGCTATTCCCCTGGCGGATCCGCGTGGTTTTCCCAGGCGATTTTTCCAGGAAATCATGGCGGAACTGCTGCGGGCTTTTCCCGAACCTGTGCCGGAAGCGGGCGGAAAAATAGAAGGAGCTGTGGTACCCGAGCTCTCCCGCTACTTCCTTGACGCTGAGGGATGAGTATTTCAGGAGCTCGGCTCCCTTTCCCAACCGCAGTTGTTCGAGATAAGCCAGAGGCGGGGTACCCAGTTGCTCCTTGAAAAGGCGGCAGAGGTGCGGCGGGGACAGGTGGACCGCTGCGGCCACCGCGCCAAGGCTTGGCGGCGACTGGATCCGAGCGGCGAGGTATTGCACCGCCTCCCGAACGCGCGGATCCATGCCCGAGCGGCGCAAGGGATTGGCGGCGTCGCAGTGCAACAGGATGCGCTCCAGGTGGTGCATGGCCCACGCCTCCCCATCGTGGATCGAGGGCTGAAGGGCGGCGAGCAGCTCCTCGAAGGCGCTCTGCACCTCGACGCGGGCGTCCTCTTCCAGTGGTCCCAGGCGCATGACGCCCTTGGCAATTTCCGGCCAGCTCATGCGCGGGAGCCAGTGAGGTAGCGGCGCGAACACCGCCCACAAGGGATACCAGGGGTCCTGCAGATCGCGCGTACCATAAAGCTGAAGCACCCGCGGCTGATACAGGATGAGCTCGCCGGCGGAGCTGATGATATCGTCCGCGCATCCCTGAATGCGGCAGCGCCCGCGCACGGTCAGCCACAAGGTCCATTCTCCGAGACCCCGCGGCCGGTGGATCTCGTGGCCGGGGGCAACGGGATGCGCTCCCGCCGCGATGGGCAGGCCGCGCACGTCTTCTCCTTGCCGGCGCTGGTTATCAGTCACGACGAGCGAGCTCCAGAAGCCGGACGCTGAGCGAACCCCGCGGGACCGCACGCCATGAAAACCCCGTGCCGTTATATCCTGAGATGCAATATTTCAGCCATGCAAATCTCCGCGCCTTATATTGGGATCGCGAATTGGGTTCTGTGGGGCCAGTTTTTTCCGGCTCGGTGGGGATGTTATACACGGCGGGTTTGGATGATGATAGCCGAAAATAGATGGTGGGCAACCTGGGTAGGGGAGGTGATTTTTGCTCCTCCTCTTCTGGCCGTACAGCGGTTTCCACGTCTGGGTCGGGCCGCTGCGCTGCCTTGTTTCAGGTTGTTTCAGGTCATCTTGCGCTAGAATCACGAAGGGTCCATAAATCCAATTTCCCATCGGCACTATGAGCAGCCATCCACGCAAATCCCTACATTATTTCACGATGATCGAGCTATTGGTGGTCATCGCCATCCTGGCCATCCTCATGGCACTCATTTTCCCCAGCCTCCGCCGTGCCATAGAGCAGGGGCGATTAGTAAAATGTCAAGCCAACCTGCACCAGCTTTCCCTGGCGCAGCTCATCTACGTCGAGGACTACGGGGTCTTTGCCCCCCACCGCCATTGGGTCGAAGGATACTGGGATGACCCCACCCTGAATGGCCTCCGCGCGGGTCTCCTCTATCCCTACCTCACCACCACCGATGCCTACTATTGTCCCACCTTCGCTCTTGTCTGCGGCAAGAGCACCACGACACGCAGCTACGTGATGAATTGGAACGTGGCGGGATATTCCTGGGATTGGAACAGCCAGGCGATCTGGAAGCCCCAGCAGGCCAAGAACCCGGCGGGCCTGGCCCTGTTTTCCGAGGAGAACACCTGGACCGTGCCCGGGTACAGCCAATTCACCATCAACGATGGAACCCTGGTGGCTCCCGATTGGCCCTGGCGCGACACTT